>CAZRTM010000079.1:0-19318 GCA_964602995.1 uncultured Ardenticatenaceae bacterium
TCACCCCTGATCATTCCTCATCATTGAATATGGGCCGGATGCCCTGATAGACGCGGGGGCCACCCAGGGTGCGCAGCACGACCTCGGTGGAGCGATTGAGCCGGTTGGCGATCTCTTTAGCCGTCATCGGCTGGTTGGCATTGGCTAACAGCACAAAAAAGGTAGCGTCTACCAGAGAAGCCCGTTGGGCGAAATCTTGTGGGAGACGGCTGAAATAAGTCTGTAACACATACTGGAATCCATCGACCTGATGGACCTCGCCCGTTTGAGCATCGATCAGATCGACCCTATCCATCTCGGTATCCAGGGACAAATCTTCGCCAATGTCCAGCTTTGAATATAGATATGTTTTCAGGTCAAGGTTCGAACGGTCCCACCAATCGTAATCGATATAGAATCGCGTGTCCTCTGTGGGACGCTTTAATACGGGCGTTTTGAGCTTGGGACGCGGGCGCTTCGTCAACGTTTCTCCTTTCTTCCTATCTCAGTCTGTGGCGTATCTCAATCCTGTGACGTAGTTAACATCTCACCCTTTGGAAGGGTCATATTGCCAGTAGTGGTCGCCGACGGGCACGAAGGCCGGGTTGCTCACCAGTTCGGCGAAGAGCGGCTCGGGCGGCATGCGGCGCAACATGTTAATGGCGCTGTACAATGTCTTGGCGTGAACGGTGCGCTGCGGGTTCAAATCGGCCAGTTCAGGGAAGATTTCGCGCAGCAACGAGGCGACGGTACGGTCATTGGCGACAGCCCGCCGCCAGAGGGCATCGACGGCCGACACGAAATCGGTGCCCACAATCATCAGGTCGTCATAGCCACAGGCAATCGTACGCCGGTCCAGCTCAAATTTGATCTGGTTATCTTCAACGTGAGCCAGACGTACCCATTCGCGCTGACCACGGCGACGATCGTAATCTACCAAAATGGTACCCGGCTCGTCACCGGGGCGCAGGCTGATGAAACCACCGATTGGGATTTCATGTTCAGCATACCATTCTTCCAGGCCGTACACATACCGCTGTTCCTGCACAACCCAGCCGATCATTTCGTCGCCGCTTTGCTCATCGATGAAACGGATTTGCTGCCGCTTGGAGCGACTGGACGGGAACAAGGAGCGCGTGCGGGCGCTGAGCGGCAGCGTGCCGGCCCAGCGGTGCGGGTAGATGAGGCTCAGTACAGCGGTCTGTGCACGCGTTATCTCTTCTAGATCGGACCACTCATCGTCCAGTTCCCGAACAAGGAGCTTCAGATCTGGCGTCAGGGCGCTTTCGTCGTAAGGAATCGGGTCGTACACCAGGCGCTCAGGCGTCTCTCGTACGCGCGGTGGTTCCATGCGGCGCAGATACCAGAACACTTTGCCACGAGGCCCCACTTCGTCGAAACGGTTGTCGTTGAGCAGCGCGTAGTTCAGCGAAAAGGCCTGTGTCTCCTGCGGGGTATCATCGTCCAGATCAAGGTGCGGCAAAATCTCTTCAGGCGGCAGAGGGCCACCATCGTTAATTTCCAGCACAGCTTCGGCCAGATTGAGGTGTCCGACGTTTACTTCGGTCAGCAGTCCCTTCAGGAACCACCGGCCACCAAGCCGAATGAAACCTTCTCTGTCCTCCAGCCGCTCTTCAATTGTCCTGGCCACATCTTCGCCGTATAGCTCATGCAAATCTTCGGCGCTGCTCATCTCCAGCGCTTCGAAGATGGTGCCGTTTTCTTGATTGAGAGCATGCATGACTTCCAGTTCGGAGGCAAACTCTCGTTCTTTGCCGTCGATTTCGACCTGGATGACCTTGAATTCTCCGGCTTCGGGGTTGCTGCCGTCGCGGATGCCGGTCACGGTGCCGTAAGCAAAACTGAGCGCCGGGAAGACTAACTCGTCGCCCACTGCATAGCTTTCCTTAGGCTGGTAGACAGAGCGGCCTGCGAGGCGCTGTTTGATCTCGTTCTTTTCCCTGGCAACGCGGTGTTCAATGACGACCAGAGCCAGTTGTTCAGTGGTCTGTGGCCGTTCGGTTTCGAGGAAATGGTTATAGAGTTGTTCGATATCCGACTCAGTGAGGTCAAACTTTGATACCCAGTACGATTGGGTCTGAGTTTGGGATTGGATCACAACGAAAAGCTCCTGTTCATGAGGAATCCTGAACCTTGCAATCTATGTTTTTGAGAATGATGCAACGTAAAATTATACCAATGTGCCAGAAGAGTTGCCAATTCAGGGGAACGGCGTCTCAGTCCATTGCACACCGTTGACCGGTACGTCGTGAATGCGCAGCTCCCAGTGCAAGTGGGGACCGGTGGAAAGGCCCGTTGAACCCCCAAAGCCGATGACCTGGCCAGGCTCGACGACATCGCCGACGTTGACCTCAATTTCAGAGAGGTGGTAATAGCCGGAATGGACGCCCAGCCCGTGGTTCACAATCACTGTGTTACCGCGCAGATCGACGGTGCCGGTGTAGACGACCGTGCCCGCGGCTGGGGCCATAATGGCCGTGCCGGTGGAGCCGCCGTAATCCACACCGCTGTGGAAAATATCATAGGGACCGCCGTTGTAGGAGCGCAAGACGCCATATTGAGCGGTGACCACAGTATTGGTGACGGGCGTCTGGAATAGCCCATCCCAGCGCTTCTCCGGCGTAAATTGGGAGTAATAGGTACCGAGGAACCGGTCTTCTTCGGCGCGCACCTCGGGCGCTAGCAATGGGGCCAGCTCCTCCGGTACGTTCACAGTCTGGGTCATGAAGTTGCTGCTGCTGACTTGAACGTCCTGTTCAAAGGGCCACCATTCCTCCGCGCCGGAGCCTGTGAGAGAAAGGGGGTAGAGGCCCGGCTCGGTGAGTGCATCAAGGCCAACCAGCGCCACATGGCCCTCTTCATAAGGAGCGAATTTCAGCGGCTGGCCCGCAAACTCACCACTGGGTGTGCCCTCCAGCACGTTCTCCACATAGATGCTGATGGTGTTTCCCTGCCGCACTGGCATGGGGCCTAACTGAATCGTCTGCCAGCTTCCCGGCAGAAAGTGGAATTGCTCTGGCTCCTCATCGAGCGGCCGCAGGTTGGGCAGACGCAGGCGCATTCCGGGGAAAATGCGCGGCGGCTGTGAGAGGTCATTGAGCGCGGCGATGATTTCTGTGGTCACGCCATAACGGGCGGCCACCATCAATAGGGTTTCGCCCGGCTGCACGTAGTGGAGGGTGCCGGTGATGGGCCGGCTCTCGGCGCTGCCTGTTCTGCTGATGACGGAGAGCACCTGCCCGGCGTAGAGATTGGCGCTGCTCACCAGGCGATTGCTTTCGGCAATCGCGGCCTCGGTGGTGTTGAAGCGGGCAGCGATGGAGGCCAGCGTGTCGCCAGCCTGGACTGTATAGGTGGTGGCAACCACGTCGCCAGTGGCGCCCGGAATGGTTAGCTGCTGGCCGGGGAAGATGATGTCATCTTCGTCCAGACCGTTGACTAGCTGTAGCTCCTGCACCGAGATTTCATATTGCGCGGCGATGCTGGTCAGGTTTTCCCCTTCCTGCACCACGTGTATCCGGGGCACGCCTGGCTCGCCATCGCCCTCTGCCGTTGGCTCTGGCTGGGGAGTCTCCTGAACAGGTGGTGTCTCCTGCCCTTCCTGGGCCTGGACCGGCGCTGCAGGCAGGGCAAGCAGCGAGGCAATGATCGATACGAGTAGCAGATAGTGAAGTAACTTCATACGGATTCTGGTTCAACCGGCAGAAAGCGGTTTAAGTTATAGTATACCGGCAATGCTGATATCTGAACCGGCAAAATTCTCGAAGGTAAGGTCGTCAAAGGGGAGATTGTGATGGCGCTTGAGACGGGCCATCAGCAACAGGTAATTATCCAGAATACGCTGCTCCCAATCAAGCTCCAACTGTTTTGCCGCCTGCTTAAGCTCGGCCTCATCCCCTTCCAGCTCCACAAAGTTGCCAAAGGGCATTTCGTCCAGCACAACCTCCACCGCACCAAGCTGGAATGTTTCGCGATATTTCTCATAAACCTGTCGCGGCGCGAAGCCAAGGCGCTCCAGGATGGTGGCGGCCACTTCGAAATCACTGATTTCTATTTCCAGCTCCTCACGCACCTTGGCCTGTGAGTGCCGGTCCTCAGCAGCCATCCCTTTAAAGGTCAGGCGAGCGCCGTCGTCCTGGCGCAACCGCAACAGTTGCCCTCTCTGGCGCAGACGTTCTGAGGCGTCGTCAAAGCGCACATTCCTCTCGAAGAGGCGCGGTTTCACTCGTTGGGCGCCGGCTGCTTCCAGGCGTTGCCGCAGGCGGTCGAGGTCAGGGACGTAGAATTTGACCTCGACCTCAAGCTGCGTATGGGGCGTCTTGCTCACTCTGGCTCCTCGCCATCGCTGATGGTCACCAGCTCCTGGTTCTTCTCAACGCTGGCCCCTTTCTCTATGTGTACGCGGGTCACGACGCCGTCTCGCGAGGCCAGCAGCTCATTTTCCATCTTCATCGACTCCAGGATAACAACCTTCTCGCCCTTTTTCACACGGCGGCCTTCTTCGGCCAGCACGTCGAGGATAAGCCCGGGCATTGGCGAACGGATGACGACCGTTTCGCTGTCTTCCTGCAACTGGCCTCGGGCCTGGGCCAGCCGGTAACTGCGTTCATCCTGTACCTTCACTGTGTACAGCTCGCCGTGTAGCAGGACTTCCCAGGCGTCATCACGTTCATCGACGATGGCCTCAAGCGAGCGCTGGTCGATGAGCAGCGAAAGAGAACCCTCGACAGCAAGCTGTTGGAAGTCAATGTTGTGCTTCTGGCCATCAACCGTGATCTCATTTTCCTGGTCGATTTCAATGATATATTCGCGGCCGTTTACGCTCGTGATGTATTTCATGTCAGTCCCAGTGCAAAGTTTAATAATTTATCGCCGCAGCCGTTCCCAGCGCGAATACCACTTCCAATTGCTCGTATCCCGCCCGCCGGGAGCAACGATCTGGCTGGCCCGTTGACTGCGCCGGTGCGCAACCAGGGTAGCGAAAATAGCCGCTTCCAGCTCGTCGTGAAGCTCGCGCTCGCTCATGCTGAACCGTTCCTCCACGAACTGCGTATCGAATTGGCCCGAGAGGAAGCGGTGGCTCTCCATCATATGTTGGTGGAAGGGAATGTTCGTTTTCACTCCCATAATACGATATTCCTCAAGCGCGCGGCGCATGCGCAAAATTGCCTCCCCTCGCGTTTCGCCATAGCAAATCAATTTGCTAATCATGGAATCGTAGTAGGGCGTTATTTCATACCCCTCGTAGATGCCTGTATCAACGCGGATGCCAGGCCCGGTGGGCAGGGTCATGGCGGTGATGGGGCCGGTCGAGGGCAGGAAGTTGTGGTAGGGGTCTTCGGCGTTAATGCGGCACTCGATGGCCCAGCCTTTCATCTGCACCTGCTCTTGCCTGAAGCGCAATTTGCGCCCACGCGCAATGCGTAGCTGCTCCTGCACAATGTCGATGCCGGTCACCAGCTCCGTCACCGGATGTTCCACCTGAACGCGAGTATTCATCTCCAGGAAATAGAAATTCTTGTCGCGGTCCACCAGGAACTCGATGGTGCCGGCGTTGACGTAATCGACAGCACGCGCAGCAGCGACGGCGACATCGCCCATCCTTTGCCGCAAATCGTCATCGACGATGAACGAAGGCGCTTCTTCGATGACCTTCTGGTGGCGGCGCTGCAAGGAACATTCGCGCTCTCCAAGGTGGATGACGTTGCCAAAGGTATCGGCCAACACCTGAATTTCGATGTGCCGGGCGTCGTTGATCATCTTCTCCAGATAGACCGTGCCGTCTCCAAACGCTGCTTTGGCCTCGCGGCGAGCCGCCTGCAGCGCGTTGGGCAGCTCCTCAGGGCTGTACACGGGCCGCATGCCCTTGCCGCCGCCACCGGCCGCCGCTTTGACCAACAGGGGGAAGCCTACCCTGTCGGCCGCGGCGATAATCTCCTCATCGCTTAGCCCCGGCTCAGTGCCGGGGACAATGGGCACACCGGCGGCGCTGACGATCTGTCGCGCTTTCTGTTTATCGCCCATGGCGGCAATGGCCGGCGGCGGTGGGCCGATGAAGACCAGGCCGGCATCGTAGCAGGCCTGGGCAAATTCGGCGCGCTCGGCCAGGAAGCCATAGCCGGGGTGAATTGCTTCCGCGCCAGAGCGCCGGGCCACGTCGAGGATCTTCTCGATGTCGAGGTAGCTCTGGCTGGCGGGAGAGGGGCCGATGTGATACGCCTCGTCGGCATAACGGACGTGCAGCGAGTTGCGGTCTGCATCGGAGTAGAGGGCGACTGTCTTCAGCCCCAGCTTGTGGCAGGCGCGTTGGATGCGCACGGCAATCTCGCCGCGATTGGCGATGAGGACTGTATCAAATTTTTGTGTCAGAAGGCTTTCATAACCCATCGTTAGTTTCTTGCTCCGTTGTCCCATACGGGGGTCGGTGCGTCTGCGCTGAACTCTATAGTGGCCCCGTTTTTTGCTTACAGCGGAATGTTCCCGTGCTTCTTTGGCGGGTTATTATCTCGTTTGTTCTGTAGCATGTACAGGGCATTGATCAGGCGCGGGCGCGTTTCGCGCGGCTCGATGACATCATCAATATAGCCGCGTTGGGCTGCTGTATAGGGGTTGGCGAATCGCTCGCGATACTCTTCAACCAGCTCCGCCCGGCGCTGTTCCGGATCCTCCGCTTCGGCCAGTTGGCGGCGGAAGATGATGTTGACCGCCCCTTCTGGCCCCATGACGGCGATTTCGGCCGTGGGCCAGGCCAGGTTCAGGTCGGCGCGAATGTGCTTGCTGTTCATCACGCAGTAAGCGCCGCCATACGCCTTGCGCGTGACCACCGTGAGTTTGGGCACTGTCGCTTCGCAGAAGGCGTAGAGCAGTTTTGCTCCGTGGCGAATGATGCCGCCGTGCTCCTGATCCAGCCCGGGCAAAAAGCCGGGAACGTCCTCAAAGACGATGAGCGGGATATTGAAGCAGTCACAGAAACGGACGAAGCGAGCGGCTTTCTCGCTGGCGTTGATGTCCAATACGCCGGCGAGCACCATCGGCTGGTTGGCTATGATTCCTACGCTGTAGCCACCGAGCCGGGCAAAGCCGACGACGATATTCTGGGCATAATGCTCGTGGATTTCGAAAAATTCTCCATCATCGACGATGAGGTGGATAACGTCTTTGATATCGTATGGTTTGTTAGGATTATCGGGCACCAGCGTGTCCAGGCTGGCCTCGGTGCGCAAGGCATCGTCGCGGGTCGCTTTGAAGGGGGGGTCTTCCATGTTGTTGGAAGGCAGATAGCTGAAAAGCTCGCGAATCAGGTAGAGGCAATCGGCTTCGGAATTGGCTGCCATGTGCGCCACGCCGCTCTTGCTGTTGTGGGTCATGGCCCCACCCAGCTCTTCGAAGGTCACTTCTTCGCCGGTGACGGTCTTGACCACGTCGGGGCCGGTGATGAACATGTGGCTGGTGTCTTTGACCATGAAGATAAAGTCGGTGAGCGCGGGGGAGTAGACAGCGCCGCCGGCGCACGGCCCCATGATGGCGCTGATTTGTGGGATGGCGCCCGAGGCCATCGTATTGCGCAGGAAAATATCGGCGTAGCCGCCCAGGCTATCGACCCCCTCCTGGATACGAGCGCCGCCTGAGTCGTTGATGCCGATGACAGGCGCGCCGTTCTTCATCGCCATATCCATAATTTTGCAAACCTTCTGCGCATGTACCTGGCTCAGGCTGCCGCCAAAGACGGTGAAGTCCTGACTGAAGACGTAGACCAGGCGGCCGTCGATGGTGCCCCAACCGGTCACGACGCTGTCGCCGAGGTGCTTCTGTTTGTCCATACCGAAATTAGTTTCGCGGTGGACGACAAAGGCATCTATTTCGCGGAAGGAGCCTTTGTCCAGCAGCAGATCGATGCGTTCGCGAGCGGTCATTTTCCCTTTTTCGCGTTGTCTTTTCACCCGTGCCGGGCCACCGCCTTGCTGGGATTGTTCTCGTAGGCGGTGCAGTTGCTCAATTTTTGGATTCGCCATCGTCTCCTCTTTGTGTTGGTGTAAACGGTGACAAGGGATAGGTATTCTTCGCCTGATTTTCTGTCTGGCGCCAGTATGAATGGTAGGCTGGACGGCGCACAACCCACGTTGTCCACACGATTGCTGCCACATGTAGGGCGGCTGAAGCCTGCCAGCCCTGGCGCGCTGACGGCGCTTTAATGAAAAAGGCCAGCAGCAACATATGGTAAGCCGCATAGAGCAGCAAGGACAGGGGCAGCAGGCGACGCACGATGGCCCTTCGTTGCCACAGGGCCACAGCGAGTGACAAAAACAAAAAAGACCAGATAAGGGCCATGGTGGAGCGGACGAACGGGTTGAGTGTGACGTCCAACTGCCTCAAGAGATTGCTCTCCTGCAGCAAGAGCAGTGCGCGCCAGGCGTTCCACATCCCTAAAAGAAAAACCCCAGCGGAGGTGATCGTTACGAAAAACGGGCGGGGTCTACTCATCGCGTGAATTATATGCCATCGAAGCAGGGTGACAAAACGGGCAGACGTTATTACGAAATAGACCTTATTATGAAATAAACGTTATCATGAAATAACTGTTATAATGGCGCCCTAAGCAACCCGCTGGCTTTGGTGTGCTGTCCTGGTACGTCCGGCCAGCTTGCGCTCAATTTACAGAGAGAGTTTGGAACCGGCGCCTATGGCACGCTCAGACCATCATTATCAGACCCCAAACCTTTATCCTGAGGAGCCACAGGGTAGCAGCCCCTGGCTCTTTTTTCTCATCGGCGGTTTAATTGCCTTCTGTGCTCTGGCAGCCTGTGCTGCTGCCGGGTATTTCTTCCTGGAGCCCGTTCTGGCAGGCTCACAAGTGGCCTCGCCGCCAGCGGTGCCCACACTGGAGGGGGCAGAAGCTGAGGCAGCCACCCGAGAGGCTGAATCTGAGCCGGATGGGGAAGCGCCGGATGAAGAAGCGCCGGAGGGGGAGGACGCGGGCGATGGGGATGAGCCGGCGCCGGCCGCGACGTCAACACTAGACAGCGAAGCCAATTCTGGTGTAGAGTTAGACGTGGTACGCGTTGCACAGGTATCCGGCGCACTGCAGATTGATGGGTCGGATAGTGACTGGCCATCGACGCCATCCGTAACGTCAGCATTCCGCGTATTTGCCATGGAGGATTGGGACGGCACGAACGATTTGCAGGCAGAATGGCGGTTGGCATGGGATGCGGATAACCTCTATTTGCTGGTGCAGGTCATTGACGACATTCACGTTCAGACGCAGAGTGGCACACAAATATTCCGGGGCGACAGCGTGGAAATTCAGATCGATACGGCGCCAGAGCGCAATGCACAACGAGTGAATCCGGCCACGTTCCAGTTTATTCTGTCGCCGGGCGACTTTGAAGGGCGCGCGCCGTCGGCCGTGCGTTTTCGGGGTAACGAGCGTGGTGATGTGCCTGAAGCGCCAGGGCATAGCGTGCGTGTCGCGGCGCGGCAGACAGACGATGGGTATCACCTGGAGGCCGCCATTCCCTGGCGGGATGTGAACGTGACCCCCAGCAGCGGCCTGCGGCTGGGAGTGGCGCTGAACGCCAACGATAATGACAGCTCCGGCACGGCGCGGCAGGAAGTGATGATGTCGCACGTCCCGGGCAGAACATTGACCAATCCGGCCACATGGGGAACAATGCTGTTGGAGTAGGTCTCCCTTGGAGTAGGCCTCCCTTGGAGTAGGTCTCCCTTGGAGTAGATTTCCCCCGAGCCGTTGTGGGGTGGGCGAACCAGCATCGGGCGCCTGTCAGCCACGGTTAATAGATGCGCACACAGGAAGCATAACCAGGTAGTTAACCTACACCGATGATCACAGAAACGAAGGGAAAGGAGCGCGTGGGGCAGTCGATCGGGCGCTACCGGCTGGAGCGTTACGCATCTGGCGATTCGGTATCCGATCTTTACCTGGCCTACGACACCGAACAGGCAGATCCGGTCACCATTCAGATCTTCTCCTCCAAAGCCTATCCGCCGCGCAGCGAGACGTTGGCCGCATTCCGGCAGGCGCAGCGCCGGACGCAAGGGCTGCGGCACCCCGCTATCGCGCGCATCATTGAGGTGGGCGTAACCGAGAAAGGGGAGCTGTATGTGGTGATGGATTTCATCATCCAGACGACGCTGCGCAGCTATCTGAGGCAACGCGAAGAGGCCTTGTCGGCTGAAGGCGCCTCTGCGGAGGACGAGGCCTCGTCAGCAGATAAGGCGGCGTTTATTGAAGAGGCGTTGTCGATGACGGCGGTGCTGGGCGGAGGCCTGGCTGCCGCTTTGCAGATGGGCCTGGTACACAATGATTTGCGCCTGGACAACGTGGCCATTTCCATCGAGGGCCAACTCGTGTTGATGGGCCTGAACACCCCTTTGCCGGAGAAGGAGCCGAAGCAATGGCTGGCTTACCGCTCTCCTGAGCAGCGGGAAGGGAAGCTGCTGGATGCGCGCAGTAACGTCTATTCTCTGGGGGCCATCCTCTATGAATTATTGCTGGGCCTGACACCTCCTGAGAACCCGGCGCGAACGTTGGAGCTGCTGCAAACCACCTATAAGGACCTCCCCGAAGCTGTACATCGTCTGCTGCAAAGCAGTCTGGCGCAGGAGAATTGGGCCAGGTTCCAGACGATGCGGCAGATGCTGGCAGCGCTTGACGACGTGGTAGGTCAGGATCTCTCCCTTTCAGCCGTGGATGCTGCTGAGGGCATTCCTCTGCTAACAGGCAGCCAGCAACGCTCGGCAGCGCCTGCAGCCCCCATAGCTCCCGCGCAGATAAAGCCGGCTTCCCGTTTGTTAACGATCGTGCTGATTGTGTTGCTCCTCACCGCCTGTGGTCTTTTGCTTTCCGGCGTCTGGCCTGTGCCGGAATTTGTGCAGTCTCTTTTTTCTGGTTCCACAGGAACAGAAGAGCCGTTGCCGGGAGGGCTGAACCTGACAGAGACGCCTGGCGCTGTGGCGGGCGTGGTTTTGCCAACCGGGACGACGACGGCTTCCGGTGTTGAACTGGAAGTTACGCCTACCCTGGCCTCGAGCGTGACCGCGACGCTCCCCACGCCGGACAATACGCCGGACAATACGCCAACAGAACCGGCGACACCGACGGTAAGGGCCTCGACGACGATGGAGCCAGAGGTTGTAATCTCTGCCACGGCGACTGTGGCGCCCACAGCAACGGCCACAGCCACCCAGGCGCCTGCTGAGCCAGGCGTGGTGCGAGCGCCGCGTTGGACAACGGCGCCAACCATCGATGGCGACCTGGCGGAGTGGGCCAGTATCACGCCGGTGCGCTCGGAGTATGTGGTTTTCTCCCGTAGCGACTGGAACCGCGTGGAAGATTCGATGGCCTGGTGGCGGCTGGCCTGGGATGAGACTAACCTTTATGTGGCAGTTGCCGTGGTTGATGACATTCACGTGCAGGAGGATACGGGGAGCGCGGTTTTTCTGGGGGATAGCCTGGAAATGCAGTTCGACACCACGCTTGAGTCGCCGCCGGAGACGGTGTTGACGGAAGGCAACTTCCAGATCATGCTCTCCGCGGGCGATTTTGAGACGCTGTCGCCGGAGGCATTTCGCTTCCGTGGCACCAACTCTGGCGACCTGGTGGCGGCGGGCGGCAACGAGGTGCTGGTCTCAGCACGAAAGACGGAAGAGGGCTATGGCCTGGAGGCGGTCATTCCCTGGACAGACCTGGAGATGACGCCGGAACCGGGAATGCGTCTGGGGTTGGCCCTGAACGCCAATGATAATGACGTGGCGGAGGCATCGATTCAGGAAGTGATGATGTCCAACGTTCCAGAGCGCACGCTATATAACCCCAGCACCTGGGGGGTATTGATTTTGGAGGGATAGGCGCTGTTTTCGTGCCCCAGGCGACGTTGCGGTGGTCCCTCTGGCAGGAAGGAAGATGGTCGATATTTTCATCAGCCGCAAGACGTTTGACGACGTACTGGCCCGCTTTGACGAAGCGGGTTTGCGTTATGAGCATAATGCAGAGGATGTGGCGCTGGAGCCGGAAGAGCTGGCCCAGCGGCTGGCCGGTTCAGGCGCGCGGGCATTAATGTGTCTGCTCACGGATAAGGTTGACGCCGCGCTCATGGATGCCGCGCCGCAGTTGGAGATAATCGCCAACGTCGCCGTGGGCTACAACAACGTCGATGTAGCGGCGGCAACGGAGCGCGATATCGTGGTCAGCAACACGCCAGACGTGCTGACGGAGACGACGGCCGACCTGGCGTTTGCGCTGCTGATGGCCGCCGCGCGGCGACTGGTGGAGGCGGACATCTATATGCGCGAGGGTCGCTACGAGGGATGGGAGCTGTTCCAACCCCATCTGGGTCTGGACATTTACGGTAAGACGCTGGGCATTGTGGGTATGGGTCGCATTGGCAGCGCGATGGCCCGCCGCGGCGCGCTGGGGTTTGGTATGCCCGTTCTCTATTACAACCGCAGCCGCCATGAGGAAGCGGAGCAACAGTTTGGGGCACAACGGGTGGAGCTGGATGAGCTGTTGCAGAAAAGCGATTTTGTCAGCCTGCACCTACCCCTGGAGGAGGAAACGCGCCACCTGATCGGCGAGCGCGAGCTGGCGCTGATGAAGCCGACAGCCATCCTGGTCAACACCGCCCGCGGCCCCATCGTCGATGAAGCGGCGCTGGTCACCGCCCTGCAAAACGAGATCATCGCCGGCGCGGCCCTGGACGTCTTCGAAAACGAACCGGAGATGCACCCTGACCTCCCCCACCTACACAAACACGTCGTTCTCGCCCCCCACATCGGCAGCGCCACCGTAGAAACCCGCCTCCGCATGTCACTCATGGCCGCGGAGAATGTGATTGCGGTGCTGAAAGGGGGAGAGGCGTTGAATGCGGTTAATTAGAGATTGGAGACTGGAGATTGGAGATTAGAGATTAGAGATTAGAGATTTTGCCGCAGATGAACGCGGATGGACGCAGATGGTTGGGTGGTTGGTTAGTTTGTTAGTTGGTTAGTTTGTTGGGCGGCGTTCTATCCAACCACCCAACTAACCAACCAAAAAATTCGTAAAATTCGTGCAATTCGTGGCAAAACCCAATCTCCAGTCTCCAATCTCCAATTCTCCAGTCTCTAACCCGCCGACACACTCTCCACTGGAATAACCGCGCCGCGTCGTTTTTTGCGGTCGGCGATGGTGGTGACTGGGGGGCATTCCCAGGCTTCGGCTGGGGTCTGGCGGCGGATGTCTGTCATCTTGGGCAGGATGCCGCAGGCAAAGCATTGGTTGCGGCAGTCGATGCGCGTTTCGCCTTCCTGGCTCATCAGGTAATCCTGTGTCAGGAAGCGGCGGGTGACGGCGACGTCGATGTGTTCCCAGGGGAAGATTTCGTCAACCGGGCGGCGGCGGTGGGTGTAGAACTCCATCTCCAGCCCCTCCGCCGCAAACGCCTCGCGCCATTGGTCCATGTCGAAATACTCGTACCAGGCGTCGAACTTTGCTCCGCTGCGCCAGGCGCGCTCCAGCACGTTGGCCATACGACGGTCGCCACGGGCCAGGAATCCTTCGTAAATCGATTCCAACGGCTCGTTCCAGCGCAAGCGCAGGCCGTGCATGCGCATTTCGTTTTGTAGCAGCTCAATCTTGGCGCGAATGTTTTCTAGCGTGTCCATCGGCTCCCACTGGAACGGGGTGTGCGGCTTGGGGATGAAGGTGCTGACACCGGCGTTGACGCTTGCCTTCTTGCCGTGGAACTTGCGCCCCTCGCGCAGCACCGTCTTGCACAGCTCGGCGATGGCATGCACGTCTTCCAGCGTCTCCTGGGGATGGCCAATCATGAAGTAGAGCTTAATCGTGCGCCAGTCGCGGCGGTAAATTTCGCGCGCTGTCTCCAGCAGCTCTTCGTCGGAGACGTACTTGTTGATGATGTTGCGCATCTTCTCCGTGGCCGCTTCCGGCGCCAGCGTAAAGCCGCCGCGCCGGTTGTCGCCCAGGTTGTCCATGAGCTGCGTGGAGACCGTCTCCGTGCGTAGGGAGGGCAGGGTGATGTTCAGGCCCAGGTGGCCGAACCGTTCCTGAATGCGCTCGGTCAGCTCCAGCACGTTCGTGTAGTCGCTGGAGGAGAGGGAGAGCAGCGAAATCTCCTCGTAGCCGGTCTTTTCCAGCACCTGCTCTATCGCTTCCAGCACTTCTTCCACCGGCCGTTCGCGCACCGGGCGCGTGACCATGCCGGCGTGGCAGAAGCGGCAACCGCGGGTGCAGCCGCGCATAATCTCAATGGGGGCGCGGTTGTGTACCGTTTCCACGTAGGGAATAACAAAATCGGTGACCGGCGGCGGCATGACGGGCACGATTGTCTTCAGCACCTTGGGCGGCGCTTCAGGCACGGTAGGGTAAATGCGGGCGATGGTGCCGTCCTCGTTGTAATCGACCTCATAGAAGCGCGGTACGTAACAGCCTTCTAGCTGGGCAATCTGGCGCAACTGGCTCTCGCGGTCCAGGTGGCGCGTGGCGCGCAGGGCGCCGGCAATGCGCAGAATGGCCTCTTCCCCCTCGCCGATGACGAAAACGTCGATGAAGGGCGATACCGGTTCCGGGTTGTAGCAGGCATGGCCGCCGGCGATGACCAGCGGGTAGCTGGCGTCACGATCTTCGCTGCGCACGGGCATCCCGGCCAGGTCCAGCATGTTCAGCACGTTGGTGTAGAGCTGCTCGTAGGGCAGGCTGATGCCCAGCATGTCGAAGTCGCGAATGGGGTGTTTGGTCTCCAGCGAGTAGAGGGGTATGCCCCGCTCGCGCATTATCTCTTCCATGTCGGTCCACGGCGCGAAGACGCGCTCGGCCAGCAGGTTGCGGTGCTTGTTGACGATGTCGTAGAGCGTCATCAGCCCCAGGTTGGACATGCCGATGTCGTAGATGTCGGGGAAGGCCAGGGCAACGCGGAAATCGACCTCGTCCCAATCCTTGACTACCTGGTTGTACTCGCCCCCAGTGTAGCGACCCGGTTTGCTGACGCGGGGTAGAATCCGTTGTAATGCCTTCTCTATCTGTTGTGGAGATTTCATCATTTTAGCACCATGGCTTTGACGAAAGGCCTGAACTGAAGTTGTAGAGCGATTTGCCAAATCGCTTTACATAATGTGTGTGCGATGATGGTTGTTCGCAGACTGCAGGCCTTTCGCTGTTTGTTGTTACTGGTTGGAAGTGTATTCCTGTTGGCCTTTCACACAGGTCTATGTGCTCAGGCATGTGCTTAGATTATAGCCAGTATATAGTAGGTGTGCAGAAATCTTGAGGTAACGATGGCGGCGGAGGAGAACTTTGCTATTATTATACTCATCATTCGACAAATCATTGGTAGTTTGCTATTGGAGAATTCCCCATGCCCCGCTATGACTTTCGCTGTGAAGAGTGTGCAACCGTTTTTGAAGTTGAACGGCGTATGAGCCAGGCCAGTGCGCCGGCGATTTGCCCGCAGTGTGGCGGCGAACGGACGAATAAGCTGCTGGCGTTGGTCAGCTTTGTGGCCGGCGGCGGCACGGCGACGGCGCAGGGCAGCCAGCCAGTTGCTTCTGGCGGCGGCTGTTGCGGCGGCGCCTGTGGCTGTGGCGGGCACTAATCGCTCCCTTCTGATCCATCTCCCTTATATCTCAATTTATGCCCTTCTCCTGTAACCGGACACAGGAAATCGCTCTCCCTTTTCAGTATAGTTTTGAATAGGTGGCCGCGCTCTGCGTGCCTGTTGTGCTGAAGGCGGCGTCATGACGCGCCCCGGAACCACCGCGCGCTGGAGCCTGGGAGTCACTCCCCACACCATACGGAATCGGACTGTTAGCTATAAGAGATAAAAAGGGAGAATTGGACGATGGCACTTCAGGCACTTTATGACGTGTATGTACATCAGTTGAAAGATGTTTATAGCGCAGAAAAGCAGTTGGTGGATGCCCTGCCCAAGATGGCCCAGGCAGCATCCACGCCGGAGCTGCAACAGGCTTTTGAGCAGCATCTGGGGCAGACCCAAGGGCATCTCGAGAAGGTGCGCTCAATCCTGGACGAGTTGGACGAGAACCCGGGCAACAAGGTGTGCAAGGGAATGCAGGGCCTGATTGAGGAAGGTAGCGAGGTCACGAAGGAGAAAGGCTCCAACACAGCGCGTGACGTGGCCCTCATCCTCGCTGCGCAGAAGGCTGAGCATTACGAGATTGCTACCTACGGCGGCCTGCGCGCCTACGCCCGCGAGCTGGGCTACGACGATGCCGCCGATACGCTGGACGCCATTCTGGATGAGGAGTATGAGGCTGATCAGTTGTTGGACGACATTGCCGAGGGCGGCGCTCTGAAAGCAGGTCTGAACGAGGAAGCCGAGCGCTAGTAGTACGCATGCGTCATGTTGAGTGAAACGAAACATCTGGCTCGACGTGGGGATCCTTCACTTCGTTCAGGATGACGGGTCGTATAGGATGACAAGAGCGCGCGCTGTTGCAACTTATTAGTGAAAGGGGGAAAGACCGGCCTGTTGAGGGGGCCGGTCTTTCTTTTAGGAGGGTAGGAAGAGGAAGAGGATTCGGAGGCGAGCGCCATCCGATTTTTTAACCGCGCCAGATGGTTGTTCTGGCCCTATTGCTTGCGCCTCTCAGCTACCTGCATATCGTCGCCAAAGGCTGCCTCCCTCCAGAGGTGTCTCCCCATGATGGGGATTCTGGTTCAATCTGAGAGGACACAAGCTATTACTCAAACGAACTCGTGCCCGTTAAACGAGGTCCGTTGGAGCAGGGTTGTTAACGAACAACTTTCTGTCGCGATTTACTTTAATGAACGGGGAGTGGGGAATTTTTCCGGCACGGGGGCGCTATTCATCAATTCTGGCTCGTTGACGGCGGTGGCAGCAGCAAAGGATAGAGCTGAATATTCTCGGTTACGTATGGCGCCTGTTCCGCGCCGGGGCCGGTGGCGTAGAGGGAGACCGCACTATCCGTGTGCTCTTTCCCTTCCCACTGCACACTGGGAATTTGGCCTGGGCCGTTGTCCTGAAGCACCGTCAGGCCGCCTGTCTCGTGGTCGGCGACGACAAGGATCAGAGTGTCGTCCTCCTCAGCGGCCCATTGCTGCGCGCTATCAATGGCCTCTTCCAGTTCGACGACGGCTTCTACCACAAGCTCAATCTGGTTGCGATGGCTATAACTGTCACTGGCTTCTTGTTCCACCAACAAAAAGAAACCCTCGTCACGCTCGCCCAAAACAGCCAGCGCTGTTTCTGTCATCTGCGCCAGCGTGGGGAGGGTGGCAGGACGCTGGTTGATGGGCGGCAGCGCACCTGTTCCGAACTGGCCCGAGAAGTGCGAAAAGAGCGCGGGGTTGAGCGACTCCAGCGCGACCGTATTGGTGACTACGACGTAGCCCGCAGCCAGTGCTGCGCTGCGGGTCATTCCGCGGCCTCCTCCACCCAGCAGCAGTTCTGGCCGTGTGCCATTCAGGTAATCCGCGGCAATCGCTGCCACGTCGTCACGCCAGGACTCATGAGCGCCAAAGGCTGCCGGGGTGGCGTCGGTCATGTACGACGTGGTGACCAATCCCACCGGTTTGCCCTGGGCCTGCCACGCTTCTAGCGCGCTTGATAAATCCTGCCCGCTGCCCGGCAGGGATACGCTGATGACGTCATTATGGACGCGGCGACCGGTTGCCATGGCCGTTGCTGCCGCGGCTGAGTCGGTCACACCGTCTATCGAACGGGTGGTCATGGTCCCTGTGTAAGGAAAACGCTCGAAAAGCAACGGACGGCCGAGGAAGTAGCGAGTGGCCCGTACATGTTCCGGCCCCATGCCATCGCCAACGAAGAGAATGATGTTGCTGGCGGTGGTAGCCGGGTTTGTGGTGGTAGCCGTGGCCGTGGTAAGGGGTGTCTTAACTGCCCCTGGGCGCGCTCTCCAGCCGGCGGCTGCAATGGCCAGCAAAGCAGCAACGACCAGCAAAAGGAGAAGCTGGAAATAGGGACGACTGTTCTTCATGGCCTGTGTGGCGGAACGCCGTTTAAGCCTCTGCTTCCTCTGGTTGCTCCTCGCCTCCTTCATCCTCATTTTGCACGTCGCCAGGGGGCAGCACTTCGCGCGCTTTGCTGGTGCCTGTGGGCGGGCCGATGATGCCTTCCTCTTCCATCACGTCCATGATGCGCGCGGCGCGGGTGTAGCCGATGCGGAAGCGGCGCTGCAACAGAGAGGTCGATGCCTTGCCCAGGTCGCGCACCAGGGCGATGGCTTCGGGCACCAGCTCGTCTTCGTATTCTGACTCTTTTTGGACAACGTCCTCAAGCAGGTCCTCCCACAGCGGTTGCTGCGTGGGCGGGGGCACGGTGGTGGATGGTTCCGGCCGGGGCTGTGTGGTTTGCGCCGCAGCGCTGGGCGAGGCTGGGGAGGTTTCCCGAGCAGTTGTCGCGCCGTCCACCTTGCGCGCGTCCTTTTCGGTGATCAGATGGCGGCGACGCGCTCCTCGCCAGTAGGTGATGATGCGGTTCAGCTCGGCTTCGCTGACGAAGCTACCTTGCAGGCGCACAGGCGCGCCGGCGTCCGGGCTTTGGAAGAGCATGTCGCCCTGGCCCAGCAGCCGTTCAGCCCCGGTGGTGTCCAGGATGACGCGGCTGTCGGTGCCAGAGGCCACGGCGAAGGCGATGCGCGCGGGGAAGTTGGCCTTAATCAGACCGGTGACGACGTCCACAGAGGGGCGCTGCGTGGCGATAATCATGTGGATGCCCGTGGCGCGGGCCATCTGTGCCAGGCGCGTGATGCTGCGCTCGGTGTCCTCAGGGGAGACCATCATCAGGTCCGCCAGCTCGTCGATGATGATGACCACGTAAGGCATGCGCTGCTTGTTGGCGCCCTGAATTTTCTTGTTGTAATCGGCGATGTTGCGCGCGCCCACTTCGGCCAGCTTCTTATAACGCATGTCCATTTCGCGCAAGGCCCACTGCAGGGTGCCGATGACCCGTTCCATATCGACCACGACCGGCGCAACCAGATGGGGAATGCCGTTGTAGCCGGTCAGCTCCACGCGCTTGGGGTCCACCATCACCATGCGCAGCTCTTCCGGCGTGTTTTGCAGCAGCAACCCGGCAATGATGCCGTTGACGCAGACTGACTTACCGGCGCCGGTAGCGCCCGCAATCAGCAGATGGGGCATCTTCAGCAGGTCGGCGCAAATGGCCTGGCCCGACACGTTTTGTCCCAGACCCAGGCGCAGCGGGGATTTGAGGCGGCGGAACTCTGGCGACTCCATCACGTCGCGCAGGGAAACGAGCGCCTTTTGCGAGTTGGGCACTTCCAGCCCCACGTAGCCGCG
>CAZRTM010000080.1:0-9049 GCA_964602995.1 uncultured Ardenticatenaceae bacterium
CATATGACCTACACCCATATCTGGGGTGCAGGTCATATGACTCAAATATAGACCGGCCACAGCACCCATGAAGAGACCGGCCACAGCGCGTTCAAAATGCAGGGCTATTGCAGCAGTGTGTTGAGCAGGGGAATGGCGTCGCGCTCGCGCAGCAGCCAGCGGGCCAGTTCGTCGTGGGGCAGGGAGCGCCGCCAATCGCGATAGGTTTCGCGCGGCAGGTCGTGGAAGAAGAGGGCCACGACGACCGGCTGCACGCGGTCCCACGGTTGGGCATAGTAGACGACGGACAGCACGCCGGGTAGCGAGCCGCCTTTGTATCCCAGCCAGGCCAGCTTCTCCTGATTCGCTTCAAAGTGGGTGGGCCACTCCATATAGCGACGGATACGGACGCTCTGTTCCCAGGGGCCCATGTTGTTGGTGGCAATCTGGGCCATGAGGTTGGCGTATTGCGCGGCCGTACCGTGGGCGTTGAGGTGCTCGCTGAACAGGCTCTGGGCCTCAATGGTAGGACGGTCGTCGCGGCTGCGCCAGATGTTAGATTGTTCGCGGAAGGCGGGATCATTGCTGTAGCGGACGGTGATGTCGAGCACCTCTTGGCTATAGCGGCGAGGATCGGCCATTAACTGCTGCACAAGATTGACGCCGTCGCCGTTACGGCCCATGAGTAAGAATTGGCCGAGAAAAGGGCAGGGCGCGCTATGGTTGGTCAGCCCCAGGTTAATGGCGGTTTGCTCAATGCGCTCCTGCCCCAGCAGCATGTGCAGGTAGTCGGTAGCGGCATTGGAGCTGTATTCCATCATCATGCGCGGTACATCTTCCAGCAGGATGGAGGGAGGGTCTTCAAAGATGCGTTCGTCTGCGGCGAGTGCGTTGAGGGCAAAGTCGTGGGCGCGCAGGTCGGAACCGGGCAGATAGTAGCGCTCAAGCTCCGCAAGAGGGACGATGGTTTGCGGGTCGAGCACGCCCTCTTGCACAGCCTCGGCGTAGGCCACGAGGTGGATGACCTTGACCACCGACGCCAGGGGGCGCGGCACATCGGCGTTCAGATAAATTCCCTCGCTTTCGCGCCCCACCTCATAGGCCACCAGCGAGAAGCTGGCAGGATATTGCAGCATGTGGCTCACGGCCGGTCGTATTTCTTGCGGCAGCAGATCCAGTGCCGGGGCATTGACGATGGCGGGATCTGGGGTCTGAGGTATAGAGCCGTAGGCCACGGGCAGCAGAATGCCGCAGTGCGCTTCGGCCATCTCATAGGGGCCGCTGACTTCGGGCATCACCGGCGCTGGGGGCACAGTAGGTTCCGCCGTGGCGGTGGGCGGCGCTGTTGCCGTTGCCGCCGGTTCAGAAAGAGGCAGGGTCGCGGTTGGTTGGAGCGCATCGCTCCCGGCAGTAGGCGAGGCTGATACATTGGCCATTGCTACGGGGCCGGCATTGCGGCAGCCTGCCAGCAGAAGCAGCAACACACCCAACGCGACTAAAATGACCCAGTTTCTTCCCCGGAGTACACCCATATCTATGTCTATGCCATTGTGGCAACAGCGACGCGATCTGCTGTTGCCATAGCCTGCAGAGGTGAGTTCAGTGACATAGCTGTGATTTTATGCAGAAGGTGGGAAAAGGTGTAACGAGATGGGATGACCTTAACCGTTGTCTCAGTCACGGCCAGCGGCAGGGCGGGTCAGCTTTCGTCGATGTGGATGACGATGACGCTGATGTTGTCCGCGCCCCCATTGCTGTTGGCTGCTGTGATTAACGAAGTGACCGTATCTTCTGGCGCTTCTGCGGCGAGCAGGGTGTTCAGAATTTCAGAAGGCTCCTGCACCATCTCCCAAAGCCCGTCGCTACAAAGCAACAAACGGTCCCCGGCCTGCAGCTCCTTGCTCCAGACGTCGATCTCAACGTCCAGGCGGTGCCCCAAAGAACGGGTAATGACGTTGCGGCGCGGGTGAGTATAGATATCTTCGGGCGCTATTTGCCCTTCGCGGATGAGCTGGGCCACGTAGGAATGATCTTGCGTAATCTGGTTTAGTTGCTCATCGCGCGCCAGATAGGTGCGGCTGTCGCCGACGTTGGCGATGGCGGCGACGCCGTCCACGATGAGCACGCAGGTGACGGTGGTGCCCAGGTTGCCGGCGTCTTCCGGATTTTCTTCGCCATAGGTGGTGATGGCGCGGTTGGCCTCTTGCACCGCCGCGCGCAGCCGCTGGCGCCATTGCTGGGCCGCCGGGGCAGCGGCCGCTGGGGCAGCGGTGTCATTGGACGAAAATTCCGGACGGCTGTTCCCGCTATCACCGGGTTGCAGGAGCCAGGAAAGCTCCTGCACGATGGTTTCTACAGCCAGCCGGCTGGCTATTTCTCCGGCCTGGTGCCCACCCATACCATCGGCGACGATGAAAAGGCCAATGGCCTTGCCGTCCTCCGCTGACCGGACCGCGGCGTAGACTTTGTCCTGATTGAGCTTATAAACCTGACCGGGGTGTGTCCCAGCAGCAGCACGAATCTGGAGCGTCCTTGTCATAATCGAGGTCGTCAGTCCTTCTTCCTATCGTTTAAAGCCGGTCTACTATCACGCGCCGGCCCCACACGAATTGCAGTTTAGATGATGCTTTGTTCGGAAATGATTATACAAATAATGTGCTGAAAGAACAGCAAGGTAGTGCGACCCTCCCGCAGGCTGTGGTGGCAGCGGCGGAACGCTCCATGAACAGACCTGCGGAAGGATATTACTCAGGGGAGTAGCCGGTCTTATAGACGCGGCGTGTGGTTTCGCGGGCTTTCTCCTCCTGGCGGCGGCGCTTTTCCTGTTTCTGGCCCTTTAAGGCTTCAACAATCATGTCGCGTGCTTCGGCCGGGGAGTCGGTGAGCATTAGCAAATCGAGGTCTTCCGGAGCGATTTTGCCCCCTGCCAGCATGGTGTCGCGCAGCCAATCGAGCAGGCCGCTCCAGTACTCCGTGCCGAAGAGGATGACGGGGAAGTCCTGGATTTTGCCGGTCTGGATCAGGGTCAGGGATTCGAATAGCTCATCCATGGTGCCAAAGCCGCCGGGGAAGATGACGTAGGCCTGGGCGTATTTGACGAAGATAGTTTTGCGCACGAAGAAGTAGTGGAAGTCGATGGGGATATCGACGAAGCGGTTGGAACCCTGCTCAAACGGCAGCTCGATGTTTAGCCCGATAGACTGTACACCGGCCCTGCGCGCGCCGCGGTTGCCCGCTTCCATGATGCCGGGACCACCGCCGGTGATGATGGCGTAACCCGCCTCACCCAGCAGGCGCGCCGTCTCGACAGCAGCTTCATATTCCGGGTGTCCGGCTCTGACGCGGGCGGAGCCGAAAATGGTGATGGCAGGCCCGATTTCGGCCATAGTCTCGAAGCCGGAGACAAATTCGCCCATAATGCGCAGCACGCGCCAGGTATCGGTCTCGTGGAAGGGGATGACCTGGCGCTGCGGGGGTTCGAGGAGCTGCTCATCCTGTGTGCGCTGGCCAGGCGGTGGGGAAGGGGCGCGTTTGGGAAGAGTGGTCTCGGAGTTGTGGTTGGTGTCGTTGGTCATGGGGTCTCCTGGTTAGTTGGTTAGTTTGTTTGATGGTTGGGTGGGTGGTTATTCCTCGCATTTCATGACGACGAGTGTGATGTCGTCGAATTGGGGGGTGTCACCGGCATGGTCGCCGATGGCGGCGGTGATGGCGCCCATGATATGCGAGGCAGGGCTGTCTAGTGCGCTTTTGGCGGCGAGCCGCAGCCGTTCCAGTCCAAATTCATCGAAATCTTCGTTCATCGCTTCGGTCACGCCGTCTGTGTAGATTAGCAGCACGTCGCCAGCCTGCAAGTGAGTATAGTGTTGGCTGATGCGCACCTGTTCCAGCACGCCGAGGGCAATGCCTTCACCGTGCAGCAGCTCCGAATTGCTGCTCTGGCGCAGAAGGAGTGGCGGGTTATGGCCCGCGTTGGCGTAGGAAAGGGTGCGCGTGGATGGGTCCCAGATGGCGTAGAAGGCAGTGACGAAGAGGTCGGAGGTGGTATCGTTCCAGATGATGCGATTGGCGCGCTCCAGCGCCGGGCCGGGATCGTAGCGGCTGAAGGCGATGGTGCGCAGGATGGTACGGCTGAGGGCCATAAACAGCGCCGCGGGCACGCCTTTGTCGGCCACGTCGGCGACGATGATGCCCCACTTGCCGCCGGGCAGCTCCAGAAAGTCATAGAAGTCGCCGCTCACCTGGCGCGCCGCCTGCCAGAAGCTGGAGACGGAGCAGTGTGGAATTTGCGGGCTGCCGGGCGGGATGAAGCTGGCCTGAATCTGGCGCGCCACGTCCAGCTCTTGCTCCAGCCGGTTGCGTTCGGCTGCTTCGCGGTAGAGGTGGTCGTTGACCACGGCGATGGCTGCCTGTTGGGCAATGCCGGTGAGGATGCTGAGGCGGCGGCCCACGAGCGGGCGATTATTGGTGGATGGTCCTACCAGCAGCGCCCCGACCAGGCTGCTGCGCGCGTAGAGGGGCAGCACACTGGCTGAGGGAGTGCCCATGACGTCATGCAGCCAGGTGGGTAGCTGTATCTTATAAATGGTGCTGGCGACGCCCGGCGCGTCCGGTTCCAACGTCTCCATTTCAGGCAGCTCGGCCGCTGCGATTTCGAACGATTCAATCAGGCCGCGCCCCATCTCGTCGATGCCGTAGCTGGGGCCAGCGTAGAAGGTTTCGGTGTCTTCGTCCCAGATGAGGGCAATGCAGGAGCGGACGCCAACCAGCAAAGGCACGAAGCGCACAATGGTGTTCAGAATCTCGTTGAGGTCGATCAGGCTGTTGACGGCCTCGGCCACCTGCAGCAGAGCGGTATTGACCCATGCTTCTTCCTGCTGGGCAATGTGTAGCTGCTCGCTTTCGATGGCCTGGGCAGACTGGTTGGCGATATTGCGCAGCAGTTCGTCCTGGCGGTCGAAGAAATTCTCGGAAATATAGCCTTTGATGGTATCCGGTGGCTGGCGGGGCTGATCCACGATCATGACGCCGACCATGTGGCCCTTGGCAACCAGGGGGTAGAGCACCAGGCCCTTCTGCTGGCGTCGTTGTCCTGTGAACCAGGGAGCGCGTTTCTCTGTTTGTAACCGGGTCATGCCCACGTGCACGGCATCGAGCGGACTCCAATCGCCAATGGCCAGTTGTATTCCCTGGAAGTGACGGTCGCTCTCTGCCGGCAAGCCGTGGGACGCCGCACCCTCATAGAGGTCCAGGTCGTCGTTCCACAGGAGGATGGCGCAATGTTCAACACCGACCAGCAGAGGCGTGAGCCGGGTGATGGCCGTCAGCAACTCTTCGAGGTTGGCGCTCTGGCGAATGGCGTCGGCAACCTGCAACTGGGCCGTGGTGACCCAGGCCTGTTCTCGCTGGGCGGCGAACTGCCGTATTTTGTGGATGGCAATGGCTATTTGTGCGGCCAGCGCTTCCAGGACAGTTTGCTCGCGCGTGTGAAAGACGCCGGGTTCGGTACTCTGCACGTCGAGGACGCCCAGGAGCTGGTCGTCGACAATGAGTGGAATGACGATTTCGGCGCGGGTGACCAGCGCCAGCTCTTCGTCAAAAGTCATGATGAAACGTTCGTCTTCCACGGTATGGTTGGAAACGATTGTTTCGCGGGTGGCTATTGCTGTACCGATGAGGCCCTGCCCTGGCTGAAAGCGCCCCTCTCCCGGTTCAACACCCTGCAGGCTGCTGGCCTGGATGACGGCTTCTCCGGTGCGGCTATCGATGCCAAAAATGTTGACGGGGTGGAAGCCAAAGGTTTGCTGTATGAGCGTGACGACCTGGGTAAATAGCTCGTCGAGGTCCTGGATGGCGTTCACCTTTTGCGCAATCTGACCCACCAGTTCCAGGTGTGCAGCGCGGGTGCGCTCTTCTTCATAGAGGCGGGCGTTGGCGATGGCCGATCCGGCCTGGTGGGCCAGGATGGAGAGCCGGCGCAGATCACCCTGGCTGAAATGGTGAGGTTCAGTGCTTTGCGCGGCGATAAGCCCCAGGGTTTCGTCGCCGCTGATGAGGGGGATGAAGATGCCGGAACGCGAAGGCCGCTCGCTGACATAACGCGGCCGTGCCGGTAGCAGCTCCATCTCCTGGCTGAAATCGCCGATGAGCAATGGTTGGCGGTGGTCACGCACCCAGCCGACCAGGCCGCCATCCTGAGACAGGTCAAATGTGGCCGGGGGTTTGCGCTGGCCGTCTTCGCACCAGTAGGTGATTTCGTAAAGGTCCCCGCTGAAGAGGCCCACCTGGAAGGTTTGGGTGTCGACAATTCGCTCTGATTCGGCTGCGATTAGCTCGCACAGCGCCTCGACGTCTAATTGAGCTTCGACCAGTGCCCGGCCCGCCTGGCTCAACGTCTTGAGTTCCGAAACACGCTCCATCATCAGGGAACGTTGCATTCTGTAGCGGCGGCGCACGAGAAAGAGCAGCAGGGCGGCGAGGAGCAGACCCAGCAGGAGGAGTGCAACGACTAGCGAAGCCTGATAGGAAAGTGGCTCAAACATAACAGTTGACGGGGCGAGATAATCGAATGGGGCGGGTAGGTTGTACAGCGATCTGCCAAATCGCTTTACTGTTCTTGCGCCTGCCAGACTTCCAACGCTACCTGGCGATTGGGGTAGACGTCGAAGACTTTATCGAAGCCGACCATAGAAAACACTTCCTGCACGCGAGCGCGCAGGCCGGTGAGGAGGACGTTTCCTCCCTGTTTCCTGGCCTTGCGCCAGGCGGTGACCAGGCAGCGCAAACCGCCGCTGTTAATGTAATGAACTTCGGAAAGGTCAACAATGATGCGGTTGTGACCGGCTTCTAGCAGAGTGTTGAACTCGGCTTCCAGATCGGGCGTCTGATTCTGGTCCAACCGGCCGCTGACACCGATAAGCCAGGTGTCGTTTGCGAGCGCTTGATTCCAGATAGTCATTGATTGCGTTTCTTGGGCAACTTTTTCTTCATTGTCAAAATGTTGCCGTTTCCCTTTTTGTAAGAGTAGTTGACACTATCCATCAGCTTACGCATGAAGTAAACGCCAAGTCCACCTTCTTTGATTTCGAACTCGTTCTCATCAAGCGGGGAAAGGGGGATGGGCGCCGGGGGGATGTCGCGTGGATTGAACTGCTCGCCGTTGTCTGTAATGGTAATGACAAAGGCCTTGCCTTCAATTTCCCAGCTGACTGTAATATCTCCTACATCTTCTTCTCGGTAAGTGTGCTCAATGATATTTGTGCACGCTTCGTCACATGCCAGTTGAACCTGGAAGATTGCGTCTTCGTCAAACCCGGCGCGGGCGGCTCCTTCGGATACGAATTCGCAAACCTGCCTGATTTCTGTATAACGTCCCCGAACTGTAATGCTCTTTTTATTGCCCATGTGACGTGCAAGAGAACGAAGGTGTGGCAAAATAGAGGCACGCCACACGCGCTCGCTATTATGCGTAGCCATCGTTAGTAACTGCCAACGGCCACCGTCACGTCGTCAAACGTGTCGAAGAGGACATCCAGTCCGGCCAGCTCCATTACTTCCTGCACTCGTTGCGAAGGGTTGGCAATACGTACATCACCGCCACGCTTCTTGCAGTTGCGCAGTGTGGAGACCAGCGCGCGCAACCCGGCACTGCTGAGGTAGGTGACGCCGGACATTTCGAGCACCAGGTTATAACGACCGTGTTTGGTGCGCTCTTCGAGCACTTGCTCCAGCTCGTGCGCCGTGCTACTGTCCACGCGACCGGCGACCGTGATCAGATCGACGCGTTTCATCTCTTGTACGTTTGTTTCTAACATGCCTCATTTATCTCCCGCTTATGAAGATGGAATATAACATTGGAGCATTATACCATAAATCAGGAAAGGCCAAATGGGTGGAGCGCCGCCATTCCTTCGATATCTTAGGGCAAGCTCTGGTAGCAGGGGGGCCGGCAGGATGCCGGCGCTCCGTATTGCCGGCAGGATGCTGGCGCTCCATAGGAGTAGGTTTTGCAGCGTGAAGAAGTGACGGTGCGCCTGAAGGAAAAGGCGCGTGAATTAGGCTTTAGCATGGCCGGGGTGGTGGCGGCGCAGCCGGGACGGCGGCTGGATGCCTATCTGCGCTGGATTGAGATGGGCTACCAGGGCAAGATGGGCTACATGGCGCGGCCAGACCGCGTGGTGCGCCGCCGCGACCCGCAGGTGATCCTGCCCGGCGTGCGCACCATTGTTTGCCTGGCGTTGGATTACCAGACGATGCGCCTGCCAGAGGAGGTGGCCAACGACCCGTCGCGGGGCCGTATCTCGAATTACGCCTGGGGCATCGATTATCATGACGCGATGACGCCGCGTGTGGAGGAGCTGGGGCGCTGGCTGCAGGCGCAGGCGGGTGGGGAGGTGCAGAACAAGGTCTATGTGGATACGGGCGCCATTCTGGAGCGGGACCACGCCGAGAGTGCGGGGCTGGGCTTCACCGGGAAGAACACGATGCTCATTGCGCCGCAGCGCGGCTCCTTCTTTTTCCTGGGCGAGCTGCTGACCACGCTGCCGCTGGTGGAGGACGAACCACGTCCCATGCCCGGCTGTGGTTCCTGTCATCGCTGCCTGGACGCCTGCCCCACCAATGCCTTCCCGCAGCCCTACGTGCTGGACGCGCGCCGCTGTATCTCCTATCTGACGATTGAGTTGAAGGAATGGATTCCGCATGACCTGCGGCCGCTGATGGGCAACTGGGTCTACGGCTGTGACGTGTGCCAGGTGGTTTGCCCCTTTAATCGCTTCGCGGGCTATGATGGGGAAATGGTGTTCCGGCCCGCCAGCTATGACGCTGCCGCACCGCCGCTGCTGGAGCTGCTGGCGCTGGACGTAGAAACATTTAAGCGCCGCTTTGCGCACAGCCCCATCAAGCGCATCAAGCGACACCGTCTGGTACGCAACGCCTGCGTGGCGGCAGGAAATTGGGGTAGCCCGGAGGCTGTTCCGGCCTTGCTGCGCCTGTTGGGCGACGAGCAGCCGCTGGTGCGCGGCCACGCAGCGTGGGCGTTGGGGCAGATTGGGGGAGAGGCAGCGCAACAGGG
>CAZRTM010000080.1:9149-19254 GCA_964602995.1 uncultured Ardenticatenaceae bacterium
GGTGCTGGTGGCCGTTGCCGGGGGTGCGGTATTGGTGGCCGTCGGTGGGGGTGAAGTGTTCGATGGTGTTGGTGTCGGTGTGTTGGTGGGCGATGGGCCGGGGGTGATGGACGGCGTTATGGTGGGTGGGGCAGGCGGCGTGTAGCCGGCCAGGCTGGGCGGGGCCAGCGGCGCATCCGTGGCGAACCGGTCAAAGAGATCGGCGATCGCCGGTTCCAGAACATCGATAATGGCAATGAGCAGGATGGCGACGAGAAACAGCAGGATGGCATATTCGACGGACCCTTGACCTGTCTGTCTCCGAATTGTTTCTGGCTGCCGTCTGGATGTTGGTTGCGATGGATCTGCCATAATGACCTCACTTAATCAGGTAGGGCAAGCCGCTGAGTGAAATGTTCCAGTGGTACGTATCGTGTTGTCCACCCTGGTAACGCGCGATCAGACGCCCACCGTAGAATGGCGTACAGATGTCCCGTTGGTTAGAGTCGTTGGGATCGGTGCAATCTTCGCTCAGCGTGGGGACGCGGATTTCATATGGAGGATCAATCCATTTTGTCTGGCAGGAGCCGATGATACAGCGAACGCCTGCCTTAACGCCGTCCGGATCGTCGCGGTCCGAACGCGAAAAGATCATCGACCAGTCCGCTTCGGCAATGGTATCGAAGTAGAAGGTGACCGGAGGCTTCGCGCCGGCATCGGAATCGAAGTTGCTGACGAAGATGGAGGTGCCGGCGTACTCTGGACCCACATAAATGAGGGGAATGTCAACCGGATTGTCAAAGTTGGAGTTCATGGGCAGGTGACCCAGTCCGAAAACGGTGACGCCAAAAGAGCTATGGCTACTTGGGTTATTCGCAATTTGCACATTACGGGCGTTGACGTCGCTTGGAGAGCTGTTGACGTAGAGCCGTGGTCCAGCCCACACTTCAAATCCGTTTTCAGATGCTCCGCTGACAGCCTCCACCTCCAGGTAAATGTAACGGGCGCCGGTCGCTTCGTCAGTGACGATGTTGGGCAGAGCCTCGCTAATATCTATTTCGAACCCTTTGCCCGGACCAGGTTCATCGCCGGGACCGCCACACCCCCCATTGGGGCTGCTGCTGCCAAAGCAGTAGGTGGGCACCGGCACGGGCTGGTCAAAGCTCGGTTCACCACCGGGCGAAACCCAACGCAGATCAGTCTGGTGATTGGTTCCATCGGGCCAGTAATGTAGATCGCGCCATGAGCCGTTGCGTTGATTTACAAAGTCGCCAGCCTGTCCATAGTATGTGGCCAGGTCTGCGCGTTGAATGCTGCCGCCATCCGAGCGCAGGAAGTAATAGAGCGTGTAGCGGGTGATGGTGTTGTACCCCACGTTGTAACTTGGTTCGCCGCACGAGCCATTGCCTGGCGCGGTGCCGGCGCCGCGATTCTCGTCGATGCGCCGGAACCACCACAAATTAATCTGATCCATATCATAGCCAAGACTGCCTTCGCCTGTCTCGATGAGGCAGGGGTTTCTTTGCTCCTGGTTGCAGCTCTTCTGTTCCGTGACCGGCTTTCCTGAATCGATGGCTAACTGTGTGTGAACGATGGTATCAGTATTCCCAGACTTGTTGATGGAGTCCGGATCAAACAGTTCCACGCGCACGACGTCGCAGTGCGAGGTATTGGGATCTTCGCCCGTGATAGCGCACACATCTTGCTCGTAGGTTTCGGGTATATAGATCCGGTAGCGATAAGTCTTTTGGGTTGCGTTGCCCAGCCAGCGTGCGCGAAAGGCTTCAGCCCGATTGTCTAATTCAGAGGAGAAAGGATCGCCCTGATCGACACAAGAGTGTGGGCCGAAGACGGCCTGATTAGAGGTGCTGAGCGCCCCGGTTTCCACACGGCGACTGGCGTAGAGGTCGGCGAGGGGGAAGTTGGCCGCTGTCGCCGATTCGGTCAGCCGCACCGAATTGCGACCGATCACGCGCAGGAAGAAAAGCTCCACCTCTTGAGTAACGGTCAGAGCGAAGGTGCGTGCGCCGATTGTCGTGGAGTCGGGGTCTGCATCGAATGCAAATAAGTTATTATCCAGCGTATAGCGGATCGCTGATTCTGGGATGTCGTTGGCCTTGAGAAACTCTGCCGCGCGCTCCAGGGCATTCTGCTGTTCATTCTGGGCGCGTGTGAGTTCTACCACGCCGGCGAGGGTCGCGGCGTCGACGGCGGCGGAGAGCTGGGAGCGCCGGGCATAGACGAAGCCCACATCTACGGCCAGACCTACAAGGGCAATGAGTCCGATGAAAGCGAAGGCCAGGAGAACAATGCTCTGGCCACGCTGTTGTTGTTCGTTGGCGAATCTGGCGATTGATCGTAGCAGCTTTCTCATCTTAATCTCTCCGTATCTGATCTTGTGCTGGTGCGCAACGTTATTGTTGTCCGCAGGATTCATCAAGGCCGAACAATTCTAACAAGATCCAATCACTGCCATAGCCACGGACGCGGAAGATGCCAAATCCATCTATGCTGAACCAGCCTGCCGAGTCGTAGCCACCGCTGGAGGCGTCCCACAATGGCAGTCGTATTGCCCGGCCACTGGTGATGTGTTGGCGCAGTTGTGTCCGGGCCGAATTGCTGAGGCTTTCTCCGGAACGTGTGACCCTATCGCCTATGTGCATTTCGCGATCTGTTGGGTCGCCCCATTCAGAGAAGCCGCGATAGACGGGTTTAGGACTCCCAGGGTCATTATAATTTTTGTAGTCCCAACTGTTGCCGGGGTACTGCAGGCTTTTGGCCAGGATACTGCCGCCGCCATTTAGCCCTGTGATATGCTCGTTCCACTGTAGGAGACCAACACTCTGCGAGGTGGTTCCAATATTAAACTTGTAGATGTAGCCTTCTTTCCCTTCCAGCAACCTGGCGTCAGGCTGGTGATTGGCAAAGCTCTCATAGGTTGGAGGGGGTGATGGATGGGAGAAGGCCAGATTGTCGTACTCCTGTCTCCTGATGGAACGTGTGCCCACGTCCACAATCAGGGGGTAAACACCGCGGCAGCCATTTGTCTGTGTGACGGTGGACGCAAGGGAGCTGTTGCGCATGACGCTGAAGCCGCGCACTGTGTTGCGACCCAACAGGGTTGGCATGAGGTTGAGGCCCAGGATCGAGTTCACATCATGCAGGATCAGGACGCCCACTATGTCCAGGTTGGCCGGGTTGGAGCCCTCAAAGGAGAGGTCCTCGACTATTTTCTCGCGCAACGCTTCCCAGGCCTCGCTGCTATTGGTGGCGGTGAAAGCCTCAGTGGCGCCTGTGCCGTAGACGTGTTGGGCGTTGAAATTTTCGGGAGGGATATTGCCATGCTGGTTGATCTGTGCTCTGATGACGAAGATATCCCATACACCAGAAGTCAGGTCCAGCGTCTGGGTGACGGTATTGAGTGTGATGTTGCGAATGCCCACGTCCTCGCCACCCTGGGCGCCAAAACGAGCTGCATTACGGGCGGCAGTGCTGATCCGGTTCTGGGTTATGACCAACTGACTGACTTCGACGAGGCCGGCAATGAGGAGCAGCAGGATCGGCATAAAGAGGGCTGCTTCTGCCAGGCTCTGGCCGCGCTGTCGTCTTTTCCACTGGGACATGTTTTCTTTATGCATCTTTTCTCAATTGCCCCTTCAGCACCGGCTTATGGCGCTTCCTCAATGGACAAAATGTTGCCGGAGTTGGCATCCAGGCGCACGGTGAATGATTTGCCTGTGTATCTTGAGATGAACGATATGAACCACTCAATGTGCTCTGTGTCGGTTGTGGTCGTCAGCGACGCTGTGAGAGTTGTGCTACCTCCCTCCAGCAAAAAGCCGTCACCGCCCGCACTCAACGCATTGCGCACAGCCTGATGGCTGTCAACCTGCCAGCCGGCGCTGGTATGTAGCTGTAGTGAAGTGGGTGCGTCCCGTTCTTGTATTACCTGTGCTTGGTCTCCGATGACGGTGATGACAATGACGCTGTTGCTGGCAGGCGAGAAGAAGGAGAAGTTCCAATCTGCTTCTCCTCTGGCCATTTCATCGCGGCTGGCGCCCAGCGGCCACGTCGCCGAAGCTCGCACCAGTTGGGCATCTTCTTGCCGCGAATGAGCGGCGTCCCGAGCCATAACGAAGGCCAGAAGCGCCGTATTGCCGCTGCTTGCCGGTTCCTCTGCCACTGATACGGCGTCGATGGTAGGGAGAGGGGTGGTGAATCCCGGTTGGGTCCAGAACAACGCGGCGAGGATGGCAACCATCACAAGCAGAAAGGCAATTAAAGCTGTCAATATCCACTCTAAGCGGTTCATTGCGATTCCTAGCGGTCTTTGATGATGGGCAGGAAGCTACCCGTCCAACCGGGTGATCCAGGTGGGAGGGGCGTGCCAGGTGGGGAAGGCGTACCCGGGCCGGGCGTGCCGCCACCCTGAGATGGCACCAACTCTCCCTGCATCATATATATTTGATGTTGAGGCCCTTCTATCCACTCGTAGATAACGCGCACGGTATTGCCACGTACAACAGCTTTGGGATAGATGCCGCGCATGTTGAAGCCGGTGACCTGGTCGCGTTCGCCACTGCTCCAACCATCACAACTGTTCACGTTCCAAATGACTTCATTGTTAGAAACGGAAGGAATGTAGCCGTGGAAGAAGACGTAGAGGCAGCCGCTGTGAGCTACAAGATCGCTGATGAGATCAAATGGCGCGCTTTCATTGACGCGCACGGCCTGCCCCGAGATATTGTTCGGGTTGCTCCAGGAGTTGGCATTGGTGCAGTTATTCTTGCAACTGGTATGGTAAGCCCACTGGTTCGTGGTTTCTTCATCCAGCTTATCGAAGCGAGCAAAAACAACGTGTATATTGTCACCGGCGCGGATGATGGACGGTTGATTCGCATTAGGAATAGAGGGCGGCGAAATGGCCACGGGGGTGGTCCAGTTTGGGCCGGTCGAGTAAAGGATTTCATGGCCCTCGAGCGTGCGTTCTTGCCAGACCACGTGTAGCTTGCCTGAACTCTCGCTAATTACCTTTGGTGCGCGTGATTGGGGGTTGGTTTGAGCAATGGGCGCGGGGCTGGACCAGCTATTGCCGCCGTCTGTGGAGCGTGCATGGTAGATATTGGGGTTAGAAGCCAATGATGAGCGGCCGCCCCAAACAACGTCGATACGCTGGTTGCCGCTGGCCGTAATGCTGGCGCCGAAAATGCGCAGATCGGTAGGGGCGATAACTTTAGGCGTGGTCCAATTGTTGCCGTTGTACCGCGAATAAACCAGCCCCTGATCAGGCTCTTCCCAGATCAGGTGCGCCCTGTTTTGTGAGTCGTAGGTGACGGCCAGTTGAGCAGAATCGGTTCCCGCACTGATGTGGACGGGGGCCGGTGAGGTCCAGTTTTGACCGTTGAAAACGCGGAAATAGGGATCGCGATCGTTCGTCCCGCTGACGCGATTGCTATAGACAACCATCAGGCGGCTGCCATCGGGGGAATAGGCGACGCTGGCGCTGTCAGCGCCCACTGAGCTGTTGTTAGATAGGCGTTGCCCGGGCGGCGCGGTGTGCCAGATGGGGGCAGTTTCCACGGCGTCTCCCTTTGCGGCGAAGCCATGTTGGACCCATGCCAGAATGAAGGCGATGAGGATGAGAGAAATGGTAAGCGTCCAACCTAGAGCACGGCTGTAATAATTCATAAGGATTTGCTCTGTTTTTAGATTTTGCCTGTAGGTAGGCTATGTGTCTGTAGCCCGGTCACATTTTGAGTGATTAATAGAGACAGCCCAATGGGTCCAACTGCATGTAGAGATCTGCAAACATGTCACCGGGCATAACCCCAGGCCGTACGCCGACGTAGGTCCGGTTATCGACGACGATACAGGCGTATAGGTCATAGGTTCCCGGCGGAATGCCGCCAAAGGCATATCTACCATCCGCTGCCGTCTGGATTGGGCCGGCGGTTACTGTGCTGGTTGAGTTATCAACCAGCCAGACCTGAGCACGGCGCTGTGGCGCCCAGGTGCTGATGTAGGCCAATACCACACCACCGATACTATCAGAGCCGCCGGGCGTTGGTGAAGGGGTTGGCGACACAGCCGGTGTGACATCGGGCACGAATAAGGGGCCAGTCAGGTTATTGACTTCAATTGGCTCGTCAATCTGTTGCAAGGAATCGACCATGCCGTAAACCGTGCGCGGTTCCTCACTTCCACCCCCAAATCCCAATGGCACTGTGATGGTCAACACCCTTGATGCGCCGGCCGGCAGTGAGCTAAGGGCCTGATAGCCGCCGCTGTAGAGGAGATCGATAGTGTCCGTGAATATTGCTGTATCCGGCGGATCGAGGTAAGCGTCGGTAAAGAATTGCGATTCTACGTCGGTGCTTCCCGTATTGGTGATGACGTAGCGGAACTCGAGCGGTTGATATTCGACAATGGGGCGCGTGCTGATCATTTCCGGCCCGCTAATCACCAGGTCGGCAGGAGAGACCGTCGGAGTGGGCGTCACGCCTGGTGTTGGCGTGATATTGGGGCAGGGGATGGTGAACTCGACGCTCCGCACTGTATTCCCGGAACGTGCCTCTACACGATGGTTCCCCTCTGTTGCGCCGTAGATGGTCCAGGCCTGTTGGAAGATAGGTCCGTTTGCAGGGCCTTGATAAGCAGGTGGCTTGCCCTCTGCTACCCAGAAGAGGTTGATGGTGTTGTTGGTGGGCCAGTTAACGCCGCGTACTATCAGTTGGGCGGTTGGCGCAAAGCCACATTGCGGGTTGAGTACGATGTAGGGACCTACCGGGGTCGGACTCGATGTAGCAGTAGGCGTGTTGGTGGGCGCGCTGGTGGGAGAGGGCGTAAACGTCGGTGACGGTGTGGGGGTGGGCGTTCCGGTCAGAACGATGGCCGTGTCGAAGCTATCATCCCCCGGGTTCAGGTTGCGTACCAGCATAACGTGTTCGCTCTCCAGCGGTGGGTCAACGATGGCGCGCACATAGCCTGGGCAGCCGTGACCATCATACTCGCCAAATGTTGCTGTGCTGACAACGCGAGGTACGCCTGGTGTGGTGGTGACGCTGGTATCGTAAATAATGATGTCCGCCCCTGGCGTTGCTGCGCCGTCACCACTGACATCAGCATAGTTTTGCCCCTGAACCAGCTGTCCCTCGAAGTGGGTGCCACAAGGCGTGGCAGTGGCTGAAGCTGTTGGCGTGGATGTGGCGGTAGCCGTTGGGCTGGGACCAACGGTAGGTGTGCTGGTGGGTGAGGGCGTGACGCCAGGCGTGGGGAGCGGTGGGACCGGGGGCGGCAAACCCACCCCGGCCGTAGCGCCGCCCATGTTGGTGTACTGCTCATTGTTCATGACGACCTGACCGAACACGGGCAGGGAAGAGCGGATGGGGCGTATCAGGGGCGTAATAATAGGCACCCTGTAGGTGACCCTGACGATGACCGGTTGTCCCGGCGCGCCGGCATAGTTGTTAAGCAGCTGGCCATTATCATTCGCCCCATAGACCTCGATCAGATAATAGTTATCGTCTTCAAACAAGCGGTCGGGGTCTTCGTTCAGGGGTAATGCGTTGAGAGCTTTGTGGGTGATGGTGATGACACATTGCAGACGATCATACCCTGGGGCGCAGTTGTCCTGGCCTGTAATGGCATAGCGGGCGCCATCACGAGCGGCGCTCTGGACGGTCACCCAGGCCCAGAGCAAGCGACTGGCTTCGACGATAAAAAACATCAACATCAGAACGACGATGATGATCAGTGCAAATTCGGCAAGAGCCTGCCCCCTGTTGGTGCGTGGTACGATATTGCTGGCCATATTGTTTTTCCTATCCTGTTGCAGCTCATCGTCTTTGCCTGCACATGTGTGGTGGTCGAGAGAGCGACATTGCGCCCATTATAGCAGAGGGCCAGAGAGCAATAAGTAGTCAAATGCTCCTAGGACTACCTCCAGTGAGCGTTATGTGAAGTGCGGCGCGATGGCCGGGAGGCGGCGAACCTTGCAGCCGGTGGCGAATCCTGTACCATCTAGCTATAACCCAGAATTATTTTCATATGGAGAGCACATGGTGACTGACTTACTCCCTCCGTTTAACTGGCAGGAAGTGGCGCGTGTTGCGCTGGTATCGCGACTGATGGATGAGATGGAGGAGGCGGAGCTTTATCCCAGTGGAGATGTGCTGTACCAATTTTCGGCGCGGGGGCATGAGCTGGGGCAGATATTGCTGAGCCAGCTTCTGGACCGGGAAGGGGATGCGGCCAGCGTTTACTATCGCTCGCGGCCGTTCCTGCTCAATTCAGGTCTGGAAATCGAGGATGCGTTTGCCTCAGGGATGGCCCGCGCTGGCGGCGTGAGTGACGGGCGCGACGTAGGTGTTGTCTTCAACCTGACGGCTTGTGGGCGGGCCACCATCCTGCCCATGGCCGGTGATGTCGGCTCACAATTTACGCCGGCGGCCGGCTGGGCACAGGCGCTGCAGTACCGGGTGCGGCAACTGGGGGAAGAGCAGTTGGAAGGGAGTATGGTGGTTGTAGCCGGCGGCGATGGTTCGGTGGCTACCAACGGCTTCTGGTCGGCGCTGACGATGGCCACCACGCTACAGTTGCCGCTGCTATTCCTGATTGAGGACAATGAGTACGCTATTTCGGTGCAGAAGTGGCTGCAGACGCCGGGTGGGAATATTGCCGATAATCTGTCTGGCTTTGGCAACCTGCAGGTGTGGCAGGGAAGCGGAACAAAGCCGGCTGAAACGGCGGAGCTGGTGCGCACCGCGGTGGAGTATGTCAGGCAATGGCAGGGGCCAGGTCTGTTGCGCCTGAGCGTGCCGCGGCTCAGCGGGCACTCCAGCCATGACAACCAGAGCTACAAGCCGGCGGAAGTGGTGGAGGATGAGAAGTCGCGTGATCCGCTGCCGGCGTTGCGCGACTATCTGGTGCCGGCGCTCTATTCGGAGGAGGAATGGAACGAACTGCGCGCTGAGGTGGAAGCGGAGGTGGCGCAGGCGCGTGACAGGGCATTGGCGCGGCCAGAGCCAGACCCCGCCGCCGTGACAAGCCACGTATGGTCGGACCCGGACAATCCGGCGCAAATGGGCGGGCTGGCGGCGGCCGGCATCAGCCCGCCAGTGGGCACGGAGGAGGTGAGGCCACCGGAGCCACGGCGTATCAACATGATTGAAGCGATACGGCGCACGCTGGATGTGGAGCTGGCACGCAACCCGCGCTGTCTGGTCTTTGGCGAGGATGTGGGCCTGAAAGGGGGCGTGCACACGGCGACGATGGGGCTGCAGACGAAGTATGGTGAGGAGCGGGTTTTTGACACCAGTCTTTCTGAAGAAGGGATTATCGGGCGCGCGGTGGGCATGGCGCTAAATGGCCTGCTGCCAGTGCCGGAAATTCAGTTCCGCAAATACGCCGACCCGGCGACGGAGCAGTTGCACAACTGCGGCACGTTACGCTGGCGCACGGCCAACCGCTTCAGTGCGCCAATCGTGGTGCGCATGCCCGGTGGTTTCGGGCGCAAGGTGGGCGACCCCTGGCACAGTGTGACGGGTGAGATCGACTTTGCCCATGCCGTTGGTTGGCGGGTGGCCATTCCCTCCAATGCTGAGGATGCGGTGGGGTTGCTGCGCTCGGCGCTGTGGGCCGACGATCCGACCATCTTCTTTGAGCACCGGGCGCAAATGGATGCGGCCTGGGCGCGCCGTCCTTACCCGGGCGATGAGTACGTGGTGCCGTTTGGCAAAGCGCGGCTGATCCGGGAAGGGGATGAGTTGACGGTGGTGACGTGGGGGGCAATGGTGGAGCGCTGTGAGGTGGCTGCGCAAGAATTGGGCGCCTCGGTGGAGATTCTGGACCTGCGCACCATTGTGCCCTGGGACAAGGAGGCGGTGCGGCGGTCAGTGGAGAAGACGGCGAAGTGCCTGATTGTGCACGAGGATATTCAGTTTGGCGGCTTTGGGGCGGAGATTGCGGCCACGGTGGCCGAGGAGATGTTCTTCTATCTGGACGGCCCGGTGCAACGTCTGGCAGCACCGCCAGTGCCCGTGCCGTTTAATTACAACCTGATGAACGCGGTCGTGCCCAGTGTGGAGGATATTCGGCGGGCGATGGAGGGGTTGGTGGGGTTTTAGGG
>CAZRTM010000081.1:0-19241 GCA_964602995.1 uncultured Ardenticatenaceae bacterium
ATCATCTGCATCCATCTGCGTTCATCTGCGGCCGAACCTTGTCGTAAAAGTGGCGACTGGCGGTATAATGATAGGCGGTAATGAGTGCTTTGAAGCATGAAAATGGTTCCAGGAGAGAACGGATGCAGGAGCGAAAATTACGGATTTTAATTGCCAAGCCAGGACTGGATGGTCATGACCGCGGCGCCAAGGTGATTGCTCGTGGTCTGCGCGACGCCGGTATGGAACCGATTTACACCGGTCTGCGCCAGACGCCGGAAATGGTTGTGGAAGCTGCGTTGCAGGAGGATGTGGACGCCGTTGGCCTCAGCATCCTCTCGGGGGCGCACCGGGCGCTGGTGCCGCGCATTATGGAGCTGATGGCAGAGCGGGGCATTGACGATATCCCCGTTTTCCTGGGGGGTATTATTCCCACCGAAGATGTGGCCGTGATGGAAGCGGCTGGCGTCGCCGCCGTATTTGGCCCGGGCACCAGCATGGAGAAAATTGTCTCGACCATCGAGGAGGCCGTAGCCAGGCGGGAGTTGCCAGACGGTGGATGAGTTGTTAAGTGCCGTTCGCCGGGGAGAGCACAGAGCCGTGGCCCGCGCTATCACATTGGTGGAGCGCGACGCAGAGGGCGCGCGTGACGTCGTACAGCGACTGTACCCGCACACGGGAGGGGCGCACGTGGTGGGTATTACCGGCGCGCCGGGCACGGGCAAGAGCACGCTGGTCAACGAGCTGGCCAAAGCGCTGCGACAGCGCGAGAAGCTGGTAGGCATTATTGCCGTGGACCCCAGCAGCCCCTTTTCGGGCGGCGCGCTGCTCGGCGACCGTATTCGCATGCGCGATCTGGCGGGCGACGAGGGGATCTTCATTCGCAGCATGGCTTCTCGCGGCAGCCTGGGCGGGCTGGCGGCGGCCACAGCGGCGGCGATTAAGGTGCTGGACGCGGCTGGATTTGACGTAGTTCTGGTGGAAACAGTTGGGGCGGGCCAGGCTGAAGTGGAGATTGCCAACGTGGCGCACACCGTCATTGTCATCGAGGCGCCGGGAATGGGTGACGACATCCAGTCGATTAAGGCCGGCATCCTGGAAATTGCCGATTTGCTGGTGGTAAACAAAGCCGACAGGCCTGGAGCCAGTAGCACAGTGAAGGCGTTGCGTGCCATGTTACACATGGGTCGCACCAGCCGCCGGCGCACGTCAAGAGATGGAGAGGGCGCGTCGCACAATGGCGATAGCACGCACCTGTGGGATGTGAAGGTTTATGAAACGATTGCTACGGAGGGGGAAGGCGTTGAGCGCGTGATTGACGCTGTGGAGGCCCACTGGGATTATTTACAAGAGAGCGGTGAATGGTTGGAACGGGAGAAGAGCCGCAGCCGGCAGGAGCTGGAGCAGTTGCTGCATATGCGGCTGATGGAAACGGTTCGTGCTACGGTCTCGCCATCCGACCGCGAGCGACTGATTGAGGCGGTCGCTGCCAGAGAGATAGATCCTTACTCGGCGGTTGTGGAGCTTTTTGAACAGATCACGACTGGCGCCTGAACGACCTGATACTGCGCCCGGCGTGAGCTTACTTACCGTACCAGAGAAGGAGTGACGTTCGTTGTGGCTTTAGCGCAATATGGGAGCATCAAGTTGTTTGCTGGATCCGGTTCCCCTGAACTGGCGAAGCGTATTTCTGAATACATCAACGTCCCACTGAGTGGTTGGGACATAATCGACTTTCCTAATGAGAATATCTGGCTGAAACTGCACGGCAGTGTGCGGGGCCAGGACGTGTTTTTGATTCAGAGCCATGCGCGGCCTGTGCATCGTAATCTGATGGAGATGCTGATTGCAATCGACTGTCTGAAACGAGATTCAGCAGGCCGCATCACGGTTGTGGTTCCTTACCTTTCATATTCCCAGAGCGACCAGAAGACGCAGCCGCGCACGCCCATTACGGCGCGGTTGCTGGCGGACATGATTGAGGTGGCCGGGGCTGATCGCTGGATTACGATGGACCTGCACGCAGGACAGATACAGGGCTTCTATAAAATCCCTGGCGATGTGCTGACGGCCCGCTTTATTATTGTAGATTATTTCCGCTCCAAAGGTCTGCGCGAGGCGACCATCGTCACGCCTGACCTGGGCTTTGCCAAGGGAGGGCGCAAATATGCCGACGAGTTGGGCATTCCGCTGGCCTTCGTGGAAAAGCGCAGGCTGGGCAACGACCTGCGGCGCGAAGCGTTGACCCTGATTGGCAATGTGGAAGGGCGGGATGTCATTATCGTCGACGATCTGGTTGACACCGGCGGCTCCATCCAACAAGCAGTGGAAGTGGTGAAAGGGCACGGCGCTCGCGACGTCTACGTGGCGTTCACCCATGCAGTCCTTTCCGGGCCGGCCATAGACCGGCTGGCGGCGTTGCCGATTAAGGAAATCGTGACGACTGATACCATCCCGATTCCGGCAGAGAAGATGCTGCCGAACATCAAGATTTTGACGGTGGCTGAACTCCTTGGCGAGGTTATTTTGCGCTCTCATGAAGGACGTAGCGTTGGCGAGTTGTTTAACGAATAGATAATATTTCTCGTTTTATGCCAATTTCTAATGGTTTCTTTTGCGCAAATGACATAATCTAGGGTATTCTGAGAACGGTTAATTTCCATCGGAATGTATTGTGTTCCCTGGTGAGCAAAAGTAAGAAGCGCTAGGATGCGTCCATAACGGCGCATCGTTCGTGACCCAAAATCTTTATGTTCAAGAAGCTATTTCAAAAAATTGTTGGAGATCCCAACGAAAAGCTGATAGAGAGCCTGCAACCTATTATTGAAGAGATTGCGGGGTATGAAGAGCGCTACCAGAGTTACTCCGACGAGGCTTTGCGTGAGGAAACGTCTCGTTTCAAGGAGGAGTTGGCGGCGGGGAAAACGTTAGACGACATTTTGCCCGAAGCATTTGCCCTGGTGCGCGAAACGTCGCGCCGCACCACCGGACTGCGCCACTATGATGTGCAGATGTTGGGCGGTATCTTGCTGCACCGCGGCGAAGTGGTGGAGATGCGCACCGGTGAAGGTAAGACGCTCGTTGCTACCCTGCCACTCTATCTGAATGCACTGACGGGCCAGGGCGTCCATTTGGTGACGGTCAACGACTATCTGGCACGCCGTGACGGTGGCTGGATGGGTAAGATCTTCCATGCGCTGGGCCTGACCGTGGGGGGCATTGGCCCGCAGCAGTTTTCGGCGCTTTATGATCCGGATTACGTGAATCCGGTGGCCAAGCTGGAAGATGAGCGTCTGGTCCACTGGCGCCCCTGCACACGGCGAGAAGCGTATCTGGCCGATATCACCTATGGCACCAGCAGTGAGTTCGGCTTCGATTACCTGCGCGACAATATGGCGACGAACCGTGGAGACCTGGTGCAGCGGGAGCTCCATTTTGCCATCATCGACGAGGTTGACAATATCCTCATCGACGAAGCCCGTACGCCTCTGATTATCTCAGGCCCTGCGCCGCGCACAGGCAAGGATTATGCCCGCTTTGCGCAGTATGTGCGCAATCTGCGTGAGAACACGGCGGAGGAAGATGAAGAGCCGAACGGTCATTATGACATCGACCACAAGAGCCGCTCCGTCAGCCTCACCGACATGGGTACGGCGGAAATTGAACGGCGTATTCCCGAAATTGACGTGGATGCCGGACAAAGTCTGTACGACCCGCGCTTCTATCACCTGACCTACTATCTGGACAATGCCTTGCGCGCGCAGTATCTGTTCCATCGCGACCAGCAGTATGTGGTGCAGGATGGGCAGGTTGTCATTGTGGACGACTTTACGGGCCGCCTGATGCCCGGCCGCCGCTATTCGGATGGTTTGCACGAGGCGATTGAAGCCAAGGAAGGCGTGCAGATTAAGCGGGAGACGATTACGGTCGCCACCATCACTCTGCAGAACTACTTCCGGCTCTACGATAAGCTGGCCGGTATGACCGGTACGGCGCTGACCGATGCGGAAGAGTTTGAGGAGATTTATGAGCTTGAGGTGACGCCGCTGCCGACGAACGTCGAGTACATTGTGCGCTATGGCGACAATGAGCTGGAGAAGATGGAGCGGCGGCTGAATGGGACTACCGAGGTGTATTACGCGCGTCCCGACAACCCGGATAAGCCGGTCTTCTTTAAGCGTACCGATTATCCAGATCAGGTGTACGGTTCGAGCGAAGCCAAAGACAAGGCGATAATCAACGAAATAAAGCAGGTCCACGAGCAGGGCCGGCCGATCCTGGTTGGTACGACCTCAGTTGAGCACTCTGAGGTCATCCACCGCATGTTGCAGAAGGCGCGCGTTGAGCACAACGTCCTGAACGCCAAGCAGCACGATTCTGAGGCGTTGATTGTGGCCCAGGCCGGGCGAAAGGGCGCGGTTACTATTTCGACCAACATGGCCGGTCGCGGTACGGACATCATTCTGGGCGGTAATGCCGAAGGTATGGCAGCCGAGTACCTGGAAAAGAATATGTTTGACCGCTCGTTGCTGAGCCAGCTGGCGCAGAAGCTGCTGACCGACGGCGAAGAGGCAGCCCGCAGCTATGCGGAGAAGCATTCCAGGCTGACGCCAGACCTGGTCGATGCTCTGCAGCAGACGAAGGCGGAATATGACAAGGCGCTGCCGGAGATTGAAGAGGTGCAGGTTGTTGGGTATATCGCCCGCATTCTGCAGGAGCCGTACAACATTGATTTCAACGAGATTCGCCAGGTGCTGCGCCTGGTGCGCGCCAACCGGCTGGTAGAGGCTCGTGTCTATCTGGAGGAGCTGGGCAAAGATGTGGCGCTGGTGGATGAAGCCAGCAGGCTGCTGCAACTGCACAGCCGCTACCATAGGATCCATAACGATCCGCGGCAGGTGGCGGAGTTCCTCGCCGAACAGGTCTTTGAGTACAACTATAACGGGCGTGCGGCGCTGATTCGCGCTGTGCTGGGCGGCAACGAAGCCGAGGCCAAGGAGCTTGTGGCGTCGGTGCCGGGCCTGGAAGCGCACCTGATCGATAAGATTAAAGAGGTCAAGGAGTCGGCGGAAGCAGAGCGCCGCGAGGTCTGGAACCTCGGTGGCCTGCACGTGGTTGGCTCTGAGCGCCACGAGTCGCGGCGCATTGACAACCAGCTACGCGGTCGTGCGGCGCGTCAGGGTGACCCCGGCTCGTCCCGCTTCTTCCTGTCGGTGGAAGATGACCTGATGAAGCGGTTTGGCGGCGAGCGTCTCAAGCGGTTCATGTCGGGCAATATCTTACCCGAGGACGTGCCGCTCGAGATGGGTATGCTGGATCGCATCATCGAAAGCGCCCAGGAGCGTATCGAAGGGTACAACTTCGACATTCGCAAGAACGTCGTCGAGTATGATGACGTGATGAACAAGCAGCGCCAGGCAATCTATAATGAGCGCCGGGCCATTCTCATGGGCGAGGGCATTGACCTTGATGAAAAGGTTGACGCGGCATTCGCCACGACCATCGAAGAGCTGGTTCATAATTACCTTGAGGATTACACCGGTTTCATCCGCGGTGAAGTTGACCGCGCCATCACCGATTTCAGCACCGATGCCACAGACACGATTAATGTCAACGGTGTGGTGAACCGCTTGCGCGGGCTGTTGCCGGGCGCAATGGAGTTTGACCGCAACGAGCTGGCGATGCTCTCTGGCGACCGGCTTGCAGACCGCTTCATGGCGCTGGCGCACCAGCAGGAGCAGGAAGGCCAGAATCTGTACCAACTGTTGCGGGCCATGAACCGCTTCCTCCCTCTGCTGCCGTCGGTGCCCAATCTGGCGGCGCAGTTGGGAACTTTGCGCTCTGGCCACCTGCAGGCGCGCGAGAATATCCGGCGCGAATTCCTGAAACAGGTTGAGACGCTATTCAACGACTTCCTCGCGGACTACTTTGAGGAATCAGACCGGGATGAAATCTGGGAACGGGCCGAGGCCGAGCTAAACGAGGCGTTTTCTGAGTTCAGCGTGGAAGGCCAGTCGTTGAAGGCGCTGAAGAACCAGCAGAGCCACTTTAAGCGAGAGGTTGACGAGACGCTGCGCGAGCTGTTGCTGGATAGCCTTTCGGCGCTGGAGCCGCCAGAGCTGGTGGAAGCGTTGCGGGCGCACGTCTCTTCTCAGCAAGAAAAGTGGCGCGAAAGAATTGGCAACGAGGAATACCAGAACTTCCAGCGCTTGCTGCTGTTGAGCGCCATCGACAACGAATGGCGTGACTATCTGACGGCGATGGATGACCTCCGCCGCGAGATTGGCCTGGAAGCGTTTGGCCAGCGCGATCCGAAGGTAGAATATAAGCGGCGCTCATTCCAGATGTTTGCCGACATGCGGCACAACATCGACCAGGGCGTGGTCGAGCGCTTCTTCCTCCAGTTGCAAAGCCACCAGGATTTCATACAGCAGCAGGAGGCAACGGTGGCTTATCAGGAGCAAATGAGCCAGGCCGGGTACCAGATGGTACAGCGAGACCAGGGCAGGGGCGTCGAGCTGCGGCGCGAAATGCCCAAGGTCGGGCGCAACGATCCCTGTCCTTGCGGGAGTGGTAAGAAGTATAAGCATTGTCATATGCGACAGGATAGAGCAGAAGAACGCCGTTCGGGCAAGCGCGCTCAGGTCAGTCGCTAAGAGGGCGCGGGGGTCATTGTAGAACGCTACGCCGGTAGGCGATGATGCAGTATGAGAGGGGCCATAAGCCCCTCTCCGTGCCAGGATCAACAAATGAATGGGGAAGGTTCTACTTTACTTGCACTGCGCCAGTTACAGCAAGGGCTGGCGACATCAACCTCTTTTGCTGCTGCTTCCCAACAGGTCACTTCTTTCCTGGAAGAACAGTTAGGAGCCAGAGCTGCCATCGTAAACCTGCAAGAAAGCGGGCATGAAGGCGAAGGCAGGCATGAGCAGCAAGAGCCGGCGCTATCTATAGCCGTCGCTGGCAGTCACGCTCACTCTCTCCATTTATGGCGCGACACGCCGCTTGTGCCAGAGGAGATTGCGCTGGCAGAGTTAGCGCTGTCGTTGTTTCCTTCACTGCATACCCTGACATCCGCCCCGCTTGTGGCGCACGTGGGCGACAGGGTTACCCCCGTTTACTTCCTCAATTCAGTTGACGAGCTGAACGAGGATGCCTTGCTGCTCTCCATCATGGGCGAAGCTGTCGATGTCCTGGCAGTTGACCGCTGCAACATATTGGTGTGGGACAAGAAACAGAGGTTGCAGCCGGTGATTGGCTCCGAGCAGAGCGGCGGCGAGAGCGAGCCTCAGAGCAATAGGCGGCAACTGTTCGGTTTGCGCTTTAGCTCTCAGGAGCAGTTGGAGCAACATCCGCTTGTGCGGCGCGTTGTCGAAGAAGGGGCGATGGTCATCCTCTCTCGCAGCGACTATGTCCCTGACAGCGAGGCCGCGCTTCTGGAAGCAACAGGGAGCGGGACCTTGTTGTTGCTGCCCCTGGTGCAGCGGCAAAAGGTGTTGGGTCTGCTGGCGTTGGGCCACAATGACAGCAGCCGGTCATTTAGCGAGCGAGACATCCAACTGGCGCGCAATCTGGCCAACCAGGCGGCGGTAGCCGTTGAGCACGCCATTCTTTATAGTCAGGCGCAGCGCCGGGTTGCGGAGTTGTCCGCATTCCACCAGATTGTACTGCAGCTCAATATGCCGCTGGAGCTGGATGTGGTGTTGGAGAGCATCACCGAATCTGCTTTGCGCATGATCGACGCCGATAACCTGCACATTTACCTGTGGGATGCGGACCGGGAGCGGTTTACCTTCTGCTCTGCCCTGTGGCGGGATGGCAGGCGCGAACCGGCCGTTGCCATGCCGCGCGCTGATGGCCTGACGGCGACTGTGATCCAACGTGGGGAGCTGGTGGTCATTGATAACGCCGTGGGGCATCCGCTCTATGCTGATCCAACAGCAGAGAAGTGGGGCGTGCAGGCCATCGCCGGTTTTCCGCTGCGGCATGGTGGGCGCGTCATCGGCGCCTTTACCGTCACCTATCTGGAGCCGCATGAGTTCACCCACGACGAGCTGTTGTTGATGAACCTGCTGGCGGACCAGGCCGCTGTGGCGGTGGAGAATGCGCGGCTCTTCACCGATGCGCAGCGGCGGTTGGCAAGCATGTCGGCGCTGGTTGATATGGCCAAACAGGTGACGGGCAACCTGAAGGTGGAGCTGGTGATGGAGACGACGGTGCAGACGTTGCAGAAGCTGCTCAACGCGCGCGCCAGCACCATTGCCTTGCTTTCGGAGAGCGGCGACGAGTTGATTGTGGAAGCGGCGGCGGGTATCAAACCGCAGTATCACCGGGTGCGTATCAGGCTGGGCGAGGGCGTGTCGGGAAGGGCGGTGAAGGACCGCCGCATGATTTATATTCGCGATACGTACCAGGAATCGGACTTCCTCTTTTTCGACGACGTCCTGCGTTCGCTGCTGGTTGCGCCCCTTATCTCGCGCAATGAGGTCATCGGCACGCTGACGGTGGATAGCGATCAGGCCGAGGCGTTCAGCGACTCTGATATACAACTGATGACGATTGCTGCGGCGCAGGTGAGCGTGGCCATTGCCAACGCTCGCCTCTTTGAAGCGCTGGAGGAGCGGGCGGCGGAGCTGGCTGTGGCCTATGATGAGCTAAAGGAGAACGACCGGCTCAAGGATGAGCTGGTGCAGAACGTTTCCCATGAATTGCGCACGCCGCTGACGTTCATCCGCGGTTATGTGGACCTGCTGATGGATGGCGAGATGGGCGAGGTGTTGCCGCAGCAGCAAAAGGCGCTGCAAATCGTCTCTGACAAGACCGATGAGGTCACGCGGCTGGTAGAGGATATTATTTCCCTGCAGCGCATTGATGAGGCGAACCTCATACGGCAGGAGTTTTCCATGGCGGAGCTGATGCACTCGGCCGTTGACTGCCACCGCATGAGCGCGGACAGGCAGGGGTTGGCGCTGGTGTTCAACCCGCCGCGCCATGCGGGAATGATTGAGGCCGACCGGGGGCGCATCAACCAGATTCTTGACAACCTGATCAACAACGCGATGAAGTTTAGTCCGGACGGCGGCAAGATTGAGCTGCGCATGATTGAGCGCAGGCAGGATCTGTTGATCGTGGTTTCCGATCAGGGAATTGGCCTGGAGAAAGATAAAGCGGCGCGCATCTTTGAGCGTTTCTACCAGGTTGACGGCTCATCGCGCCGGCGTTTTGGCGGCGCCGGGATCGGATTGGCCATTGTCAAGCGCATTGTGGACGCCCATCATGGCGATATCTGGGTTAAGAGCGAATTGAACAAAGGCAGCACGTTTTACATTACGCTGCCTAAGAAGCAGCCAGACGCGCCTAGCGCTTTTCCCACTCTTTCAGCGCACGTTTAAGCACCTGCCGCACCTCGTCATCCTCGATGTCATTCGGGCGCTGGTAGATCCGGCCATCGACCCGAATTTGCAGGGCGCGGCCAGGTGGCTGTTCCAGGTGAATGGAGCGACCGTGCAGCCCCGGGTTGGCCTGCACGTGCCTCTGCAAAATGGCGTCTATCTCTGAGACCAGATTGACCGCAGGATCGTCGCCGGGTATAGCCGAGAGGTTGGGCGGCGTTCGTTCCAGCTCCTCTACCCTGAAATCAGGCTTAGCTACCAGATCAGCCGGGCTGCTCGACGCCTTCAACTCCCGCTCCAATTGATCGAGAAAGGCCGCCTGCTGGGCGTCCAGTGTTTCCTGGGTGGAGGCGCTTGCCGCGCTACTGAAACCGGCCAGTGCTGGCGCCACGCCAGCTTCCACCAGCACCTCATATCCTCCTGCGAAAGTGACCAGCTCCCCGATGGCCGCCAACAACCGGCGCCGGACCTGGTCGTTGTCGCTCTCGTCCAGCTTCTCCAGCCGCAGCGGTCCCACGTCCACCACCAGCTTGCCCAGGGGCGGAATGCGGACCACTCGCATCACTTCGACTTCTTTACGCATGATGTTTAATACCCCCAATCTATTAATTCTGGCATGAAGGACAAAAATGAGTGCTTCGCCCCCCCAAAATGATCCGTTCAATGGGTGTTCCACAGTGGGGGCAGGCTTCTCCTGTGCGCCGGAAGACGGCCACGGCGTTTTGCATATCGCCGCGGGTGCCATCCGGTTTGCGGTAGCGGTCGATGCTGGCGCCTTCGCGCTCAATGCCCATGCGTAACACCTTCTGAATGGCAGCGTGCAATGCTTCTATTTCGTCGTCAGTGAGTGTGGCGGCGCTCCGTTCGGGGTGAATGCCTGCGTAGAAGAGCGCTTCGTCGGCGTAGATGTTGCCAATGCCGGCCACGAAAGTCTGGTCCAACAGCAGCGGTTTGATGCGCATCGAGCGCCTTTCTAACCGTTGCGCCAGTTGCGCCGGCGTGAAGGAAGGTTCGAGCGGTTCGGGACCCAGCTTGCCCACCACTTCCTCGGGGTCTTTCACCAGATAGACGCGGCCGAATTTGCGCGTGTCACGGAAGCGCAGCTCGCGCCCGCTGGCCAGCGCGAAAATGGTGTGGGTGTGCGGGTCGGGCGGCGTATCGCGCTCGACCACCGACAGGTGCCCGGTCATGCGCAGGTGGACAATGAGCGTCTCATCTTCCGTCAGGTCAAAAATGAGGTATTTGCCGCGGCGGGTGATCCCTTTAATTTGCAAACCGACGATCCGTTCGCGCAGCTCGTCCGGAGCCGGTATCTCGACGTGGCGCGGCCAATAGACGCGAACGTCAGTGATCGTTTCGCCAATAAGCGGCTCGCGAAGGGCCTGTACGGTGGTCTCTACTTCAGGTAGTTCTGGCATTGGAGATTTTCGCCACGAATTTCACGAATTTTACGAATTTATGATTCAAAGAGGACAAAGCGCCCGCTTTCGTAGAACAGCTCGTCATCTATCCAGATCTGCCCGCCATCGCGCATGTCGCAAATCATATCCCAGTGGATGGCAGACTGGTTCTTGCTGCCTGTCTCCGGGTAGCCGGCGCCCACGGCCATGTGGATGGTGCCGCCGATTTTTTCATCAAACAGAATCGATTTGGTGAAGCGATCGATGCCTTTGTTGGTGCCGATGGCAAATTCGCCGACGTAGCGCGCCCCTTCATCGGTGTCCAGTTGGTCGAGTAAGAACGCCTCATTCTTGCGGGCGGTTGCTTCCACCACCTTGCCTTCTTCAAAGCGCAGCTCGATGCCTTCAACCTCACGGCCGTTGTAGATGGCAGGGAAGGTGAAGCGAATCCAGCCGTTGACCGAATCCTCGACCGGGCCGGTGAAAATCTCGCCGCTGGGCATGTTGCGCTTGCCGTCGGAGTTGATGAACGTGCGCCCCTTGATGGAGAGGGAGAGGTCGGCGTTGGGGCCGGAGACGCGCACCTGGTCCTTGCCTTTGAGCCAATCTACCAGCTCTTGCTGCATCTGGGAGATCTTCTTCCATTCGGCGACGGGGTCCTCTTTGTCGGCAAAGCAGGCGCGGTAGACAAAGTCCTCAAATTCAGTGAGGGACATGTCCGCTTCCTGGGCCTGGGCAGCGGTGGGGAACAGCGTACCCACCCAGGCCAGCTCGCCTCTGGCGCTGCGCTCCATCGTCGTCTGCATCAACGGGCGGGTGGCAGCCTGTCGCAGTTGTTGTTTCTTGGGATCCACGTTGCTCAGGGCGCGGGTATTGGTTGCGCCACGTATGCTGATCAGTCCATCATAATTTTCGTATATGTAAGAGTGCGGTTCAGGAACGTATTTGAGCTGCTCTTCGTTGCCTTCTTTAAGCAGGATTTCACCAAAGATTTCCTCGTTCCAGTTGAGAAGGGGGTGCCCGCCGGCGCGAATGATTTCGCGAAAAGTCTCGGCCACCAGCGGTAGCGCGGCGGACGTGCCGCCCAGTGAAATGTTTTGTCCCGGCTGGACACCTATACAGTAGTGGACCAGCAGTTGAGCAAGCTTTTCAATACGGGGATCGGCCATACAACCTCCAGAGTAATCAGTAGCGCGGCCTATTATACCGTAAATGGAATAGGACTGATAAAATAGGCCTGTTATTCGTGATGCACAGCGAGATTTTGAGGAATGACCTATCCTGAAGATCGTGTTCTCGTCGCCTACGTGCCCCATCCGTCTGATATGGAGATCATACGGACAGAGGGCTGGTACCGCATTCCGCAAAAGTACGCGCCTAAAGGGCTTTATGCCGAATACTTTGCCTTCTATTTTGGCGATCGTTTTGGCGAGGAGAAGTGGGCCATCCACTATTATGCCCAGCGCCTGGGGCACGAGCTGACAACGCGCCGCGCTCTGTTCCCAGACCAGCCGGAGCACCCGCGCGCCGACGAAATTTATTACAAGGTGCAGCTAGGGCCGCTGCAACGCCTGCAACGGCCTATCATCAGCCTGCGCTGGCGGCGCGTCACGTTCCTGCACACCACCTGGGACCGCTTTCAGGAGGCCACAGAAATCAATGACCTGTTTCTGGACGGTGGGGAGTACGTTGACCGCGTCTATGCTAACCTCAGGGAACGCGGCCTGCACCCGGAGCGCAACTATGTGGTGAAAGATGGGGAAGTGACCTATCAGGTGCCGCTGGCCCTGTTCACGCAGGAGGGGCGGGTGGAAGTGACGGATGAGGAAGTTCCCGAAAGTGAGGCCGAGGCGTTGAACCTGGCCGATGAAATTGCGCAGGCGGTGAGTGCCAGGGGTGGGGAGGACAGGCAGGGAAATCGCTCTGATTACTTTGAGGATTGGGAGCTTTAGCGTTCCAGATAAGGGTAGCGCAGAAATAGATTCTCCAGCACCAGACGCGTATTGCCGTTGTGTTCCAGTTGCCACAGCGCCTTTTGCGTCTGTTGCAGGGCATTGATGATCTCGTCGCGCTGCCATTGCGCGCCCAGCTTGCGCAGTAGTGGGCGGTGGTCAACGTTGACCACCGCGTCGTCAAAGCCGCCCCCGTAGACCAGCAACGCCAGGTCGCGCCACCAACTGCTCCAGGTGCGCAGCAGGGCCGGTAGTTCCTCCGCACTCTTGCCCAGCTTCTCCGCTTTGGCAAAGCGCTGCACGCGCCGCCCGGAGAGCAGTTCTTCCAGGTGGGCCAGGTGGGAGTCGCGTTCCTGCAGTAACTCGGGCTGAACTGCTGCCTGGAATGCCCAACCGAGCCGCCCGTCGGCCAGCGCAGCCAGTCGTGTGGCTTCCTCCGGTTGCACCTGCTGCCGTTGCTGCAGAGCCTGGGCGATGCGCGCCGGCGTGAGAGGGCGCAGGGCCAGCACGCGGCAGCGCGAGGCGATGGTGGGCAGGAGGGTATCCGCTTCCGTTGCCGTCAGGATGAGGGCCACGTTGGCCGGGGGTTCTTCCAGCGTCTTGAGGAAGGCGTTGGCGGCGCCGGTGGTCGCCGCGTCGAAGTGGGTGATGATGGCCACTTTCCAACGCGCTTCATAGGCCGCCAGGGATAAGTCGTGCTGCAGCTCGCGGATTTCGTCGATTTTCAGCGTGCGCTTACCACGGCTGCTCACTTCCGGCTCCAGTATGCGCACGTCGGGGTGGCGGTCGCTGGCGATGAGGTGGCAGGAGCGGCAGTTGCCACAGGGGTGTTGTGCCGGGTCTGTGGCCAGGCAGTTGAGCGCCTGGGCGAAGAGGCGCGCCAGCGTTGTCTTGCCGATTTGCTCAGGGCCGGTGATGAGGTAGGCGTGACCCACACGATTGTAGCGGATCGCGTCGCTCAGTAATTCGGCTGCCCATTCGTGGCCGACCAGGGTGTTCCAGGCACTTTGCTCCATAACAGGGCTATTGTAAGGGCGAAGCGTTGGAGTGTGCAAGCAAGCTGCAGAATGCAATTCTGCAGCTAACGGGGGAAACATGTTGAAAACATGTTAGGAGGTAGGTGCGCGCGCCGGAGAGTATCTCCGAGACATCCGATTTCTTGGAGAAATCGGATGTCTTTTCTTCTGTATCCTAGAAATTTTGGGAATAGGCTTTACACTACTTACCATGACAACCTGGACTCGCCGTTGGAGTTGTGAAGAATGAGTTTAGAGAGTGAACTATCCTTAAGTGATGTGTCAGCGACGATGCTGCTGACGCTGTATGCGCGGGCGATGGAGTCGCAATCGCCCAGGCCCATCCTGGTGGATGAGAAGGCCGTGGAGCTATATGAGCGGCTCAAGCCTCTGGCGCGGCAGGCAGAAGGGGAGCTGTACCGCAAGGTGGTGCAGGGTGACCTGCCGCGCATGCTGAACTACACGATGTCCCTGCGCGCACGTCACTTTGACCGGCTGGCCCAGGATTTTCTGCGGCGGCATGGCGACGGTGTGGTGGTGAATCTGGGGTGCGGGTTGGATACCCGATTTTTCCGGTTGGATGACGGCCGTTTGCAGCTATTCGACCTCGATTTGCCTGAGGTCATTGCCCTGAAGCGGCACCTGCTGCCAGAGAGGGAGCGCTATAAATTTGTCGCTTCGTCGGTGTTGGATTTCGAGTGGATGGAGCAGTTGGAGGCAAAACGGCCGGCCATCTTCCTGGCCGAAGGGTTGTTCATGTATCTGCCACTGGATGCTGTGAAAGCGCTGGTTTTGGCGCTGCGGGATTGCTTTCCCGGCAGTGAGCTGGTGTGCGAGATATTCAACAACCGCTGGCTCCAGGGCTGGCGGGGCAGAATCATGAGGCGCAAGCTGCAAAATACGATGTCTATCGGGGAAGATGCGATCTTTCAATCTGGTCTGGATGACAGCGATTCGATGGAGCAGTGGGGAGAGGGCATTCAATATCTGGGCGACTGGTCTTTTGTGGATGAAGATGAACCGAAGCTGGGCGTTCTGCGCCTGTTCCGCCATTGGGATATGATTCGCAAGGTGCAGTGGGTGGTCCATTATCGTCTGAATGCGGTTTGACCCAGACATCTGATTTCTCTAAGACATCCGATTTCTCCAAGAAATCGGATGTCTCTCCCGGCGCAAATACGCAATCTGCGAGCGTTCACGTATAATTGGCGTCATGAACATCCCACTGAAAATCAACGGAGCAGACCTTACCATAGATGATGTGGTTGCCGTGGCTGACGGGCGGAAAGTTGAGCTGGATGAGGCCGTCTTGCCCGCCATTGAGCGTTCACGCCGGGCGGTGGAGCAGCTTGTGGCCGAGGGGCGCATCGCCTACGGCATCACAACCGGCTTTGGCCACTTCAAGGACCGCATCATCTCTCCCGACCAGACCAAGCAACTGCAGTTAAACCTGGTGCGCAGCCATGCCGTTGGCGTGGGGCCAGATATGCCGGAGCGGGTGGTGCGCGCCATGTTGCTGGTGCGAGCCAACACACTGGCTCTGGGCTATTCCGGTGTGCGTCCCGTGGTCGTCCGGCGTTTGCTGGAGATGCTGAACCGCGGCGTGCACCCGCGCATTCCGGCGCAAGGCTCCCTGGGCGCCAGCGGAGATCTGGCGCCGCTGGCCCATCTGGTGCTGGTGCTGATTGGCGAAGGGGAGGCCTTTTACGAGGGCCGGCTGCTGCCCGGCGACGAGGCGATGCGAGCGGCGGGACTGGAGCCGATTTCGCTGGAGGCCAAGGAAGGGTTGGCGCTGGTCAACGGCACCACACAGATGGTAGGGCACGGGGCGCTGCTGGTGCGGCGAGCGATCAACCTGATATTGACCGCTGACGCGGCAGCCTGCCTCAGCCTGGAAGCGCTGTGCGGGACGGATCGCGCTTATGATGCGCGCGTGCATGCCGTGCGGCCCCACCCGCGCCAGATTGATGATGCGGCCTTCTTGCGCCAGTTGCTGTCCGGCAGCCAGCTTCTGCGCCCCGCTTCCTCGCACAATGTGCAGGATCCATACACCTTGCGCTGTGTGCCCCAGGTTCACGGTGCGGTGCGCGACGCCATCGCCTATGCAAAGTGGGTCATCGACATTGAGCTGAACTCGGTCAATGACAACCCCATCATTTTTGTCGATGACGATAGCGGCGCGGTTGACGTGATTTCGGCGGGGAACTTTCATGGCGAGCCGGTGGCTCTGGCCATGGATTACGCCGCGCTGGCCCTGACCGATCTGGGCAATATGAGCGAGCGACGCAGTGCGCGGCTGGTGGATGCCGAGAGCAACGGCGGCGTGCTGCCGATGTTCCTGACGGAACGCGGCGGGCTGGAGAGCGGGTTCATGATGGCCCACTACACGGCGGCGGCGCTGGCTTCTGAAAACAAAGTGCTGGCCCATCCTGCCAGCGCGGATACCATACCAACCAGCGCCAACACCGAAGACCACGTGAGTATGGGCGCGACGGCTGTGCGGCAGATGGACCAGATTCTGGGCCACGTGGAGACGATTGTGGCCATTGAGCTGTTGTGCGCCGCGCAGGGTCTTGACTTGCGGCGGCGTGCGATGGAGCAGCAGGGATTGCGCCAGGGCCAGGGCACGGCAGTGGCCTACGGCCTGATTCGCGAACAGGTGCCGTTTATTGAGCAAGATACCATCCTGGCGCCGCACATTGAAGCCGTGCGCCGGCTGGTGGCAGAGGGCGTTATTAAAGAAGCAATTGAAGCGGAACTCGGCATTGAGTAGCCGCTGATGATAGTACCAGAATGATAGGAGAAACTATACGATGAGAGATGTAGTTATTGTCAGCGCTGTGCGCACACCAATTGGACGGTTGGCGGGAGCGTTGTCTGGCGTGCGTCCCGACGACCTGGCGGCGCTGGTCATTAAAGAGGCGGTCGAGCGAGCGGGTATCAATCCCGAGGAAGTTGAAGAGGTTTACATGGGCTGCGCCAACCAGGCCGGCGAAGACAATCGCAATGTGGCGCGTATGGCAACGCTGCTGGCCGGTCTGCCGCAAAGCGTGGCGGCGGTGACCTTTAACCGCCTCTGCGCCAGTGGGCTGAACGCCGTGAACCAGGCGGCGCGGGCCATTGCCGTGGGCGAAGGTGACGTCTTTGTGGCCGGCGGTGTGGAGAGCATGACACGTGCACCTTACTCATTCCCCAAGAATTCGCGCCCCTTTGGCCCGCCGGGGAATATCACCGGCTACGATACGACGTTGGGCTGGCGCTATCCCAATCCGAAGATGGAGGAGATGTTCCCGCTGGAGGCGATGGGCGAGACGGCGGAGAATATTTACGAAATGGGCTGCGCCGGGAATCTGGCAGGGGGCGAGATTACGCGCGAAGAGCAGGATGCCTTCGCCTTCGAGAGCCAGCGGCGCGCCTGGGAGGCGATTAACGCCGGTCGCTTCCGCGATGAAATCGTGCCCGTCACCATCCCGCAGCGCAAAGGGGATCCCATTGTGGTGGATACCGACGAGCACCCGCGCATTCGTAAGAGCGACAACGGCTATGAGCTGGATACCAGCCTGGAGGCGATGGCCCGCCTGCGACCCGCGTTCCGCAAGGGCGGCACGGTGACGGCCGGTAACTCCAGCGGCCTTAACGATGGGGCGGCGGCGCTGGTGCTGATGGCCGCCGAGAAAGCGGAGGAGCTGGGGCTGGAACCGCTGGCGCAGTGGCGCGCTTCGGCGGCTGCGGGCGTCGACCCGCGCACGATGGGGCTGGGTCCCGTTCCGGCCACGCGCAAAGCGTTGAAGCGGGCTGGGATCTCGCTGGAGGAAATTGACCTGGTGGAGTTGAACGAGGCGTTTGCCGTGCAGTCGCTGGCTGTGATGCGCGAGCTGGGGCTGAATCCTGAGATTACGAACGTCAACGGCGGTGCGATTGCTCTGGGCCACCCGTTGGGCTGCTCCGGCGCCCGTATCCTGACCACGCTGATCTATGAGATGCGCCGGCGCAAGGCGGCGGGCCAGAAGATGCGCTATGGTCTGGCCACCCTCTGTGTTGGAGTGGGCCAGGGTGAGGCGACCATCGTCGAGCTGCTTTAGAATCGATTTTTGCCACGAATTGCACGAATTTTACGAATTTTTTCTTCTGCTCATTCGTGAAAATTCGTGTAATTCGTGGCGAAACAGAGGGTGAACCTTAATGCGTGCGTTGGTGACTGGAGGGACGGGGTTTGTGGGGGCTAATCTGGTGGCGGCGCTGAATGACAGAGGTGTTGAGGCTCTTGTGCTGCACCGGGAAAGCTCATCGAAGCGGGCGCTGGAAGGGCTGGTATATGAATCGGTCATTGGGAATATTCTGGATGAACCGGAGGCGCTGGCGCGGAGCATGGAGGGGTGTGACTGGGTGTTTCATGTCGCGGCGGTGGCCGATTATTGGCGACAGGGTCGGGAGTGGCTCTATAAGGTGAATGTGGAAGGTACCCGCCGTGTCTTGCAGGCGGCAAAGCTGGCCGGTGTGCGGCGCCTGGTGTTCACCAGCTCGCTGGCGGCGATGGGTATGCCGCAAGAGGGAGAGCTGTTGACGGAGGAAGATGAGTTTAACCTGCGGCCGGAGCAGTTTCCGTATGGGCACAGTAAGTATCTGGCGGAGCAGGAGGTGCAGCGGGCGGTGGAGCAGGGTCTGAAAGCGGTGATTGTCAACCCCAGTATTGTGCTGGGAGCGCGGGACCTGAACCAGATTTCAGGCTCGATTGTCGTGGAGGTGGCGCGGGGGTTGGTGCGATTTCTGCCGCCGGGTGGGGCTAATTATGTGGCGGTGGAAGATGTCGCGGCGGGCCACATTGCGGCTGCAGAAAAGGGAAGGGCCGGCGAGCGCTATATCCTGGGCGGCGAAAACCTGCCCAGTGCGGAGATGGTGGCTCTGGTGGCGGAGGTGGCGGGCCGGCCGGCGCCCCGGCTGCGCCTCCCGGCGTGGTTGTTGCCGCCGGCGGCGTGGGCCGTGCGCGGCGCGCGCGCTGTGTTGGGCAACCGCGTGCCGCTGGATGAGAATCAGGTGCGTTTGCTGTCGCGCTATATCTATGCGGATAACCGGAAGGCGGTGCAAGAGCTGGACCTGCCGCAGACGCCGGTTCGCACGGCTGTACAGCGTGCTTATAATTGGTACAATCGGAATGGTGTTTTGGGGTGATTGGAGACTGGAGATTGGAGATCGGAGATTGGAGACTGGAGATTAGAGATTGGAGATCGATTTTTTTGCCGCAGATGAACGCGGATGGACGCGGATGGGGTGGATGGATGTCCTGTCTCCTTTTCATCCTGACGCGTCATTCTCAGTGGAGTCCCATTCCTCCGTCATCCTGAGCGGAGTCTGCGGAGCGAAGGATCTGTGGTCTGATGCGCGAGGGATTCTTCGGCATTCGCCTCAGAATGACGGTTGGTGAGGCATCATCCTGAGCGGAGTCCTATCCCTCCGTCACGCTGACGCGTCATCCTGAGCGGAGTCTGCGGAGCGAAGGATCTC
>CAZRTM010000082.1:0-19106 GCA_964602995.1 uncultured Ardenticatenaceae bacterium
GGCATTGCTAGTTGCGGCCTGCAGTGGCTCCCGGACCGCAGAGCTTCAGCTTGAGAAAGTGACACCCGTCGTGACAAATGCGGACGAGGTAAAAGTGATGCGCCTCGACGACGGCAACAACGATGGCTCAGAAGAGGACAACGGCAACGACGATGAGGCGCTGCTCCCGGAAGTCAACCCACTCGACGTCCAAGGCAACATTGTCACGGCCGGCAGCTCCACTGTTTATCCCCTGACCGAAGCGGTTGCCACACAGTTCGAAGACGAGGGCTACAGCGGACAGATTACCATCGACAGCATCGGCACTGGCGCCGGCTTTGAGCGCTTCTGCGTAGCTGGTGAAACGGATGTTTCCAACGCCAGCCGGCCCATCAACGAATCAGAAGTGGCATCGTGCCGCAGCATCGGCCGCGAGCCGCTGGAGTTCCGTGTGGGCACCGATGCCCTGGCCGTAGCCGTTAACCAGTCAAATGACTTTGTCGAGGACGTGACAATGGAAGAGCTGGTTCTCCTCTTTTCCGCGGCCGAAACCTGGTCCGACGTGCGCCCCGAATGGCCCGACGAGGAAATTCTGCGCTACATCCCCGGCACCGACAGCGGCACCTTCGACTACTTTGTGGAAGCAGTATTCGACAAAAATCAGGAGCCTATTCTCACCGCCTCTAACCTGGAGATGAGCGAAAACGACAACTTCCTGATCCAGGGTGTCCTTGGCAGCCCCAATGCCATCTCCTTCTTTGGCTATGCCTATTACCAGGAGAACGCTGCCCAACTGAAAGTACTCTCTATTAATGGCGTCGAGCCAAGTGAGGAATCGGTTGAATCCGGCGATTATCCGCTGGCCCGCCCCCTCTACATCTACTCCGACCCCGGCGTCATTCAGCAAAAACCGCAGGTGGCCGCCTTTATCAATTACTATCTGACCAACGTCAATGATGTCGTCATTGATGCCGGTTACTTCCCCGCCAGTGACGAAGTACTAAACGGAGCGCGTGCGATGCTGGCAGACGTACTGGCAGGCATGATAGGAGAATAAACCAGGAGAGGGTAGAGCGCCTTTTCCGCACACCAGGCTGCTGATGAAACTGTCATTATTCATCCTTTTGCATAAAATACAGAGCGGTTGAAGGGAAGGAAGAAACATGGAACAAAGCGAAGGAGTGGTTAAAACGCAGGAGCTGGCCGGCGCACAATTAGCAGAGGAAACGGGCCGCTTTCTGGCAAAGCGGCGGCGGCCGAGCGAAATGCTCATCCAGACATTTCTCTTTCTCTGCGGCGCCATCTCCATCTTCACGACGTTGGGCATCGTCTACGAGCTGGGCAAGGAATCGTGGCTATTCTTTGGCAGTCCTGAAGTCAGTATCGTTGAGTTCTTTTCCTCAACAACATGGCAACCGGCCATCGGCCACTTTGGCATCTGGCCCCTGGTCACCGCCACGCTGGTCACCAGCACCATCGCCATGGTAGTGGCCCTACCCCTGGGTCTGGCCACAGCCATCTATCTCAGCGAGTATGCCTCCGACAGGGTGCGTGACACGTTAAAGCCCATCCTGGAGGTGCTGGCCGGCATCCCCACCGTCGTCTACGGTTACTTCGCCCTCACCTTCATGACGCCGCTGTTGCGCTCCATCTTCGGGGCAGATGTCGTTCAGATTTATAACACTGCTTCGGCCGGCATCGTCGTCGGCATCCTGATCATCCCCCTGGTCTCCTCGATGAGTGAAGACGCTTTGCGCGCCGTACCCGACGCTCTGCGCGAAGCGGCCTATGCCCTGGGCGCCACCAGGTTCGAAACCTCCCTGAAGGTCGTGTTGCCGGCCGCCTTCTCCGGCATTGCCGCCGCCTTCGTCGTCGCCATCTCCCGCGCCATCGGCGAAACGATGGTTGTGGCCATCGCCGCTGGCGCCGGGCCTAAATTCACCCTCAACCCCTTCGAATCGGCCGAAACGATGACCGGCCACATTGTGCGTATCAGTGGCGGCGACCTCAGCTATGATTCGATTGACTACAACAGCATCTTTGCCATTGGCCTTTTGCTCTTCTTCATGACGCTCTCCCTCAACATTCTGAGCAGGCGCGTCGTCCTGCGCTTCCGTGAGGTGTACGAATGATCATCGACGAGAGCTCCAACTACGCACGACGAGCAGGAGGTATGCCATGCAGTTGAACGGTAACAACGCCTACTACCCTGAGGGCGAAGCGCTTAAAGCCCAGATAGGGGGCCGCCATCGTTCGGGCCTCATCTGGCGCACTTTGTTCCAACTCTCAACCATCGTGGGCATTATTTCCCTCGCCGCCCTCGTCTATAACATCACCAATCAGGCCTTCGGCCTCGTCGCCGTCGTGAACGAAGTTGATCCCGATACTCTGGCCCTCGAATATCGCCAGGTGCAAATATTACAGGCGCCGCGCACGGCAGTGGCCGAAGATGAGAGCCTTCTGGCCGCCACCATTGCCGGCGATCCGGACGCCATCGGTTTTCTGACCACAGCGGCCTATGAACAACAGCCACAGGGGCTACGCCCGCTTACCGTAGACGGCGAGCCATCTATCAATCAACTGACAGTCGTCACCAGTGCCGAAAACCAGTTCCTGGACAACGTGACTCGCGAACAGTTGCAGCCGCTCTTCACTTCTGCCCAGCGCTGGTCCGACGTCGACCCTGCCTGGCCTGACAGCACCATCCAGCGTTATATTCCCGCGCCGGGTACAGCAGCCCTGCCCGCCTTTGCCTCCGCCATCATGGAGACAGAACTGGCCGATCTACCCCGGGAAGTGCTGGTCAGCATTCTCGCAGCCAACGTATCCAGCGGGGTTGGCCGGCGCCTGGAGCGGGAACAGCGCTTCTTCGACGACTATCTGATCTTTGAAGATCCTGAAACATACCGCGAATTGTGCGCTTCGGGTGGGGCAGAAGGCTGCACAAAGAGAGCGCGAAGTGAGGGCGACATCTATCGTCTGGTCCAGGAACGGGTCGTGCAGCCAGACGTTGTGCGCACCTGGCTCCTGTCTGACTCCCTCCTACGTCGCGCCGACATCGAAGCCCAGGTGCAGGCCCAATTCCCCGACGCTGAGCTGGAATTTCGCTCCTGGCTGACTCCCAGCTTTGTCAGCAGCCCGCAATCTAGCCAACCGGAGATAGCCGGTGTGCGCACGGCGTTGCTCGGCTCCCTCTGGGTCATCGCCATCACCATCATCTTCTCCTTCCCCATCGGGGTCGGAGCCGCTATCTATCTGGAAGAGTACGCCGCTGACAACCGCATCAACCGCTTCATTCAGACCAACATCAACAATCTGGCCGGTGTCCCGTCTATCATCTACGGTATGCTGGGCCTGGCCATCTTCGTACGTCTTCTGGAAAGTATCACCAGCGGCGCTATCTTTGGCAACACGGATGTGACAGCCAATGGGCGCACCATCCTTTCCGCGGGGTTGACGCTGGGGCTGCTCATCCTGCCCATCATCATCATCAATGCGCAGGAAGCGATTCGCGCTGTGCCGGGATCATTGCGACAGGCCAGTTATGGATTGGGGGCCACCAAATGGCAGACGATCTGGTCCCACGTCTTACCCAACGCCATGCCTGGCATTCTCACCGGCAGCATCCTCTCCATCTCCCGCGCCATCGGCGAAACGGCCCCACTGATCGTCATTGGCGCCTCAACCTTCATCACCGTCGATCCCGACGGCCCATTCTCCAAGTTTACAACCCTGCCCATTCAGATTTACCAATGGACGTCGCGGCCGCAAGGTGAATTTCGCAACATAGCGGCTGCTGCTATCATCGTCTTATTGATTCTCCTATTAAGCCTGAACGCATTCGCGGTTATCCTCCGCAATCGCTTTGGTAAGAGGTTAGTATGACCACACCACGAACTGCCACATCTACACCCATACCTGATCTAACAAGATCTGGAAAAGCAGCCCCTGCCGCCGATTACGCGCTTGAGGCTGAAAACCTGAACGTCTATTACGGCTCGTTCCACGCTGTTAAGAACATCAACCTGAAATTCTTGCGCAACCAGATCACGGCCTTGATTGGGCCGTCGGGCTGTGGCAAGAGCACCGTGTTGCGCTGCTTCAACCGCATGAATGACTTGATTCCCGTTGCGCGTGTCGAAGGTGAGGTGCTCTACCGCGGCAAGAATATTTATGACGACGACGTCGATCCCGTCGAAGTCCGCCGCCGCATAGGAATGGTATTCCAGAAGCCAAACCCTTTCCCCAAGAGCGTTTATGAGAACGTGGCCTGGGGGGCGCGTATCAATAGCTACAAAGGGGACATGGATGCCCTGGTGGAAGAGGCGTTGCGCCAGGCTGCCCTCTGGGATGAGGTGAAGGATAAGCTCGACCAGAGCGGCCTGTCGCTCTCTGGCGGCCAGCAGCAACGCCTCTGCATCGCGCGCACCATCGCCGTCAAGCCAGAAATCATCCTTATGGATGAGCCGGCGTCGGCGCTGGATCCCATCGCTACCCTGCGCATCGAGGAGTTAGTTCAGGAATTGAAACAAAATTACACCATCCTGATGGTCACTCACAACATGCAGCAGGCCGCCCGCGCTTCCGATTACACCGCATTTTTCAATGTTGACGATGATAGAACTGGTTATCTGGTAGAATATGGCTCTACCAATCAGATATTTACGAACCCTGGCAATGAACTTACGGAGCAGTACATTACCGGACGTTTCGGTTAGGGTAACGAGGTGATAAGATGACCCGACCCCTGTTAGATAGAGAATTGCAGAAATTGCAGGACCGGCTGCTCGCGCTAGGTAGTGAAGTGGAGCAAAACCTGGTAAGCGCCGTAAACACCCTGATCAACCGTGACGATGCCGGGTCGAGACGGATCATTGCTCAGGACCAACATATCAACGAAGAACATATGTCGATTGAGAAGGACAGCCTCATCTTGATTGCCAGGCAACAGCCAATGGCCACAGACCTTCGCTTCATCGCCTCGGTCATCGCTATCGCTACCGAGCTAGAGCGCATGAACGACTACGCGAAGGGCATTGCCAAAATCAACCTGATGATCGGCGACGAACCGCTCCTCGAAACGGTCGAGCTATTGCCGCGCATGGCTGAGAAAGCCGGGAGCATGTTACAGCGCGCCCTACAGGCGTTCGTCGATAACGACGTTGAGGCTGCCTATGCCATTCATGAAGAAGATGACGAGGTGGATGCACTCTACAACCGTGCCTATGAGCAACTGGTGGCGTTGATTACGTCCAACTCCTCCACCATGGACCAGGCCACCCATTTGCTGTGGGCAGCGCACAACCTGGAGCGCACCGCCGATCGCGTCAGCAACATCTGCGAACGCGTCGTCTTCACCGCTACCGGCAAAATCGTGGAGATGCCTGAAGAGTCTGAAATCGCTTATCCTCAGGAGTAGGCCTGGACGCGGGCTGGAAACAGGGTATTTCAACATGCACATCTTAGTGACAAATGATGATGGGGTAACGGCGCCGGGATTGCTGACCCTGGCGCAGGCCATGAAACCGTTGGGCAAAATCAGCGTTCTGGCCCCTGACCAAAACTGGACGGCGGGCGGCCACGTCAAGACATTGCACCGCCCTCTGCGCGTGTACGAGGTAACGCTTGATGATGGCACGCCTGCCCTGGCCAGCGATGGCGCTCCTTCCGATTGTGTCGCCCTGGCCGTCATGGGCCTCATCGAGGAAAAGATCGACCTGGTCGTCTCCGGCATCAACCCTAACGCCAACATGGGACACGACATCACCTATTCCGGCACGGTGACGGCGGCAATGGAGGCGGTTATTCACGGTATTCCCGGTTTCGCCTTCTCGCTTGACTCCCCCGACAAGCACCAGGAAGAGCTAGAGTACGGCCCGGCCGGTGAAGTGGCCCAACACATTGTGCGCACGGCGTTAGAGCACGGCCTGGAAAAAAACCTGCTCCTCAACGTCAATATCCCTTATCTGAAAACGAGCCAGATGAAAGGCATCAAGATCACACGCCAGGGCATGCGCATATACCATGACGAGCTGGATGCGCGCATTGACCCTCGTGGACGGCCTTACTACTGGATTGGCGGCAAGTGGCCCACAGGCATCCCCAATGAAGGCACCGATATCGGCTCCGTGGCCGAGGGCTGGGTCTCAATGACGCCCCTCCGGCTAGACCTGACTGACTACGAGCAGGTTGAACGTCTGCACCAGTGGCAATGGTCCATTCCTGCACCCTAAAGTTAAGTCGAAACCTGCTTCCAGCCAGATGAGTTGCTACCAGGAGCATCTCCATGTCCCAGCATCCCATAAACCTGGCAGTCCGCTTTCTACTAGAAATCATCGCCCTCATTGCCCTGGGCCTCTGGGGCTGGCGTACGAATGAGGGCGCGTTGCGTATCGTGTGGGCAATCGGTGCGCCGCTTATAGCAGCGTTACTGTGGGGCGTCTTTCGCGTTCCAAACGATCCCGGCAACGCCCCCGTCGCCATTCCCGGCTGGTTACGCCTGCTCCTGGAGCTAATCTTCTTCACCAGCGCCGTCCTCGCCCTGAGAGCAGCCGGCTCGCCCCTCCCCGCCACCCTACTCGCCGCCATCATCATCCTCCACTACCTCATCTCCTACGACAGAATCCTCTGGCTCCTACAAAGCTAACAACTACACCCAATCTCCAATCTCTAATCTCCAATCTCCAATCCCCACTAGAGCATCCACACAATCTCAGCTACAATGCGGTCCATGACTCACACAAAACAGATTGCCGCCAACTTACGACTCCCCGCAAAGGACGTTGACGCCACTATCGAACTGCTGGACGCCGGCAACACCCTCCCCTTCATCGCCCGTTACCGCAAAGAAAGCACCGGCAGCCTCGATGAAGAGCAAATTCGCGCCATCAGCGAACAGCTAGAATCGTTGCGCGCCCTCGATGCCCGGCGCGCGACTGTCCTGCATACCATTGAGGAACAGGGCAAGCTCACCGCCGAGCTACGGGAGAAAATTGAGGCGGCGTCCACGCTGACCGAGCTGGAAGACCTGTACCAGCCCTACCGCCCCCGGCGCCGCACACGGGCCAGCATGGCCCGCGAGAAAGGACTGGAGCCGTTGGCGCAACTGATTCTGGAACAAATCCAGACTCGTGAGTCTCTACCTAACCTGGTGCATCCCTATCTGAACGAAGAGGTCAGCAGCATTGAAGAGGCGCTGGCCGGCGCTCGCGACATTGTGGCCGAAACGATCAGCGACCACCCTGAGGTGCGCGGGCTGACCCGCGAAAAAGCGCTGCAATGGGGCATCCTCCGTTCAGAACAGATCGACAGCGCCGAAGATGAACGCGCCGTCTACCGTGTCTACTACGAATTCGAGTGCAACATTCAGCGCCTGCGCCCCCACCAGATTCTGGCCATCAATCGTGGTGAAGCGGACAAGGTTTTGCGCGTCAGAATAGACATCGCCGAGCGCGACTGGCTGCTGGCCGTACAGAACGTCTTTCGCCCTCACTTCCGCTCTCCCTTTGCCGCCCAACTGCAAGAGGCCACCCAGGACGCGGCGCAGCGCCTGCTCCTGCCGGCCATCGAACGCGACGTGCGCCGTGCCCTGACCGAAAGCGCCGAGGCGCACGCCATCGACGTCTTTGCCGACAACCTGCGCAATCTGCTCTTGCAACAACCGCTGGCCGGTCACACCGTTCTGGGCATCGACCCCGGTTACCGCACTGGCTGCAAGGTCGCCGTGGTCGACCCCACCGGGCGTGTGCTGGACACAGCAACCATCCTGCCCCACGCGCCACAAAAGCAGTGGGACGCAGCACTCAAGCGGCTGGCAATGCTTGTGCAACGCTACGGCGTGACCCTCATCGCCATTGGCAACGGCACCGCCTCCCGCGAGACGGAGCAGTTGGCCGCGGAGCTGATTGAGCTGCTGGGCAGGCGGGACAAGAAAGGAAATGACAACCTGCATTACCTCATCGTCAACGAAGCCGGCGCCAGCGTCTATAGCGCCAGCCCCCTGGCCCGCGCCGAGCTACCAGAGCTGGACGTGACCCTGCGCGGCGCCGTCTCCATCGCCCGCCGCGTACTGGACCCGCTGGCAGAGCTGGTCAAGATTGACCCACGGTCGATTGGTGTGGGACTTTATCAGCACGACATCAATCAGAAGGCGTTGAGCGAGGCGCTGGACTGGGTAGTTGAGTCAGTCGTCAACCGCGTTGGCGTGGATGTGAATACAGCCTCCCCGGCGCTGCTTTCCCATGTCTCGGGCATTGGCCCCAAACTGGCGCAAAGCATTGTGGACCATCGTGACAAACACGGCCCCTTCCCCAACCGCGCCAGCCTGATGGACGTGCCTGGCCTGGGGCCCAGGTCGTTTGAACAGGCGGCCGGTTTCCTGCGCATTCATGGCGGCGATAATCCGCTGGACGCCAGCGCCATCCACCCCGAAAGCTACGCCGTTGCCCAGGCCTTGCTCAAGAAAGCGGGGCTGAGCGCTGCTACACCGCCGCAGGAGCGGGAGCAGCCCCTGGCGCGCCTGCTGCAACAGCAATCGCTGGAGGAGCTTGCTGAAGAGCTGGATACCGGCGTCCCTACCCTGAGCGACATTATGGAACAACTGGTACGTCCCGGGCGCGATCCCCGCCAGGACGCCCCGGCCCCCATTCTGCGCAGCGACGTACTGAGCATGGATGACCTGCGCCCCGGCATGCGCCTCAATGGCACGGTGCGCAATGTGGTCGATTTTGGCGCTTTCATAGATATCGGCGTCAAACAGGACGGCCTGCTCCATCGCAGCAAAAAGCCGCGCACGGTTGAGCTTGCCGTGGGCGACATTGTCGAAGTAACGATATTACAGATTGAGCCGGAACGGGGTAGGATTAGCCTGGGGTGGCCGGGGATGGAATAAGTTGGTTAGTTGGTTTGGTAGCCGAGGTTTCTATACCTCGCAGGAGTGAATTGGAGATTGGAGATTGGAGACTGGAGATTAGAGATTGGGTGATGGGTTGGGGGTGAGAGTGACGTTGGCTTTGAGTTGAGCGCGGGTTATTTACCGGTTGGCGGCTTCGCTTTCGATGCGTAGGCTGGCCCGCTGGAACAGCTCTTCGTTGACCCAGACTTCTAGCGTATATTCGCCTGGACTGAACCCCTCAGGAGGCTCGTAGTAAATCCAACCGGGGCCATCATCGCCATAGCTCCACAGTTCGTTGCCGCCATTCACGATTTCGCCGTTACGACGCCAGATCCAGGCCCATTCCATGCCATCGGCCATCCCAACATAGTCAAAGGTGGCGTAGATGGTGAAGAACCCTTCGCCGAACACATTGCTGGGCGCAATCGGTTCGTAGTTGTCGTTAATCTCGGTGGAGAAAACCAGCGGCGTCATTTCCGTCTCAGGAAGCAGCTCAACTTCTGCCTCTACCGTATTAAACTCATCTGGCAGCGCCGGAGAAATCGTCAAACCTTCTGGGAGCACCCGGTCGCTGGGTAAGTTCGTAGAGCCGGAGACGGCGGTGGTGCCAGTGATTTCAGTGGTTGCACTGGTGATGGAGCTAAATTGGACGGTCTGGGGAGGTTCAGAATCGAAAGAGAGTTGGGGGATTGCGGAATCAGCAGCTTCCACGGGCTTGGCCTGCGCCAGAAGGGCCATGCGGACCGTGTTGTCGTCCGGCATCTGGTTGGAGAAGGCGAGAGTGCCCCCTGCTAATACCAGTAAGCCAAAGGTGGCCCAGAAATATGCTTGCAAGCGCTTTTCCGCTTGCTGTCTCAGAAAAAAGTAGGGTGAGCGTTTACTCTGCCGCCACGCCCCTACAGTTTTCATTAGAGTAAACAGAACTAGAATGCCAATCCCAGCCACTAGCCAGGGCACAGTCGTTCCATTCACGGTTGCTAACAGATTCAAGTATTCCTCTTCCCTCGTTCCTCAAATCATCTGGGAAAATTATAACAAACGAAGGGTGCCTATCAAGTAAAATCCGATCTTGACGCCGTTTGACACCGAATTGCCTCCGAATTGCCGCCACATTTTTCCAAACTCAGGAGAGAAATTGGCATTTGTCAGACAAATCAGAAAGCTTAAAATTGCCTGAGAAGTGGGCGGTCAACCTCCGACAAACCTACAATAGAGGCCCGTTCAGTGACACTGGTTGTCCACGACAGGTGGTAAAAACATGATCAAAATCGAGTCCGTCGTCAAAAACTATGGCCTGCTCCCGGTCCTGCGTGGGGTCAATCTGCATGTGCGCCAGGGAGAGTTTGTGGCCCTGGTGGGAGCGAATGGCGCCGGCAAGACGACGCTCATGCATATCGTAGCCACCCTGCTCAAGCCCACGGCTGGCGTCGTCAGCGTTGGCGGCTGGCCCCTCCCCGCCTATGCTGGCCGCGTGCGAGCGCACATTGGCTTCATCTCTCACCACCCTCTGCTTTATGGCGACCTGACGGCAGAAGAGAACCTCACCTTCTTCGCCCGGCTTTACGGACTTGATGACGTCTCGCAACGGGTACTGGCCGCCCTGCGCACCGTGGGCCTGGCTGCCCGTCAGCGCGATCCCGTGCGCACCTTCTCGCGCGGCATGACCCAACGGCTGACCATCGCCCGCGCCACCTTGCACGACCCCGATGTGCTGCTGCTGGACGAACCATATACCGGCCTCGATCAGCAAGCCTCGCGTCTGTTAGACGAACTCCTACAGCAGGAGAAGGCTCGCGGCCGTACCATACTTATGATCACCCACGACCTGGCTCACGGCCTGAACCTCAGCGACCGGATTGCCATCCTCAGCCGTGGTAAGATTGTGGATACCGTAGCGCGGGATCAGATGAGTCCCGGTCAATTTCTGGAACATTATGCACAGGTAACAGGAAATCAACGTGCCTAACGAAGAAGCCATGATTGAATCGCAGCCTGCCAGGCCTGCGGTCAAAGAGCAAAGCGATCTTGCTTCCTTTTTCAACGCCGTGCTCACCATCGCCTGGAAAGATATCACTATGGAGCGGCACACAAGGCAGGCGCTCAGCATCATGCTCGTCTTCTCCCTGGCGGCCGTCATTGTCTTCAACTTCGCCCTTGAGCTGCAACTGGACGCCGCCCGCAACGTTTCCACCGGGTTGCTCTGGATCGTCATCCTCTTGGCAAGCACGCTAGGCCTCAACCGCTCCCTGGCCATAGAACAAGAAAACCGCTCGCTGCAGGCCATGCTCATCGCCCCCGTCGACCGCAGCGCCATCTTCCTGGGCAAGGTGCTCAGCTCCACCCTTTTTGTGTTGATTCTGGAGCTGATTCTCGTACCTGTCTTCAGCGCCTTCTTTAATAAGCCCTACTGGCGGCCACAGGTGATTATGATTCTGATTTTGGGTACAATTGGGTATGTGGCGGCCGGCGTTCTGGTTTCATCGATGACGATTCAGACACGTTCCCGCGACGTACTGTTGCCGGTGTTGCTGTTGCCCCTTTCGCTGCCGGCTGTGCTGGCGGCCGCTTCCGTAACTTCGGCCTACATGCTGCCCCAACTGCCGGCCTGGAGCGACGTACAGGGTTCTGTGGCTCTGGTTATCGCCTTTGACATTTTGATGCTGACCACAGGCTTTCTGACCTATCACTTCGTGGTGGAGGAGTAAGTTAATAGGAGTTGAATCATGAGCGCACAACCGGAAGTAACTGGCTTGACCCAGACAGTGCCCTATTCAGAAGCAGCGGAGGCCACAGCGGCTACCAGCGGCCGCCTGGATAAGGCGACGACCATCTTTAACTGGCTGGCGCCGCTGGCGATGCTGGCCAACCTGCTGCTGATCTTTTTCTTTGCCCCCACCGAAAGCACCATGGGCCACGTACAGCGTATCTTCTACTTTCACGTTGGCTCGGCCTGGGTGGCGGCCATTGCTTACTTCGTGGCGCTGGTGGCCGGCGTCATGGTCCTGCGCGGCCGTGGCAAGACGTGGGACACCATCGCCCTCGGTTCCGTTGAGGTGGGCCTGGCTTTTACCACCATGACCATCGTCAGCGGCTCCGTCTGGGGTCGCCCCGCCTGGAACACCTGGTGGATCTGGAGCCCGCGCCTGATCTCGATCACCGTCATGTGGCTGGTCTACGTAGCCTACTTCATGCTGCGCGGCGCGGTGGAGGATGAGCAGAAACGAGCGCGCTTTGCCGCCGTCTACGTCATCGCCGGTTTTGTGACCGTCATCATCACCTACCTCAGCATTCGCTTCCTCCGTGACATCCACCCCGTGCTCATAGGACAGGCCAGCCCGGACGCCGAAGGCCTCCAGAAATTTGAAAGCGGGCTGGAAAACGCACGCATGGGTATGACCGTCGCCTTCTCCACACTCGCTTTCTCCATTCTCTACGTGGCCTGGCTCCTGAACAGACTACGCTTGCAACGCATACTCGATGAAGCGGCTGCGCTCAAAATGCGCGTCCTGGCCCGGCTGCAAGGCTCCTGAGGTATCCCAATGATTACTTTTCTGTTCGTCTCAACGGCTCTGTTCCAGACACAGCTACAAGATCCAAGCCAATTTAACAACTTCCTCTTGCTGGCCTATGGCGTGATGTGGATCGTCGTCATGCTCTACCTGCTGGCGCTGGCTAATAAGCAGCGGAATGTGCTGCAGGAAATACGGTTAATGCGCCGCCTCTTAAAAGAAGATGAAGGGGAGGACAATACATAAGCATAATTGGGGGTAGGCAACGTACAATCTGCCTCGTACCCGACTCACCGGGGAGCCGGGCACTTGTTCTGAATAGATGGGAGTGTTTAAGGTAATGTTACAATCATCGCCGCTAAAATCATTGAGTGTGACACAACGCCTCGTGATTGGTGTCGTGGCCCTCGTGGCCCTGTTTCTCATTGTGGGCAGCCTCTTTCAGTCCTCAACACCAGAGCCTGCCTTCTCCTTTGGTCTGCAGAGCCAATCGTTCCTGGTCCTGGCCGTTCTGTCTCTGATTGGAGGCGTCCTCAGCTTCGCCTCTCCCTGCACCCTGCCCATCCTGCCTGCCTATTTTGCCTTCGCCTTCAGCAGTGAGCGCCGCCACATTGCGGCCAATACGCTGGCCTTCATGCTCGGCCTGGGCGCCATGTTCAGCCTGCTGGGGGCAGGGGCATCGGCCATCGGGCGCGTCCTGAACCAGAATAGCAACCTGCTCTTGCTCATCGGCGGCAGCGCCATCGTCATCTTTGGCCTGATGAGCCTCATGGGCAAAGGGTTCAGCGGCATCGTCCAGGAAGGGGAACAGCGCAACACCGGCCTCGGCGGCTCCTTCGCCTTTGGCCTGACCTTTGCCGTGGGCTGGACCAGTTGCACCGGCCCCATTCTGGGTGCGGTTCTCACCCTGGCCGCCACCACCAGCTCCGTCTTACAGGGCATGATGCTGCTGTTCATCTATACCCTGGGATTGGGCCTGCCCTTGCTCTTCGTCTCCACCCTGTTCGGCCGCGCCAGCCGCCAGAGCCTTTTCTGGCGCATCTTGCGCGGCAAGGGTTGGACGGTCACCGTCTCTCGCTTCCTCCTCGGCGCTGTCTGGGCGCTGGCCATCTGGCGCATTCTGGTCGCCGCCGCCAACTTCGCGCTCAGCGACTTCCACACCCTGACTGCCCGCCCCCTGACCCCGGTCCAGGAATACGGCTTGCTGGTCGTTGCCCTCCTCGGCGTCCTCCTCTGGATTATGACCAGCGCCGAACGTGGCCCCATTCAACTGCGCCTGCACAGCACTCAACTGCTCAGCGGTGTGCTCTTCATCGTCATGGGTCTGTTCCTACTGAGTGGTTTGCTCACCTATTTCAACAGCCTCATTCCGCCAGACCTCGCCATCTGGTTTGCGGGCATCGAAGAAGCGCTGATTAACTTCTTTAATTAGATTGGGAACTCTGAATGTATTCTCAACGACCATCCGGATTCGTACCAGACGAACCTGCACGCGCCTCTAACAGCGGGCGAAACGCCGTTATGCTCTTTCTCGGCTTTCTGTTTCTTGGCGCCTCCGCGGGCCTACTCCTCTTTGGCAACGAGATAGTGGGTCACATGCAAAGCGGAAACCGTACCAGCTCAACCCTCGACGAGTTACAGCCATTGCAAGTGCAGACGCCGGTGGTGATTGGCGATGTACAGGAAACAAGGACCGCACTCGAGATAGGGGATGAAGCGCCCAATTTCACCCTTCCCCAGCTTCAGGGCGACGCCATTACGCTCGTCGACCTGCGCGGGCAACCGGTCGTCCTCAACTTCTGGGCCACCTGGTGCGCCCCTTGCATTTTTGAAATGCCCGAGCTGGAAGCAGCCTATCATAATTACCGGCAAAAAGAGCTGGTCGTCCTGGGCCTCAACTATGATGAAGACTCACAGACCATCGAGAAGTTCTTGCAGGATGACCTGGACACCCCGGTCACCTTCCCCATCTTGCTTGACGAGCACGCGCACACGGCTGAGGAGTATGTCGTCTACAATCTGCCAACCACCTATTTCATCGACGGCAACGGCATCATCACCGCGGTGCATCGCGGCCCACTGACCGAGCGACAAATCGCCGACTATCTATCGCTAGGGGGCAATTAGCCCCAGCCGCTTAGCCCCAGACAGTTAAAGGCGGTTAGCTCCGGGCCGTTAAGCCAGGACCATTCTCCTGAACCCATTGCGCATAACCTGTTTCTATATTACTCTCTGGAACCATGAGCTATAACGATTCCTCTGAACCAAAACAACCTGTAACCGGTTGGCAGCGCTCCCTGGTGCTAGGCATCGACCGTTTTGTCTACTGGCTATCCCGACGTTGGGTCGCTGTCTTCAGCCTCATCGCTGCCATCTACGTTGGCCTACCCATCCTGGCCCCTGTGCTGATGAACGCGGGCGCAACTGGAGCGGCTCGCGTCATCTACACCATTTATTCCCCCATGTGCCATCAGATGGCCTCCCGCTCCTTCTTCCTATTTGGCGATCAGATCGCCTATCCGCGCGCCCTCACCGGCAGCAGCCTGAAACCGTTTGAAAGCTACATGCCCAGCCTCCCAGAATTTGAAGGGGTCCCCACCGACCCCGAGGCCTGGCCCCTGTTCCTGGGACCGGCGCGTGAATTCCTGGGCAATCAGCAAATGGGCTACAAGATGGCCATCTGCGAGCGGGACATTGCCATTTACGGCTTTGTGCTAATCGGCAGCATCCTCTACGGCTTTCTGCGCCGCCGCCGTCGCATCAAGGCCCTCCCCTTCTGGCTCTTTGTCATCATCGGCATGGGCCCCATCGGCCTCGACGGCTTCAGCCAGCTTTTCAGCCAGTACGGCGTGGCCACCAGCGCCCTTTCCTTCCTGAATGAAATCTTCCCACTCCGCGAAAGCACCCCCTTCCTGCGCACCCTGACCGGCGCCATCTTCGGCCTTGCCCTCGTCTGGATGGCCTACCCGCACATCGACGAGGGTATGCAACAGACCGAAGACCAGCTAGAAACCAAACTAACCCGCGCCGGCGTCCTCAAACCAGCAACAGAGTGATCTATAAGAGGGAGACCCACAACCCTTTCTCTCCGTGGTTCTCCCTCCTTTCTCCTCTCTCCGCGCCCCTCCGTGTAACGCTCTACCCCCGCACCTTCCCGATCACAAGCGTCGCATTGTGCCCCCCCAGCCCGAAGCCATTGGACAGCGCCACATCAACCTGTGCCGGTCGCGACGCGTTGACCACGTAATCCAGATCACACTCCGGATCTGGCGTCTCGTAATTAATAGTTGGCGGCAGAATGCCCTGCTCCAACGCCTTGACGCAGATAATCGCCTCCAGCGCCCCGGCCGCGCCCAACAGATGGCCGTGCATCGACTTAGTAGAGCTGACCGGCACGTCATAGGCCCGTTCGCCAAACACACTCTTGATCGCCATCGTCTCCGAGCGGTCATTCAACTGCGTGCTGGTGCCATGCGCATTGATGTAATCAACCTCATCAACGCCAATGGCCGCATCCTCCAGCGCCCGTCTCATGGCCAGCGCCGCCCCGCCGCCATCCTCAGCCGGCATTGCCACGTGATAGGCATCAGCGCTGGTGCCATAACCCAAAATCTCGCCATATATCTGCGCTCCACGTCGCCGCGCGTGCTCCAACTCTTCCAGGATCAGAATGGCAGCCCCCTCGGCCGGTACAAACCCATCACGGTCGCTGTCAAACGGCCGCGAAGCCCGCTGCGGATCGTCGTTGCGCGTGGAAAGGGCGCCCATCACGCTAAATGACGCAATAGCCACGGGGATGATGCACGCTTCCGCGCCGCCGGCCAGCATCACGTCGGCCGTTCCCCGCTCAATGATGCGCGCCGCTTCGCCAATGGCGTTGTTGCCGCTGGCACAGGCGGTGGCAATGGCCATGTTTGGCCCGCGAAAGCCGTGCGCAATCGAGACCGTCGCCGCCGGCGTGTCGGGCAACATGTTGGGCATGAAGAAGGGACTGATGCGGTTCAGCCCGCGCTCTCTGACCGTCTCCACACCCTCAACAATGGAAGCCAGCGCCCCGACGCCGCTGCCCAGCACCACGCCCACGCGGTCGCGGTCCACCGTGCCGTTCTCCAGACCACTGTGCGCCAGCGCCTGCTTGGCCGCCACCAGAGAATATTGCGCCACACGCTCCAGCCGCCGCGCCTCTTTGCGTCCGAAGTGCGCCACAGGGTCAAACTCTTTTATTTCACCGGCAAAACGAGTTCTCAGCTCGGCCGGGTCAAACCCCGTTATCGGACCGATGCCGCTCTCGCCGTTGACGATCTTGTTCCAGCTCTTTTCGACGTCGTTCCCCAGCGGGTTTAGCGTACCCAGGCCGGTGATCACCACGCGTCGTTTCATATTAATTCCTCCGCAGTAGACTACAGATATAATAACCCGAACCACCCAACAAAGATACGATGGAGCGCAGCCCCACGGAGCGCCGGCAAAGCTTGCCCTGAGGTGTCGAAGGGATGATGGCGCTCCACAAAAAAGCGTGGCGCGGAACACAGCGTATTGTGCCACTCCCGCCCGGCTGTGCAAACCGCAACGAGAAATTGGCTGTTACCACTTTCCCGGGGCCACGACATACAGAGTGAAAGGCCTTTTCAGCGCTGAAGGAGAGCACTTTGACGCTAACCAATGTTGCAGGCAAGGAAGGCGCGCCTACCGACGAGCGCGCACTGGTAGAAGCGGCCAGGCACGATCACACTGCTTTTGACCAGCTCTACCGGCGCTACGCCACCCGCGTCTACCGCTACTGCTACACCCATACCAACAACGCCCGCGACGCCGAAGACCTGACCACCCAGACCTTCATGGCAGCGATGGAAGGGATTAGCCGCTTTCGCGGCCGCGGCTCCTTTGCCGCCTGGCTCTTCGCCATCGCCTGGCGCAAGTGCAAAGATTATCACCGCCGTCGCTACCAGATGCCGCAGGAAACACTGCAACGGGCGGAACAGATGCCAGACGCAGAACTGCCAGACCTGGAACAACGGGCATACCAGCAGGACATCCTGGATTGTGTGCAGCAGACGTGGTCCTTGCTGAGCGAAGACCGGCAAGAGGTGGTCCGCCTTCGCTTCTGGGGCGGTCTGAACACTGAGGAAACTGCCGCCGTCATGGGTCGCAGCAAAGGGGCTGTCAAAATGCTACTGTCACGAGCAATTGCAGACCTGAGAGAGAGGTGCCTCGATGAGTAACGACAGGCAACAGGCAGATAAGCTCGAAATCTATCTGGAGCAACCAGAGCAGTACGACGGTTCGCTCGATCCCGCTACCGAACAGATCGTCGATTCGTTGCAGCAAGCCGCCCAGCACACACAACCACGCCCCGGCTTCCTCAACGAATTGGCGCAACAACTTGAAAAGGAACGACCGATGCAACCCCATTCCCCAACAACCGTGCAACGTGGCCTGCGCCTCCTGCTCGGCGGCGTTGGCCTGGTGGCCGCGCTTGCGCTCATCTTTTACGCAGCCACCCTTTTCAGCGAACCTGACATCGAACCATCAGTGTCCGAGATGGAAAGCCCGATCCCCATCCTCATCCGGCGCCCCGAAAGCGGGCCTTTTGCCGGTCAGGAAATTCGCGTCATGCAACCGCTGCCACCCTCTCCCGGCCAGGTGCCCCAATACCGGGCGCGGTTAGAGAGAGTACCCACGACGATTGAAGAAGCCAAAGAGCTAGCCGCATCGCTGGGCATTGTCGAGCCTGAAGTTTACCAATATCCCACCAGTGGGCCGTACTGGATCATCATGGGTCGCGATGGCGCCAGTTTGACATTGGATCCCACACAAAGTGACTTTGCCGGTTTCTATTACAGCCACTCCATGACAAACCTGATCGAGGGCGAACCGCCCCCCTTTGCAGAGGCAGCTCGCATCGCAGAAGAAATTCTGGGCAGCGCCGGTCTGTTGCCAGATGCCTATGAAATAGAGGATCTTCCCGAACAGGGTGAACCGGGCCAGCGCATAGTGCGTTTTGTTCCCCTGGTGGATGGCCGGCCGGTTATCGGTCCGGCAGTGTCCATTGACGCCACCATCTCGTCTGATAGCCAGCTGACGTCGCTGCGCGTGACGCCCTTTACCCTTGAGACGGCGGGCGAAACACTGAGCATTAAATCGGCCGAAGATGCGCTTCAGGAGCTGCTCGATGGGCCGGGCAACTACCACTACTCTTTTAACTACGTCCCCGGTGCTGAGCCAACCCAAATCTACCGCCCGCGGGTCGAACGGTTTAGCGACGGCGAGGAAGTAACCCTGACAGGCACCGTCAATGTGCTGAACAGCATAGAAGGAGAGCGGCTGCGGGCGTTCATGACCTCGTATGAAGCTACCACTACCGTCGAACTGGTCGGCCCTCGCATCCAGGAGCTTCTGGACCTCCGTAATGATAGGGGGTTTGAGGCCACCGGCATCATCCGCAAGCCGGCCGGCTCTGAACAGATACAGCTCGAGTTTACAGAGTGGAATCAACCAGAATCGGTGACGGCGCTCTCCTCATGCCGCATCGGTGTGCTGACCCGAGATGGCGCGAGCGGTACGCTGCAGACAGACAATGGCACGAGCATTAAACTGGACAACCTCCCGGACGATCTTCAGGGAGGGCAGCGCGTCGAGGTCTGTGGCCTGCTTGATGCCGGAGACGGCCAGGTACACTGGGGGTTCATCACCGTGCCGCCAGTGAGTGGCAGCCCGGCCATGAG
>CAZRTM010000083.1:0-3938 GCA_964602995.1 uncultured Ardenticatenaceae bacterium
GAAGCTGATGCCTCATATTTTGGAACGGGGAGATCAAGGGGCCAGGGAGGTTATGTTCCTTCTGGCACAGACGTGGGAATCCCCTGACGTGGCCGAAGTTCTCTTTGAATTTGCTCGGGGACGTTACGGTAGTGATCTCTTTCGCCTCGAAATAATGACTTATCTCTCTAAGCATTACCCAGAGCTGATGCCGCCAGATGGAATGGTCAAGATATGGACAAGGGGTGAGCAGCATGAAGTCAGGCTGATGAACTACGAGATCTATTCTGAGCCTGAAGTGCCTGAGGACCGCTCTCAAGATCTAATCGAAAAAGACGTCAAAGCCATGGACTTTCTGATGGAGGGACGAGCAGAAGAGGCAGAGGCGTTGCTAAAGGAAATGATCGAGGCGGATCCTGATTTCCCCAGCGCCTATAATCAGCTTGTTGTGGCCTACGACATGCAAGGTCGGCGTGAGGATGTAAGGCGCCTTGGCAAAGAGATCTTGCAACGCTTTCCAGATTACTTCTTTGGTCGGGCCAACATGGCGCGGTTACTGGCCAGTGAAGGAGATATCGATGAGGCCAAAGCATTGCTCGATCCACTAGTGGACCGAAAACGGCTGCATGTGACCGAGTTTCAGGCACTGGCCCAGGCTAACATGGAGCTGTTGCTGGCCGAAAAGAACATTGCTGCAGCTCGTTCATGGTTATATATGTGGATGGAGGTTGTAGGAGAAGAGGACCCGAATGTTACCTATTGGCGCAGACGAATCGACGGCCCCTCAAAGGATGAAGTGGACTATCTTTTGAGACGTTTCTTGGAGCAACAGTTGAAGAAGGGCTGGTAGGGCATCCACTATGAACGAGCTAAAGCAAAACAGGCGCCTACCTTATCAAGGTCAGGCGCCTGTTTGCTGAATCCCGGCGCAGACCGGGCTATGCTTTACTCGCAGCTTAAGCGGATCAGGAATTATTCATTCCAGTAATATTCTGCTGTTTTGCTTCCTCCGCGGCCTGCTTTGTCTCTTGCTTCACATCTTGCATGGCCTCTTTAGCCGCCGACTGCGCCTCGCTGGCGACGGAGCGTACCTGTTCCATCGTCTCTTCTGCTTTGTTCTGAGCGCGGTCAACAATCTGGTCGCGGTAGGGGCCTAAAAGTTCGTCTTCCTGGCGCGTACTGGGCATCAGCAAGCCTACGCCCAGACCGAGGGCCAGAGCCACAGCGCCGACGGCCAGAGGGTTCTCGTTCATCATGCGCTGCATACCATATCTGGCCTCGCGGGTTTCCTGCTGAATACGGTAGCGCATTTCATCATAGCGCTCTTCGGCCTGCTGCTGCATCTGTTCCGCTCTCTGGCGCACCTGCTCTGCAGTCTCCTGGGCGCGCTGTTCCAGCTCGCCGGTGGTTTCCTGTAAGCGGCTTTCCAGTTCGCTGGCCGCCTCGCGTGCGCGTTCACGTACTTCTTCGCCACGCTCCCGCATGCGCTCGCCTGTGGATGGCTCGCGGGATGGCTCATAATATTGTTGGTACCGAGTGTAGTCGCTGCCCATGTATTCGCTGCTATAGGGCTGTGAGCGGCCGTTGCCATAGTGGCTGCGCCCGTTGCCAGAGCGTTCCATAAAGAGCCAGCCCAGCCCCAGACCAACCATGGCTGCCGGTACCGGGTTATCCCTTACGGTTCTCACCAGATCGTCGCGCCAGTTGCTGGCGGTATGTGTTGCTCTGTCTTTCATATCTTCTACCTTTCCTATCGTGGCCTGGCGAACGGTTTCCTGAGCTTCATGCTTCAGGCGGTCCGGCGCCAGCCGCTGTTGAATTTCATCAATCGTTTCACCCATCTCTCGCCGGGTCTGGGCGATCTGCGCTTCAAGTTCTGCCGGGTTGTTGTTGGCGGCTGTGGTGTGCATCGTTCCACCGCGGACGAAGCGATCGTCTACTGAACCTGTTGTTTGATCCACTGTTCATCCTCCTGTAGCGTGCGCAGAGTGCGCTGGGGGACAGGGTCCACCTGCTTCAACTCGCTCAGCCCTTTTTGCAACATGAAGTAGCCAACGCCGACCACAACGATGCCGACAATGAGCGCAGCCCAACCGTCGCCGATGTACTCTCCCAGACCCAAAATGGCTGCATAGAGCAGGGCCAGGAAGCCGCCATAAGCCACAAATGCCCCAGCGGCCAGCATGGCAGTGTTGCGCCCGACTTTCTGGGCTTTCTCAGACATTTCGACCTTGGCCAGCTGCACTTCTTGCCTGATTAATTTACTTGTTTCCCGGGAGAGGTCGTTGAATAGTTCCCCCAGGCTCCTTTCTTCTTGAACGTATGCCATTGCTGCTCCTTTCCCCCAGAGGGAATTGTGTGATCAGCATGCCGGACAGCCCGGTGCTGACCAGACGTCACAGATCAAGACTATTCGTCTGCTCCGTACGTCTGCGTATACTGACTACCGTATTCTCGGTCGTATTCGCGACCATATTCGCGGCCGTAATCGCGGGCATACTCACGACCAGGTTCACGGCCATAACCGCCATAGGAACGTGCGGTCTCGTACTGGTTCTGGCTGCTGCTCTTGAAGAAGCGCGCGGCGAGCAGACCAACGGCGAATGCACCGCCCACGAACAGTTCTGGTTTGCGGCGTGCCACATCCTCTACATCGTGCAGCATTGTGTCTATGTCTTTTTCCTGGAGATAGCGCGAGGCGCGTTCCACCTCGTCCGCCAGCTTATTGCTGTACTGCGCAACGGAATCCTTGTTCTGCTGGCTCAGGTTCTGGCCTGAATTGCGAAAGGCCTCAGCTACCGCGCCCAGCTCGGAAGCCATGCTGCTTTTGCGCTGCTCCAGCGTGTTAATCGCCTGCTCTTTAGCCTGCGCTCCCAACTCTTTGGTTTGTTCCCTGGCCTGTTGGGCGACGTCTTTGGTAATACCTTCGGCTTTGTTCCTGGTCTCTTCAGCCTTATCCATTGCATTCTTCTCTGTCTGTGAGGGTGTGTGATGGGTCATGCTAGCCTTCCTTTACTAAGACTTTACATTACAGTTGTAGTCGTTATTCAATTTTTGGTTGTGTGATGGTGTGTGGCTTGGCGTCCCACGTTAATATTGCCACATCATTGCTGCAAACGCGTGTGTCCCTGGTATAAGCACGGGTACAAAAATGTTACAGATGGAGCCATATCGTGGTTTTGAAGAGGGGAAATGGGATTGTTGAGGGCGGAGGGATTGCTAAGTAAGACTCAAATTGAGTTACACGCTCATGAGTGACTATCTCGGGAGCAATTTTGCTTGCCCATTCTAGAACAGTTGTGCTAAACTGCTTCCAGTTCCGAAATTAGTGCCAGAGGCCGCCTGCGCCAACTGCAGAGGAGGATGCTTAGACGATGAATGCAGACGCTTTTCGCCAATTGTACGATTATCATTTCCGTGAGAATCGCAAAATATGGGATCTGTACATTTCGCGTCTATCGGATGAACAATTTACACAACCAGTTGACTACTCCCACGGCTCTGTGCGCGACCAGATAGCGCACCTGACACGTGTTGACGATGCGTGGTTCATACCGTTGCGCGGTCTGGATTTCGATGATATGCCGGATCCTGACGACCTGACCGACCGCGAAAGCCTTCGCGCCTACGCAGAGACCGTTGAGCGGAATATTCGCGACTATCTAGCCACCTTGCAGGACGAGGAGTTGTTTGAGAAGCCTTATCCCCCTGGAGAAGATGAAGATTTGATTCTGTGGCAGGTCCTGTTCCATGTCGTCAATCATGCCACCGACCACCGCGCGCAGATTATGCGCGCGGTGAGCGATATGGGCATTGAGACCTGCCCGCAGGACTTCGTCTTTTACGCCTACGAAAACGGTTAGCGCTCTGGCAGGGAAAATTTTGTAGTAAAAAAGCATCCCGGCGCTGTGAAGGCCGGGATGCTTTCACTTACAATTGAGCGAGCACCCTTAGTTCAG
>CAZRTM010000083.1:4038-19077 GCA_964602995.1 uncultured Ardenticatenaceae bacterium
AGCATCGACCAACACCCACTGGCCGGTGGGGTCCATGAAGCCGGTGAAGCCAACCACGGTGCCGGCCGGTAGCGTGGCCAGAATTTCATCATTGAGGCTGGGGCCGCTGCGGATGCGCAGGTTTACCGTTGTAGTCGCGGTTACGACGTTGGCGCCGAACTCGTCATCTTCTGCAAAGTCAGTGAGGGTGAAGGGTAGCACGACGACCTGGTCATTGATGCGGGCGGGGGGATCGGCGGCGGGGAATTCATAGACGCCTGCTTCGCCTGTATCCACATGCAGCATCGCATACAGCGTCGCGGTGGCTGCGTCCGTGTCGATTTCTACGTTCACATTTTCGGTCGTGCCGGCATCAACAGCTGTCTGACCGATGACGGGACCGGGCGCGCCATCACTGTCGGCGTGGATGACCATCCATCCGGCCTGTTCAGCAGTGACGCTGGGGACGGTCACGGTGTTGTCATCGCCAAGCTCCTGGTTGGCAACGGTCAATACAGCAGCAACGCCCTCTGCCTCAGGCTGCGCCTCGCCAGGGACGGAAAGCCCATCAGGGACGTTGCTCAGGAATTGAGCAGAGACCCAACCGGTGGGACCGGCTTCGGCGTCAACAAGGACCCATTGCCCGGTTTCGTCCGTGAAACCGGTGAAACCTACGACACTACCAGCCGGTAGGACGTCCAGGATTTCGTCTGTCAGGGAGGGGCCGCTGCGAATGCGCAGGTTGACGGTTGTGGTTGCCGTTACGACATTAGCGGCGAAGTCAACGTCTTCGCTGCCCACAACGTCACCGCCGGATACGCCCGGGCCAGCCGGACCCCAACTGAAGTCGAGCAGGGCCGCGTCGCGGCTGTCGAAATATTCAACGCGGATGACGTGCGAACCGGCCGGGATCTGGACAGTCTCAGAGACGGTATGTTCGGCCTGCGGCTCCCAATCGTCAATGATTAACTCATCATCAACGTAGACACGGAGACCGTCGTCTACGGTGGCAGAAAAGGTGAAGCTGCCCGCCTCAGCTACCTGGATGGTGGTGACCCAACGCGCCGAGAAGTCGTCATCGGGGATACCATCGACCGGGGAACTAAAACCAACGTTGATGGACGGCTCACCTTCCAGGCGCTCTACTATGGGATCGCCTGCCAAATCGGCATTATCCCAATACCAGGCAGTCCACACGGTTCCCTGGGCTTGAGCGGCCTGGGGACCGGACGCGAATAGGGCGAAAAGTAGTGCTAATGCTGCCAAAATCCAGAGGGGCCGCATTTTGTTATCGGTCAAAAGTCGAAACATGGCTTTTACCTCCTCTAACTAGCGAACTTGTGTAAAGGGTACTGTTACTTTCCATCGCTACGTCAGCAGGCTGTCGAGTTGAGGGGTGGCTCCGGTAGTGACAATGGGAGAGCAGGGGGAGACACTCGTCAGCCTCGACTGCTCGCGTTCTTTAGCCTAGCCCACTTTGAAAAAGTTCGCTGTATCGTAAGGTATAAATGAGGATATAGAGGGGGATATAATGTGGGAACGGCGTGACACGGAGAGGCGCGGAGGGGGTGGAGATCGGAGATTAGAGATTAGAGATTGGAGATTGAGTGGTTTGGGGTTGGGCGAGGAAGTTGAGGAGGAGGGAATTGACTTTGTCTGGCTCGTCGTGTTGGACCCAGTGGGTGGCGTTTTCGATCATGACGAGTTGGCCCTGGTCACAGAAGTCCAGGCTGAGGGTGGCCATTTCCGAAGAAAGAGCTACGTCCTGAGCACCCCAGATGATGAGGGTGGGAACTTCAATGGGAGAGCCGGGAAGGGGTAGTGGCGGATGGCGAACGATGGCGCGATACCAGTTGATCATGGTGGTCATGGCACGGGGGATAGACCAGGCGCGGCGATAGCGCTCCAGATCTGCTTCGCTGAAAGTGTCTGGGCGTCCACTTTGTACCAAAGCCTGCGTCGCCGCCTGCCAATTATTGAGGCGCAAGAGGGTTTCGGGCAGCCAGGGAATCTGAAAGAAGCCTATGTACCAGCTACGGAAGCGCTGTTCCCAACTACGCATCAGGTATTGAAACATGACGGTTGGGTGCGGAACATTGAGAATGACCAGCCGTTTGAGTAACTGTGGGTGGGCGGCGGCTACCTGCCAGGCCACAGCAGCGCCCCAGTCGTGTCCCACCAGGTAGACCTGTTCCTGCCCGCTCTGGTGGATGAGGCCTACGATGTCTGCGACCAGCTCTTCCTGGCGATAGGCATCAACCTCTGGTGGCCGCGAGCTGAGATGATAGCCGCGTTGGTCGGGCGCCCAGACACGATAGCCGGCATTGGCCAGGGCCGGAATCTGGCGCCGCCAGCCGTACCAGAACTCGGGAAAGCCATGCAGCAGAATAACCTGCGGGCCGTCCGCAGGGCCCGCTTCCACAAGGTGCAGAGTGATTCCGTTTGTTCGGATATAATGGTGCCGGACTTCTACAGGAAGCATGATGTCGATCCTCGCGCAACCGGGTTGACCAACAAGTTGAATGGTAGAGCGGTTGGCCAAATCACTTTACAGGAGCCAGTTTGTATGTGTCTCCGGGCGTAAAGGAATAGTATGATAGTTGAGCAGCTAAGTAAAGTAAGGAGCAAGTGAGCCAATGACCGCGCAGGAATCAGAACAAACAGCCACGCCGCTATTGGAGGCGCTGCGTACTGCAGGGCGTACGCCGAGTCTGGACCTGATCCGGCAGTGTCTGGAGCGGAAGGCGGAATTGACGCCTGGCTTGCTGGAGATGCTGGCAACGAATCCGCGTGAGGCTTACGATATTGAAGAGCGTGATGACCCGCGCCTCCTGGCGCCGGTGCATGCGGGCAATCTTCTCATTGCTTATGAAGAACCGCAGGCCATCCCGATTTTTGTGGAGATTTTCCGCGATCCGGATCGTGCCTATCTCTACGAATGGTTTGTGGGTGTGCTGCACCCCTTCGGCGAACAGCTAATCGAACCACTTGGCAAAATTATCCGTGATGCTGACGCATTTGATTATGGGCGCGCGATAGCAACGGAGGTGCTCACCCGAGTTGGACGCCGCTATCCTGAATTACGGCCGGCTATTATCTCCGAGCTTATCCCTGTGCTACCCGATGATGATGAGGTGGAGGCGGCCCTGGAGGCAGGTTACGATGAGATACCAGCCATCTGGTCATGGGTGGCGTCAGCGCTGGCCGACCTCAGCGCCGAAGAGGCGTTGCCGCGGGTCAGAGAGCTATCGGAGCGTGGGCTGTTCCTGGTGGAGGTTATCGGAGATACGGAGGAACTGGAGCAGCGTTTCGCCAAGGAGCCCGAGCCTGTGCGGCCGTTCAATATACTGGACACTTACCGGTATCTTCATGAACGAGAGAAGCAATGGACAGCACAACAAATTGAGCAGGAACGGGCGGCAAGAGCCAGCAGCGAACGCAAACGAGTGGAGCCAGGCGGCCCCACCGTCCGCTCAGTGCCAAAAGTCGGGCGTAATGATCCCTGTCCCTGCGGCAGCGGGCGTAAGTATAAGCACTGTCATGGGCGGCCGGGTGGTCGGTAGGTCGGTAAGCGGTTGGCCGTAATCGGTAATCAGTTGGCAGTATTCAGTTTTCAGTAACCGCCCTACCGATTACCGCCCGACCGAATACCGATTACTGAATACTGACCTACTGAACACTGACCACTGAAACTACCCCACATAGACTGTCTTGATATTGACGAACTCCTTGATGCCGTAGACGGCAAGCTCGCGGCCGTAGCCGCTTTCTTTGATGCCGCCGAAGGGTAGGCGGGGGTCGGATTTGACGAGGGAGTTGACGAAGCAGGCGCCAGCTTCTAGCTCTTCAGCGGCGATGCGTTCGCCTTTTTCCAGATCCTGGGTGAAGACAGCTGCGCCCAGGCCGAATGAGCTATCATTGGCCACGCGAATTGCTTCTGCCTCGTCGGCCACGGGGATGATGGCCGCGACAGGGCCGAACAGCTCTTCTTCATAGGCGGGCATACCGGGGCGGACGTTGGTCAGCACAGTTGGTGGATAGAAAGCGCCGGGACCGTCTGGAATCTTGCCGCCCAGCAGGAGCGTGGCGCCCTGTTTGATACTTTCGTGAACTTGTTGGTGCAGATCGTCGCGTAGGTCGGTGCGCGCCTGGGGGCCGACGGTAGTCTCTTCGTTCATGGGGTCGCCCATCTTTGCGGCGCGCATCTTCTCCACGTACTTTTGCTCAAACGCCTCGCGGTTTTTGGCGGTGACAATGAACCGTTTGGCGGCGATGCAGCTCTGCCCAGAGTTAATCAGGCGGCTGGCCACACACGTTTCGGCAGCCAGCTCCAGGTCGGCGTCATCGAGGATCAGGTAAGGGTCGCTGCCTCCCAGCTCCAGCACCGTTTTCTTAATCATCGCCCCTGCTTTGGCAGCAACGGCGCTGCCGGCCGGCGTGCTGCCGGTGAGAGTCACAGCGCGGACCAGGGGGTGCTCAATAATGGCCTCTACCTGGCTGCTGCCCACCAGCAGCGTGCGGAAGGCGTTTTCGGGAAAGCCAGCGTCGCGGAAGATTTGCTCGATGGCCAGGGCACAGCCGGGCACGTTGGAGGCGTGCTTGAGGACGCCTACGTTGCCGGCCATGAGGTTGGGCGCAGCAAAGCGGAAGACTTGCCAGAAGGGGAAGTTCCAGGGCATGACGGCAAGCACCACGCCCAGCGGCTGGAAGGTGACGAAGCTCTTGCGAGCGTCTGTTTCCACCAGCTCCCTCTGCAGAAATGCCTCGGCGTTGTCGGCGTAGTAATCGCAGACCCAGGCACATTTGTTGGCCTCTGAGCGCCCTTCTTTAACTGGCTTGCCCATCTCCTGGGCCATCAGGCGTGCAAATTCATCGGTCCGGTCGCGCAAAATCTGGGCCGCTTTCCTCATACACTCCGCTCGCTCCTGAAAGGAGGTGCGGCGATAGCTTTGGAATGTCTCACCAGCGCTCTCGATGATAGCGGCGACTTCCGCGCCGGTCATTTCTTCGTACTCTTTTATCGTTTCGTCTGTCGCGGGATTAATGGCTACGATTGGCATGGCTCCTACTCCTGTCTAGAGTTGTTTGCTGTCTGATAATTACCACACAGATGCTAAAGTAACAACTTCCGGGTAAACAAAAAGAGGGCCGGCGGTTCAGCCGGCCCTCTCCAGGTCAGGTTAATGGTAGCGCTGTGTAATGATTATTGGCTCGGTCCGATCTCCCCTTCCAGAAGCTGGGGCAGATACCAAAGCTCTTCGTCAGTAATCGAATCGCCCTCAGGCACGTATTCGGTGCCATCTTGCAGGATGATCGGGCCTGCCCAGACGTCGATTTCGCCGGAAGCTATGCCAGCAATAAATTCATTGAGCGTTGCTTCCTGCTCTTCGCTAATGCCAGGACCCATTACCCAACCAACGTGGGTCCGGTCGTTATCGGTCAGATCTTCCCAATATGGTGGGAGCCAGTCCCAGTGTTGTTCCCAGGTGCCGTCGATGACGCGCTGAACGAGGTCCAGATAGGACGGACCCCAATTGAAGTAGGGAACGCCGAGGCAGATGTCGGGGGCGTTGTCACAGGCGGCTTTGTAGTCATAGGGGATAGCCCACAGCGTTTCACCCTGGCGCGCCCGTTGTCCGGTTACGTCGATGTTCTCTGTGGTGTCGATGCCGCTCAGCGTGACATCGGCGCCTCTGTCCAGGAAGTCATTGGTAACTTCGGTGGGGTCGAGGGTGACGCCGGGGATGTTGAACCAGAAGCCGATCCACGCTACTTCGAATTGCAGATCATCAGGATCCAGATTGCGGTAATTCTCGTAGCAGTATCGTGCGCCCTGATACGTTGATGCGGCAAGGCGGCGGGTCTCAAAGTTGATTAGCGGGCCAACGTAACCAATGTGGCCACTTTCCGTAGCGAGGGCTGCCGCACAACCCGCGATGACTTTCATATCCTCCATACGGCCCATCATGTTGCCCAGGTTCGGTGGGGCCTTGTAGTCGCGCCCTTCTTCCCAGGCATCATCACCGGAAATGCTTATGAAAGTAACGTCCGGGTATTTTTCGGCGACGCCGAGCGTATCCTCTTCAAATTCGTCTGACGTTGTGAGGACCAGACGGGCGCCATCGGCGACCATATCATCCACGACGCCTTCTACTGTGGCCTCAGGTTTGTCAGCGGCGTTTAGGGATTCGAAGATAATGGCTCGCGCACCGGGGATATTCTCTTCCACGTAACGGGCGCCTTCAGCGTGGGCCTGGCTCCAGCCGCGGTCGTTTGCCGGACCGACCAGAATGACACCGAATACAAATTCTTCGTCATCGGCTTCACCTGCGTCTCCTGTATCTTCAGGCTCTTCGGCCGGCGTTTCCTCTTCAGTTTGAGGCGCTTCTGTGGGCGTGTCGGCTGTACCCCCACCACAAGCAACGATGGTCAGAGCGAGTATCAGTAACAGTACCAACCACAAATAGCGTTTCATGTTCTTCTCCTACAATAGGTAAAAAATGGCAAAGTTCGGTTGGTCGGATGGGAAAATTAAGAGAGAACTAAACGGGACCACTCACCTCCTATAATGCACGCATTACTGGTTCAGTCACGGTGTTGAAAGCGGATCGTTTTACCACGGTTAACGTTCTTCAAAGCGCGTGCCAAGAGCTAACGGTGGCGCCACGCGCAAGAACCGGAGTAGGGGTCTCTGCATAGAACGAGGGACGATGGTTACCAATCGTTCTGTCAGGTTGCTGCTGGCAAAGAGTAAGACTGCGATCATCAAGAGCCAGGGCAACGTGTTGAAGGCGACGACTGATACTCCAGGGAAGGCGCGTTGCATGTAGGTGGCCAGCGCTTTTGTGGCGCCAAAGAGAATGGCGCCGAAAGCGCCGCGCAAAGGCGACCATCCACCGAAGATGACGATTGCCAGAGCAATCCAGCCAATGCCGCGAATGTGGCCGTCGGACCAGCCAATGGTTACGTTGAGCGAGTATGAAGCGCCGGCGATACCGACAAGGGCGCCGCCCACAACGGTGTACAGATAACGGACGCGATTGACGTCGACGCCGCGGGCAAAGGCCGCCTCAGGGCGCTCGCCGGCGCCACGCAGGTGCAGACCGGGTTGCGTGCGGTTCAGGAACCACCATGTCAGGCCTACAAGCACAAAGCTGAAATAGACAATAATATCGTGGCTGAAGAAGATGGGGCCGATGACTGGAATGTCCTGCAAAATGGGGATGGGCATCTTAGAGATGATAGGCCCTGGCATACGGGTATAGTTCTGGCCCAGGAACGCGCTTAGATCATCGCCCAGCAGGGTTAGCACAAAGCCGATGGCCACCTGACTTTGCCGCAGCCGGATGCTGCCGAAGGCCACGATAAAGGCGAAGATGGCGCCTATGAGCGCCGCGGCCAGGAAGCCCAGAATCAGGCTATTGCTGTTATAGGCGATAACAAAACCGGCCATCGCCGCCATGAGCATGCTGCCATCCAGTGACAGATTAATGACGCCGGCGCGCTCGGTGATAATTTCGCCACAGACAGCAATGATCAGCGGCGCCGATTGTAGGACAATAGAGGCGAATATGCGGATCAGTTCAACTTCACTCATCAATCAGCTCCCGGAATGTTTGTACCGGCTGTTTCTACGTGCGTCGTAGCCTCAGACAGATCTTCAGCGGGGGCAGTCTCACTGCGTCGCCTCAGCCCCAGTTTCTGGGAGTCGCCAAAAAGGAGGACGAACAGCACCAGAACGCCGGTCAGGATGCCGCCCAGGGAGGAGTGTAGCTGCGTGCGCAGATGCAGCGTGGTGCTGCCGTTGAGCACTGCTGAGAAGAAGAGGGCAATGAGGGGAACCCAGAAAATGCGGTAGGAGGCCAGCATCACCACCAGCAAGGCCAGGAAGCCAATGCCGCCAGAGATACTCTGGCGTAGGCTTTCGAACCAGCTCAGGACGCGAACGGCGCCGCCCAGCCCCGCCAGCGCACCGCAGAACATCATGGCATAGATGGTCTCCCGTTCGCTGGAAACGCCGAGGAGAAAGGCTGAATAAGCGTTCTTACCCAGCGCTTTTAGCTTCAGGCCCCAGTAGGTGCCGCGCAGCGCCACGAGGACCAGGATAAAAGCGAGCACCGTAAGACCCAGCGAGAGTGGGCTGAAACGTGAATTCGCAAATCGAGGGAGCAGGGCATTGGCGTCGAAAGGGACGGTGCCGCGAAATGAACCGCCCTCAGGAGGTTGCCAGGGGCCTGAAATGAGATAGTTGGTGAGGATGATGGCCAGGTTGTTGAGGGCCAGGCCACTGAAGATTTCGTGCACACGCCCACGCGTTTTGAGGAGGGCCGAGAGCGCAGCCCATAGCGCTCCGAATAGCATGGCCACGATGATTTCCAGACCGATTTGAAGGGGGGCAGGTAACTGAACGGTCAACGCGATCCAGGTCGCGCCGATGGCGCCCATGACAATCTGGCCTTCGACGCCAATGTTCCACAAACCGGCGGTAAAGGTGACCAGAAGCCCTAACGCGCTTAACAGCAGCGGAATCCAGAATGCCAGTACACTCAATGTGCTGGCCTGGGTGCCAAATGAACCGCGGAAGAGGGCTTCAACGGACTCGATGGGACTGGCGCCAAAAGCGATTAGCAAGATGGTTGTGAAAAGTAAGGCGGCGATAACCGGTACAACCGGCCATAACCGGGCCAGCAGGCGGCTCACGACCGGTTCGCGAACCGCGCCACGTTCACTCATTCTTCCCCTCCAATCAGGTGCCCCAACTCTTCCACGCTGGTCTTGTCTGCATCGACGATTCTGGACATGCGACCGCCGAAGAAAACAGCGATACGGTCGCTGCGATCGATTACTTCGTCAAGGTCGGCGGACATAAATAGTATGGCAGTCCCGTCCTGGCGGCGCTGATACAACTTTTCCCAGATCCAATCAGCCGAACGGACATCCAGGCCGCGGGTAGGATGCTCCAGTAAGATCAGCTTCAATGGGCTTCCCAGCAACGCAAACAGCAGCCGCTGCTGGTTACCTCCAGATAACCCTTCGGCGCAAGAAGTGGGCGTACCCACAACCTCATATTCGGCTATCCGGCGCGTGGTTTCTTCCCTGGCGCCAGACCAGTCTATCATAAGGCCTGATGGCGGTTGCGCTAACAGGACATGTTCCGTGAGTGTCAGGCCGGCCACCAACCCTTCTTCCAGCCGTCCTGCAGGAATGTAGGCAACTCCGTTTCGCTTCCGTTTGTGGTAGGAATCTCTGGTAATATCATGTCCATCGACGATGATTTGCCCACTATCCGGCGTTAGTAAACCGGCGCAAGCCCGTTGCAGCAGTCGTTGTCCACTGCCCTCAAGCCCGGCCAGGCCAAAGACCTCGCCCTTCTGGACGGAAAGGTTGATGTTTTCCAGATTCAGATGGTAGGTGCTGACTGAAAGGTTACGCACCTCAAGCGCCGGCTCTGGGCTGGCGGCCGAACGCCGCCGCGGGCGTTCAGGTACCTTTCCGAACATCATCTCCACGAGGGCCTCGTTAGCGCACGGAACCGGTGTTTCGCCCACAAGCTTGCCCCGGCGCAGAACAAAGGCGTATCCACACAACTCCTGTACTTCTTCCAACTTATGGGAGACAAGCAGGAGCGTTTTACCTTCCTCGTAGGCCAACTTGTGCATAGAGTCGAACAGAATCTCTTTCTGTTCAGCGCTGATGCCGGTTGTCGGCTCGTCCAGAATCAGGACCTCGGCCCCTCCGGCCAAAAGGCGAATAAGCTCTAATTGCTGCCGTTCACCGAGGGAAAGAGAGTCGATGTGGGCGTCTGGATCAACGGCAAAGCCATAACGCTCACTTAACTCGCGCAGCTCTTTTCTGGCCTGCCGAAAGTTGAGGCTAACGCTGCCTTTGCGCCCCAGTAGATAGTTGTCTATGACGCGAAACGGTGGGAAATCATGAGGGTCCTGATAGACCATGCCCACGCCGGAGGCAAGCGCCGCGGCTGGCGTGTTACAGTTAGCAGGTTGGTCGTTTAACAGGATGGTTCCACTATCCGGCGGCTGGTAACCGGACAGGATTTTCATGAGGGTGCTTTTGCCGGCGCCATTTTCTCCAAGCAGTCCGTAGATACGGCCGCTTTCGAGTGTTATGCTAATGCCGTCATTCGCTTTTACGGGACCAAAGTATTTGCGGATGCCACGGAGTTCAACGCGCATTCGTCGATTGTTCCTCCTGCTCGACCGATTGGTTCGTTAGAAGAATACCAATCGGTCATGGTAAGGGTACAGATAAATCGAGGTTCGAACTACTACTGCTTTTCCACAAAAACTGGTGACATTCGTCAATAGCCAGAATCGACGTTTTTTGTTATGCAATGCACGAGAATATGGACTATAGATTATGGACTCTATTCTACCCCTACTTGGGCTTAATTGTCACACAAAAGCGAAATTTGGGGTAAAATATGTCGTACAACCTGATGAATGCCAAATCTGGGAGGTTCCATGCACGAAGCTCAGAGACAAGGACAACAGATCAGCCGCTATGAGACGCCAGCATCGCTGGAGGAAGTGCTGAGGCTGCTCGATGAATACGGTTCCAGGGCGCGCATCATCGCTGGTGGAACGGATCTCATCCTGGAGTTGGAGCGCAACGCCCGGCAGGGCATCGAGGTGTTGATCGATGTGACACGGCTGGAGGGGCTGAACGAGATTACACAGGATGCTGGCGGTACGATCCATATCGGGCCATTGGTGACCCACAACCAGGCTGTGGCCTCGGAGATTATCGTCGAACAGGCGTTACCTCTGGCTCAGGCCTCCTGGGAAGTAGGTTCGCCCCAGCTACGCAACCGGGCCACGATTGCCGGCAACCTGATTACGGCCAGCCCGGCCAACGACACGATTTCGGTCCTGTGGGCGCTCAAGGCATCGGTGACGCTGGCTTCCGTGAATGGACAGCGCACCGTACCGCTGCGCGAATTCTACACCGGTGTGCGGCGCACGGTGATGGAAGCAAATGAGATGCTCGTCGATATCTCCTTTGCCGCCCCGCCGCCAACTACGCGAGGGATTTTCGTGAAGCTGGGGCTGCGCCGCGCTCAGGCCATTTCTGTGGTTCACGTGGCCATCTTTCTCGATTTTGACGGCGACACCATTTCCGGGGCAGAGATCGCATTGGGCAGTGTGGCTCCGACCATTATTTCTACGCCGGACGCTGAGCATTATTTGACCGGCCGCACACTGGATGATGAGACGGTTGCAGAAGCAGCGCGACTCGTGGCTCAGACGCCGACGCCAATTGACGATGTGCGCAGCAGCGCCGCCTATCGCACACATATGCTCGAAGTCATGGTACACCGCGCTCTGGAAGCATTACGCGATGGTAGCGAGCGCAGCCGTTGGGTGGAACAGCCGGCCATGTTGTGGGGTCAGAGCCAGGGTCGTTTCCCGGCCGGAGCGCATTTTGCAGCCAGCCATGACGACGAGACGCTGGTTGTGACTCGTGTTAATGGCAAGGAAGTGGCAGCGCCGCACGGCATCAACCATACATTGATGGACTGGTTGCGCGAAGAGGGTCATCTGACGGGTACCAAGGAAGGGTGCGCCGAAGGTGAATGTGGCGCCTGCACCGTTTACCTGGATGGGATGGCGGTGATGTCCTGCCTGGTGCCGGCAGCCCGCGCCCATGGCGCTGAGGTGGTGACCATCGAAGGGTTGGCCCAGGGAGATGGCGTACACGGCAATGGTTCTGCCGATCCGAACCTGGCTGTCTTGCATCCGTTGCAGCGGGCATTCATTGAGACCGGGGCCGTTCAGTGTGGTTATTGCATTCCGGGCTTCCTGATGTCTGGCGCGAAGCTGCTGGAAGAACACCCACGGCCCAACCAGGACCAGATTTTGCAGGCGTTTAGCGGCAATCTGTGCCGTTGTACCGGTTACTATAAGATAATCCAGGCTGTCGAGAAAGCCGCGGCCGAGATCGAAAACAGTAATTGAGTAACAGAGCCTACGCCGGACAATGTTGCGGCGTTCTCTGTTCTTCAGGATGGAGTTACCAATGACAATTGGACGTTCTCAATATCGCGATGATGCCGCAGGTAAGGTAACGGGAGCCACGCTCTATCCCGGCGACGTGCAGCCGGAAGATGTATTACACGCCAAACTGTTGTTCAGCAACAAGCCGCACGCTCGTATGCTCGGCATGGATCTCAGCGAGGCGGAAGCAGTACCCGGCGTTGTAGCTATTTTCACGGCAAAGGATGTGCCGAACAATGAGTATGGCCTGACGATTTTTGACCAGCCGGTTCTGGTGGGGCTGGGCAACGACAAACCGGGTTGTGATATCAGTCGCTGGGAAGCAGATCAGGTGGCTATGATCGTGGCCGAAACGGATGAGGCTGCCGCCAGAGCGCGCGATTTGATCAAGATTGAATGGGAAGATTTACCGCTGGTGACGGACCCGCTGGAGGCGATGAAAGACGAGGTGTTGCTGCATCCAGAGCGTGTCGACAGCAACGTGTACGAACATTACAAGATTCGTACGGGGGACATGGAAGCAGGCTGGACCGACGCCGATGTGGTGGTTGAAGGGGTTTACCACACGCCGATGCAGGAGCATGCGTATCTGCAACCAGAAGCAGGTGTGAGCTATATTGATGAAGAGGGGCGGATCACCGTCGTCGTCGCCGGGCAGTGGACCCATGAAGACCAGGTACAGATTGCACACGCGCTGGAGGTGCCACCCGACAGGGTGCGCGTCATCTATCCGGCCATTGGCGGCGCCTTTGGTGGCCGTGAGGATATGTCGGTGCAAATTGTGTTAGCTCTGGCAGCCATGCGGCTCCACGAGCGGGGCATCAACCGCCCAGTGCGCATCCAGTGGACGCGGGAAGAAAGCATTCTGGGACACCATAAGCGGCATGCGACGATGATTCGTTCGCGTTGGGGCGCTACCAAAGAAGGCAAGCTAACGGCGGTTCGCACAGAGATTGTTTTGGATGCCGGCGCCTACAATTACACCAGCAACAAGGTGCTGGGTAACGCGCACATCATGGTCAATGGTCCCTATGAGATTCCCAACCTCCACGTCGATAGCTACGCCGTCTACACCAACAATGTGCCCGGTGGCGCGTTCCGTGGCTTTGGCGGCCCTCAGGGCGCCTTCGTTGCCGAGTGCCAGATGAACAAGCTGGCCGAGAAGCTGGGCATGGACCCGGTTGAACTACGGCTGAAGAATACGTTGCGTGAAGGTAGCATGCTCTACACACAGACAGAGATGCCTCCGGGCGTCAGCCTGCCTGAGGTTATCGAAACGTGCGCCCGCGAAGCGCAATGGGACAATGGGCCGCTGCCCCAGACCAATGGCAGCAACAAGCCAGTGGCGCAGGGACTGGCCAATCCCTCCTTCCGCACCCTACCCGCTCGCCCACAGGCGTTACGCAGGGGCCGGGGCTTTGCCTGCTCTTTTAAGAACGTGGGTTTCTCCTTCGGCGCCCCCGAAGGGTGCGATGCGACAATCAAACTGTCAGGCTCGGCCGACATTGAGGAGGCCGTTCTCTACCATGCTGGCGCTGATGTGGGGCAGGGCGCCCACACCGTATTCCGGCAAATGGCCGCCGAAGCGCTGGGGCTACCACTGGAGAAAGTTTCCCTGGTGCCTTCCGATACAGCCACCAGCGGTGACTCAGGCTCTGCTTCTGCTTCGCGCATGACGTGGATGGCGGGGAACGCCATTCGCGGCGCGGCGGAGAAGGCGATGGAGGCGTGGCGCAATGAAGACCGTCCTGCTGTAGGCCACTACCGCTATGTGCCCAAGCCGACCACGCCGTTGGATCCGGAGACGGGCAAAAGCATGCCTAACATCACCTATGGCTATGTGGCGGAAGTGGCGGAGCTGACGGTTGATATTGAGACGGGACATGTGGTGGTGGACCGCGTGGTGTGCGCCAACGACGTCGGTAAGGCGATTAACCCTAATCTGGTGGAAGGGCAGATTGAGGGCGCGGTGGTCCAGGCGCACGGCTACGCGCTGACGGAAAACCTGCGCTATGTGAACGGCCACATCATCAACTCGCGCTTCAGCACCTACCTGATTCCGGGCATTCTCGATATTCCCGTCGACGTCAAGTCGGTGATTATGGAGATTCCCGATCCGCAGGGGCCGTGGGGCGCGCGCGGTATGGCCGAAATGCCGTTCATCCCTTATGCGCCGGCTGTTGTGGCAGCGCTACATGACGCCACCGGGGTCTGGTTTGATGAGTTCCCGCTGACGCCGGAGAGGATTGTGGCAAAGTTGCAGGAACATGGTGTGACGCCAGACGCTGTGAAGCAAATGGCGTAAGGTTAGCCAGAGTCGTCCTTAAAAAGAGCCAGTCGCAGAGAATAGCGACCGGCTCTTTTTGTGCTAATCGAAGTGCCAGCGTGTGCAATTGGTGGGGAACTGGGTCCAGGCCAGCGCTACTCGTGGCTTCATCTCGTAGAGGCCGCCTTCGTCCCACTGGTCATCTGTTGGGGCGTAGCCGGACTCGGTATATTTCTTGCGATAGGCGGCAGCGACGCGGCTGGTGAGGGCACGGGGCGGCTTTTCGACCTGGTGCGCCTCCCCTTCGACGATGACAACATTGCTGCCGCTCTCCAGATGGGCCACCATGTTGGGGTTGGCTGCCAGGTTGCGATGGCGGCGGGTCTCAGGACTGCCGTCAAAGTAGAGGTGGTTGTCAAGCCAGACGGCCCAGACCGGGCTGGCGTGAGGGCGGCCGTTGGGGCGCACTGTGCCGATCCAGTAATTGTGCGCTTCCTCCAACTGCTTCTCAGTTTCTTCCCAGGAGAGCATACTTTGCTCGTCGTCCGGCACACCGTAATCTTTGGGCATCTCGGGCCGGTCTCGCCGTGGTTTGTTTTGCAGAAGCTGAGTTCCTTCGGCCATTTTTTCCTCCCGTAAAGTCAGACAAATTTCCAGTCAAACAACAGAGGAAACCAGCGTTTGCGGCTGGTTTCCTCTGTATAGTATACCGGAAAGTTGTGACACCTAATGGCATCCGCCTCCACCATTCAGGGAGAACGGCACACAAGTGGAGTGGCG
>CAZRTM010000084.1:0-13060 GCA_964602995.1 uncultured Ardenticatenaceae bacterium
GAGTCACCCGCGCAGCCGGGGAAGGTGAAGGCGCCGATGTAGGTGCCCCACTTAGCGGCAGGGGCATGAGCACGGCTGTACTGACCCATATACCAGAAGGTACGACCGTCAGGGTCGATGGTCATCCCTGAATAGTCGCCCCAGCGGTAGGGCGAGACGTCGCTGTCAATAGATTGGTAGCTGACTTCGCCAGCTTTTAACTCTACCTCGGGCCGCAGCGCTCCCACACGGTCGCCGCTCTCACGGCCGCTGACCCACGCGCCAGGGAACATGGCTGCACTGGACTTCGTGTAGCCAACAAGCATGTCGTTACAGTGATTGACCGCTACATCGGGGAAGAAACGGTATTGATCATTGCTGCCATATAGCCCGGTGCCTGCTGGCCCCAGCGTCGCGTCAAAAAGGCGGATCTGTGCCCAGCGGATGCAGTTAACGAGTCCTGCGCCCGGATTGCAGGCCACCGTCATCGTTGTCCAACCATAGCCATTGCGGTATTCAAAGTCGAGAGGGCGGAAATCATTGGCTCTTAGCTTGCCGGGCCCGTTTTGGGGTACATCAACCGGCATTCCACCATTGCCAAGGTCGATGATGCCGACAATGGTAGAGGCGTCAGAGATGGGATTCCAGCGTACCAGCCGGTAGGTGCGGCCGTTGAAGGGATCGGTCAGGAAGGAATGGTCATTGCCGTAGTTGGGCCAGGTGGAAGTGCTGTAGCCATGCAAATTAAGCGGCTGAGGGGTGCTGTGGCCAGCGCCAAGCCCCAGCTCGCGGGCGGCGACCGGATTGCCGTTGTAGAGAGCGTTCTTTTCGAAGGCAAAGATGCGGCCTTCTGTGAAGACACCGCCTGAGTGAGTATACATGTTGCCGCCCATGAAGATATGGCTGTCGCCGACACCTGCCTGGGGAAAATTGAGCCATACGGAGTTGTCGTTGAGCGGGAAGAAATATTCGTACCACACGGTCGTGGGGTCTCCGCTCTGAGAAGCGAGCAGGCAATAACCACCACTGCTGTCAAAAGCGCCCTGAGCGTAGGCCAGAATCCAACGGTTTTCTTCTTCATCATAGAGGACGTTGGGATCGAAGAGAGCCTCTTTGCACTGTTCCTGGCTGAAGACATCGGTGGCGAGCGTAGGCTCAACCAGTGTGTTGCCATTCTTATCATAGATGGCAAAGGCAATGTTGACCGCGGCCAGGAGGTGATCAGGGCCAGCAGCAAGCTCAGGAGAGGGTGGAACGGCGTTGCCAGTATCCTCGTTAAAGCTAGGCGAATCGAAAGAGACGCCGCGGATGGGTGCGGCTGAAGCCAGCTCACTGGTTGCCAGCTCGATCTCAGGTTGAGGCTTGATATTAAGAGCCATCTCGCGCAAACGGTTCATCTCCGTTGCGGAGAGGATGCTCGGCTCCCCATTCAGCCCATCGTACTGCATGGTACCGGTGAGATCTGAACCAGCTATAACCTGGGAAAGGTCAATGACGACGGGTTCAACTGGCTCGTGAGTGACCCTCTGTTCTACCGGCCCAGCGTCAGCGTCCCGAGAGAGGGCCTGTAAGGTTCCTGGCCGGTGTAGCAACGAGACTACGGTGAAAAGGAACAGAAGGGGGAGGAGTACCCTGAGAAATTTATGTGCGGTCATGCTGGCATTATACAAGATTCCCTTCCGCTTTTACGCGTGACGACGGCAGCGAGGGCAAGGCGCAGGGAAAATGGGTAGCGCGCGTGGGATAAAAAACGAGGTGGCCGGTGTCGGTCTCTTTCTGGCGAAAGAGTTTGCGCGATCCGTGCCACCTCTGGGCGGGGAGCTTAGGATCAGTTTATCAGCTAATTTCGGGGCGTCAATACCAATCCGAAAAGTGCCACTGCAATATGAGATAGGAATAAGTCACTCGACTACGCAGAGCCTCAGCCGCCCTTTATCCAACGCCAGAGGCCAAGAGCGACGGCGAGAACGGCGATGGTGTAGTATTGAAAGGTGTTTTCCTTCCTGAGGCGTTCGGCCCTGTAGGCGTCCCTGTAAGCGTAGGCCTGTGGCGTCCGATAGGGCTCGGCTCTGCTCTCGGAGCCTGCTCTGTGGGCCGTATATTGCCCGCCCTGAGCCTGATAGCCGCCTGCGGGAAGGGCAACGCCTGGTTGCGACTGAGTGCCCATGGCATAGGCCGATGTCGCGCCGTGAGCAGCGCCTTCGTCTGAGCCTGGCTCCACAGAGGGATGGGCCTGCTCTTGCGCCATCTTTTCAGCCAGAGGTATGGCTGTCTCATCGGGCTGGATTTTCGAGCCAAAGCGGTTGGCGTATACCTGCGTGAATTCGGCGCCAAGGAACAGGATTAGGGCTGAATAGTAGACCCAGACCACAAAGGCCACAATGGACCCCGCTGCGCCGTAAGCTGAGCCAGGCGCGCTGCGCCCAAGATAGATGCTCAGGGCGTATTGGCCTACCACAAATAGGACCGCTGTAATGAAGGCGCCAAGCCAGACATCACGCCATGCGACAATGGCGTCGGGGACAATTTTGTAGACAGCGCCAAAGAGCACCGTCAGCAATAGGAGAGTGAAGGCGATATTGACCAACTGAATGATCCACGTTCCGAAGGGTAGGAAATTGGCCAGCGTCTCGGCAAAGGCGGTCACCAAGGTGCTGACGGTGACAGAAATCAGCAAGAAGACGCCAAGTCCAAGCACCAGTAGTAGAGACGACAGACGTTCGCGAATTTTGTCTACGATACCAGCATCTTCTTCAGCAATCTCCCACATCCGATTCAGGGCTTGTTCCAACTGGATTACAATGCCGGTAGCGCTGATGGCCAATGTGGCCAGACTGATGATTGTGGCCACGAGGCCGCCATCTTGTTGGTCGGCGCTTTCGATCATCGCGAGAATTGCATCGCTACCCTGACCTCGCACAGACTGCGCCACAAAATTAATGACCTGTTCCTGGACCTGCTCGCTGACGACCTGGCCGAGAACCCACTGGATGAGCAGCAATAACGCCGGCACTGAAAGCAAGGCATAGTAAGCCAGCGCTGCTGCCTCATTCGGCGCGCGATCTTCAGTCCATTCCTGGAAGCTCTCTTTCGCTACTGAGAATAGATCTTTCGCTTTCATTTTCTGACTGGTTCTCCCTGTTCCTATCTGGCTAACGCCACTGATCATACACCCCCATCACTTTAAGCCAGAATGTGCGCTGATACCAGTGCCAGGATACAGGAGGTAGATATAAAACAGGCATAACCCTTGCTCATTTTGTAGAATGGTGAAAAATACGTAAAGGAGAGTTCGTGGGTTGTGACCCTGGTACTGACAGCCCACGATGACTGAGCGTTTCATCGTTTCACATTATTCGTTTTACTAATTGCTTTATGGATAAAATTGATTTTCGTTCTGATACCGTCACATGGCCCACTCCTAGAATGCGAGAGGCGATGGCGACGGCCCCTGTAGGCGATGACGTCTACGGTGAAGACCCAACCGTGAACAAATTGCAGGCGCTGGCAGCCGAAATGGTCGGCAAGGAAGCGGGACTTTTTGTGCCTAGTGGGACAATGGGTAACCTGGCGGCCATCATGGCCCACGCGCGACAGGGCGAACAGGCCATTGTGGGATATGATACACACGCCATTTCCTGGGAGGCGGGCGGAATGTCAGCCCTGGGCGGCGTTGTGCCGCGCACCTTGCCTACTGATGAACAGGGCCGCATGTCTATTGCCGGCATTGAAGGGGCGATCAGCGGTGACGATGTGCACCTGCCACCCAGCCGCCTGATCCTTCTCGAAAACAGCTATGGCGAGAAGAGTGGCTATCCCATTGCGCCTGATTATTTTGCTGCTGTTCGCGAAGTGGCTGACCGGCACAATTTACGGGTGCATATGGACGGCGCGCGGTTATTTAACGCTGCGGTGGCCCAGAATATAGCGGCGACTGCCATTACACAGCATGTTGATTCGGTCACTTTTTGTCTGAGTAAAGGATTGTGCGCTCCGGTTGGCTCTGTGCTATGCGGTTCTGCATCGTTCATTCGCCGCGCGCATCGTGTGCGCAAGTTGCTGGGCGGCGGTATGCGGCAGGCAGGCGCTCTGGCCGCGGCCGGCCTGGTGGCCCTGGAGGAGATGGTGGAACGGCTGGCGGATGATCACGCCAATGCACAAAAGTTAGCCTCCGGACTGGCTGAGATTCCAGGCATTCGGGTCGATCCAGAAGCTACCAGGACGAACATTGTTTTCTTCGAGCTGGAAGATGATGTTCCTTTTACAGTAGAAGAATTTTCCAGCAGGTTACGACAGGAGGCGAATATCTGGGTTGGTGGTTATAGTAGCCGCAGGCTCAGAGCAGTCACCCATTACTGGGTAAATGCTGACCATGTGAACCTGTTTTTACAAACAGCGCGTGCAATTCTCTCCTGACAGGCCCGATTGAATTGGCCGGGTAAATGAACCATATCTGGAGTCCAGAGGCAAAATCATGGCAGAAATGATTGGTCGCACGATTGACCATTACCGTCTGGAAGCAATGCTTGGCGACGGTGGGATGGGAACCGTCTACCGGGCTTATGACTTGAAGCTGGAACGGCATGTGGCGCTGAAAATAATGCACCCCCACTTTGCACGCCGGCCAGAGTTTCGTGCCCGCCTGCGCCAGGAAGCAAAGACATTAGCCTCTCTGGACCACCCGTCCATCGTGCGCGTGCTCGACTATGGCGAGAGCGATTCCATGGCCTATATTGCGATGGAGTATGTCAGCGGCGGTAGCCTGCGCGCCCACTTGCAACGGCTGCAGGAGCGCCGCCAATATCTGCCGCTGGAACAGAGCCTGCAGGTTGGCTACCAGATTGCGGATGCCCTATCCTACGCGCACAATCAGGGTCTGATTCATCGCGATGTCAAGCCCAGCAACATCATTCTGAAGCGACTGAGCCAACCAGAAGAACCGGGTGAGCAACCATTCCGTGCTGTCCTGACCGATTTTGGCCTGGTCAAACTGTTGCAGGGCGACAGCCTGACACAGAGTGGAGTGACCCTGGGTACACCGGCTTATATGTCGCCTGAGCAGTGTGAGGGGCAGGAGCTGGATGGGCGTACCGACCTCTATTCCCTGGGCATCGTGCTCTATGAGTTGCTGACGAACCGCTTGCCGTTCCACTTCAACTCGCTGGCGGAGGCCATTGCGGCCCATATGCGCGGGGAGATGCCCGTGCCTGTGCGCCAGCTGCGCCCAGAGATTCCTTCCGTTATAGATGCTATTGTTACACGAGCGTTGGCCAAGAACCCGGCTGACCGTTTCCCCAACGCCGAGGCTATGAGCACTGCGCTGCGCAGCGCCGTTTACTCGCTGTCCGATGCGCCAACGCGCGTCTTGCCTGATGTGGACCGCGAAGCGCTGCTGAGCCAGGAAGTAGTAGAAGCGCCGCCAGGGTATCGCCTGACCATTTCAACGCCGAGCTATGAGGATACGGAGTTGGAACTGACGCAGCCTACCATTACGCTGGGCCGCGATTCGGATAACGATGTGGTGCTGCCGGCTGATGGCGTATCGCGCTATCATGCGCGCATTCAGGCGACCACGACAGGCTGGATGATACAGGATTTAGGCGGCGTCAACGGCACCCGCCTTAACGGGGAGCGGATACCTCCGGGAGAGACAGCGCCCTTACGCGCGGGCGACCAGGTTCAAATTGGCCCTTATGAGCTTACCTTGCATGCGCCCGCCGTTGTGGAACTGCCAACACCACCGCCTGTGGCCGAGCGACCTACACCAGTTCCGGGACTGACGACCCCAACGGCCGACGCGCCTCTGGTTATCTTCCTGGCTCGCGACCGCCTGGCCGTCGGCCCGGGCGAGCGTGCAGAGTTCAATGTCGAAATAGCAAATCGTGGGCTGGTTGATGATCGAGTTACGTTGCTGATTGAAGGGTTGCCTGACGATTGGGTGGATGCCCCTGACGAATTTATTCCGGTGCCCGCCGGCCAAACGGTGCCACTGCTGATTACGATTCACCCACCGCGTGACACACAGGCCCCGGCCGGCAGGCAGCGCTTCCGCCTCAGGCTGCGCTCGCAGCAATATCCCGATGCTTCTCCTTCCGTGGGCGCCTCGATCATGTTGGGGGCGCTCGAATCATTTGAAGCGACTGTGGAGCCGCAACAGGTACGCTTGCCTGCTGTGCTGCAAATTTCGCTACGCAACAGTGGCAACGCGCCTGCCACTTACAGCGTGGTAGGGCACGACCCTGAACAGAAGCTGATCTTCAGCGGCGAGCAGGGGCGCATCCGGCTGGAGTCCCAACAACGAGCAACGATTGAGCTGGAAGTGGAGCCGCGTGAGCAGAACTATTTCTCGGCAACAGAGGCTTATCCATTTGCCATTGACGTCGTCAGCCGCGGCGGAACGAGGAAGAGGCTTGCCGTCGAAGCAGATATTCCACCGCTGGTTCCTACCTGGGTTTCGTATGCCGCGTTGATGCTTGTCGTCTTTATCTGTGTTTTCTCCTCACTTTTCCTTCTCTTTGGCGACAGCATTGGTGGGCCGAGAGGGGCAGCGGCTACCCGGGCTGCGGGCACGGCGACAGCGCTGGCTGCAGCAGACCTGCAGACGATCATTGCCGCGACGGCGACAATCGATGCTGCAACGCGCATGGCCATCACGCCGACGCCGGGCGCTGACAGGGATAATGACGGCCTCAGCGATGCGCAGGAGGCTCTGTTGGGTACTGACCCGGACAACCCGGACTCGGATGGAGATGGATTGCTCGATGGTGATGAAGTGTTAGTGCATGGGTGTAACCCGCTGCTGCGGGACACGGATGGAGACTTTCTCAACGACTGGGATGAGGTCAATATTTACAACACTGATTGTAACAATCCCGATACGGACGGTGACGGCATACCGGATGGATTGGAAGTGATGCAGGGTACAGATCCGTTGGTGCCGCAAGCGGCAACACCGACGCCCAGCCTGACCCCTACGGCCACGTCTGAGGTGGCGCCAACCGCCACGCCCTCGCAGCAAGCTCCACCGACAGCGACCGTAACCAACGCGCCGACCGCAACGCCAACGAATACAACTGTGCCACCGACGCCGACCAATACGACGGCGCCTCCAACAGCTACTGCGACGCCCACCACCGCTCCGACGGCAACCGTTACCCCGACTGTGATGCCCCCGCCGCTGATGGCCTGTGTGGCGGTGGCGCCGGAAATTGATGGTAATTTGACCGACGAAACATGGGTTGGAGGCCCCGCCTTCATCATTCCCGATCCGCAGCGTGCGCTTCGAGCCTTCCTCAACAAACAGCCAGATGCGCTGTACTTCGCCTTCCTGGTGGAAGACAGCACCGCAAACGAGGAAGACGCGGTTCGCCTCTATATTGACGCCAACCGTAACCAGGGCGATCCCGACACTGCTGACCGGCTTATTGAGGTGCGGCGAGATGGGACGCTGACGGTGTTCAGGGGGATTGGCAATAACACGGATGGACAAAACTGGGAGCCGATGACGACCGATGCTGTCACGGCCCGGGTTGGTGCGCCGACGCTGAACCAATGGGTGGCGGAAATGGCTGTGGACACCACAGAAGATTTGCAGGCCCTGGCTAACCCCTATGGCTTCATGGTGGAAATCTTCTTTGGCGAGTCGATGACAACGTGGCCCGAGGATGCCGATCCGATTAATGCCGGCACCTGGTCACCGGTTGAAAATCCGGCCTGCCCTTGATAGGCAGGACGCGTTGTTTGCTGATTGGAGAGATTTACAGAAGGCGACTGCCTTCGAGGCGTAAAAGGCGCGCTTTTGTGTCTACTCCGCCTGGACCACCATAGCCGTGGAGGCCGCCATCTGTGCCGAGAACGCGGTGGCAGGGGATGATGAGGGGCATGGGATTGGTGGCGTTTGCGCGGCCAACAGCGCGGGCGGCGCCGGGTGAGCCTAGCTCGTCGGCAATCTGCTGGTAGGTGCGCGTCTGGCCGAAAGGAATGGCAAAAACGGCACGCAGGGCCTGGGCCTGGAACGGGCTGAGGACGGACCAGTCGATGGCCAGATCAAACTGTTGTCGTTGCCCCTCCAGATATTCAACCAGTTGCAGCAGAATGGGAGCGGTTCGATCCGGATCTGGCTGTACGTTCGTCAGGGAGGCGGATGCCAGGTGAGCGCGAATGTTCTCCTCAGAGGAGCGCATGCGCACGGCAACCAGGCCATCTTGCGACACGGCAACCCACAGCGGGCCAAGCCAATCGTGATCAGCGCCTCCGATCCACACAGCTTTGTTTTCTACGGTCTGATTCGCCATCTTCAGCCCCCTTAATTATGGCCTTACTCTGCTTCCTGCATCTTATACCAATTGCCCTAATTGGACGAGGATTCGGCCGGAGCAAAGAAGACCAATACCTGCAACTCATCCTCAATGGTGTGGAAGTGGTGCGGCACGCGTGCAGGGACATACACCACTGACCCGGCCTGTACTGGCCGGTCCTGACCATCGACCTGGATAGTGGCCTTACCCGCTACCACGTAATAGACCTCATCCTCTTGATGCGGTTGTTGGGGATCGTGCCCTCCGGCCGGGAGGATGTATAACCCCATACTCAGATCGGGGACACGCAGAAACTCCAGATACAGCTTCTCCTGGGACTGGTGCTGTTCTAGCAAAGCCGCAAGTTCGAACGCTTTCATACCCTTCTCTCGTTATCTCCAGTCATTAAGGTATTAACACCTGCAGAATCCACAGAGCCACCATGCCGGCGGCGATGGTTAGTAGCACATTTTTGGTGCGCCAGGCGACGACGATGGCCAGCAGCCCGGCCAGCAGACGAGCATTGTTCATCGACACGTCCAGCGCGCCATCTGGCATCAGTAGTTCAGGAAAGATGATTGCCGACAGGACAGCGGCGGGCACATATTGCAACCCCTGGCGCAGGCGCTCAGGCATTGTGAAATGCCCCGTGGAGATGATCAGGGCCAGCCGCAGCAAGAAGGTGATGACGCCCATGCCAATGATTAACAGCCAGAGGGTCATTGATTCACCTCACTGCGCCGCAGCGCCGTTTTAGGAGCCTGTTTATTCTCCTGAACCAGCAAGCCGGCTGCGATGCCCACGAAGGCAGCGACGACGATGCCCAGGTTGTAGGGCAGGCCTGACGCTGCAACGGCCACAACGCCAGCTGTCAGGGCAGCGGCGACATCGGCCCTATTTTGTAGGGCAGGCAGTACGAGGCCGATGAAGGTGAGGGCCAGGGTAAAGTCCAGCGCCCAGCTTGATGGCACCTGCGCGCCGAGAAAGATGCCCACTGCCGTACTCAACTGCCACGTACTCCACAGCGTCAGCCCCGCGCCGATAAGATACCAGTGTCTGGTCTGGTCAGAGCCTTTCTCGTCGCGAAAGTGGAGGATGGTCACAGCGTACGCTTCGTCGGTCAGCAAGTAGGCAGAGAGCCACTTCCAGCGCGCCTGTAGATGTTCCAGGTAGGGCGCGACCGAGGCGCTGTAGAGGATATGACGCAGATTAACGATAAACGTGGTCAGCAGGATGACGCTGGCCGGGGTGGCTGCGGCAATAAGCTGGACGGCAATGAACTGCGCCGAGCCGGCGAAGACAATGGCAGACATGGCCTGGGCCAGGAGGGGCGGCAGGCCAGCTGCCAGGGCCAGCACACCGTAGATCATCCCGAAAGGGATGACCCCCAGCGCAATGGGAAGTTCAGCGCGGACGCCAAGCCAGAACTGTCGCCGCCGTTCTAGGTGTTGTTTGGAATGAATTAGTTGGTTCACAACGGCTGATGATAGCGGAACGTTTGACCTTGGTGCAAGGGCGCGACGTTTTCCCGCCCACAGCCGGCGCCCGCCAATGGGTATTATCCGCGCTGGTCGAGCGCTACCCACACACGGTCACGCGGGCCTTCGTAGACTGACGCGGGTCTGATTAAGCGCCCGTGCCGTTGCTGCTCCAGGCAGTGCGCAATCCAGCCCGCCACCCGGCTAACAGCGAAGGTGGGCGCGAAGAGGTCAGTGCTCAAGCCCAGCCCGTGCAGGACAAGGGCGGTGTAGAACTCCACATTGGTCTGCAGGTTGCGGCCAGGCTTATATTCTTCGAGCAGGCGGATGGCCGTCGCTTCCACATGTCGCGCCAGGTCATATAGCTTGCGATTGCCGTTGTTCTGGTTGCTGCTCTCGTAAAGGCGCGCGGCAGCCAGAGCCAGGACATCAGCGCGTGGGTCGCGCACCTTATAGACGCGATGGCCAAATCCCATAAGCCGTTCGCCTCGTTCCAGCTTTGCGCGCAAGTATGGCTCGGCCTTCTCGGCAGAGCCAATTTCGAAGACCATGTCCAGGGCCGGTCCAGGCGCACCGCCATGCTTTGGTCCCTTCAGAGCGCCGACAGCGCCGGTGATGGCTGAAATGATGTCGGAGTCTGTGGAGATAATGGTGCGCGCCACAAAGGTCGATGCGTTCAGGCCGTGGTCGATGACGGTGGTCAGATAGGTGTCCAGCGCCCTGACGGCTGCCGCGTGGGGTTCATGGCCGTGCAGCATGTAGAGGTAGTTGGCCGAATGGGAGAGGTCAGTTCTTGGCTCCAGCACCTGCTTACCCGTGCGCAGGCGGTGATAGGCAGCGACGATGGTGGCAAAGCGGGCGACGAGGGCTTCGGCCCGCGCCGGCGGGTGCGCCGGTGCCTGTGGTTCTTCTGCCGCGTCCAGATCCAGCGTGCCGGCTGCCATGCGCAAGGCATCCATGGGCGGAATCTGGGCCTGCGCGGCTTCTTGTAAGAGGCGTAAGGTGGCCGGGGGCAGGGCACGCCGTGCAGCCAGGCTGTCGCGGAACTGTTGCAACTGTTTCTGGTCAGGCAGGTCACCGTTCCAGAGCAGGTAGACCGCTTCTTCGTACGTGGCATTATTGGCCAGTTCATCTACTGGAAAACCGGCAATAATCAACTCGCCTTTTTGTCCGTCCACACTGCTAAGCGCGGTCTCGGCGGCGATGACACCTTCCAGGCCGGAGATAATCTGGGGCTTACTCATGCTTCCTCCGCTACGCTGCGGCGAACGATCGCTATTGCCCTTCTGCCAGGGACGCCGCAACGGGAATAGTTTAAGATTTGCTTCTATTCTATAATTGCGCTATATATTGTCAATATTGATTATATAATCAATATATTGGTGCAGAGGAGGTTTGATGGCGCCACCGAATTATCTTTCGGCGCAGGAAGCGGCGGAGCAACTGGGTGTCAGCCGCGCCACGCTTTATGCCTACGTGAGCCGTGGATTGATCCGCTCTGAACCGGTGGGCGGCAAGAGCCGCCAGCATCGCTATTCAGGCGAGGATGTCCGCCGCTTGCTGGCGCGTAAGGAGCAGCGTGAGAATCCCGCGGCGGCCGTCAAGGGGGCGCTCCACTTCGGCGCGCCGGTGCTGGAATCGAAAATCACGCTGATTGAAAACGGCAGGCTTTACTATCGTGGCTATGATACGCTGAAGCTGGCGCGTTCATGGCCGGTGGAGGAGGTGGCGGCCCTGATATGGAGTGGGCAGCGGCAATCTGAGCTTTTCGCGCCGGGCTATGAGATGCCCAGTGAACTGCTGAATGCAACAGAAGCGCCTGGGCGTGTGAACAGGTTGACGACGGTGGAGCGCCTGCAAACGCTGCTGCCACGAGCTGCGGCCATGGATGATGCCGCCTATGATTTACGCCCCGAGGCCGTTATGCAGAGTGCGGCGCGTATTCTCTACCTGCTCACGGCCGGTGCGGCCGGCACGCCTGGGGTGCGCCACTCGCTTGTTGAGACATTACAGCGGGGGTGGGATCTGGCAGAAGAGGGCGCGGGACGATTGTTGCAAGCTGCCCTCATTTTGTGCGCCGACCACGAGCTAAACGTCTCTTCTTTTACGGCTCGTTGTGTGGCTTCGGCCGGTTCGACACCCTATCAAGTGGTGCTGGCAGGCATGGCCGCGCTGCAGGGCACCCACCACGGCGGGCATAGCGCCCGCGTGGCAGCGTTATTACAGGAGGTGGAAACGGCTGCTCAGGCGCGAGCCACGCTGGCAGGGCGCTTGCGGCGCGGAGAGGCGATTCCCGGCTTTGGGCACCGCCTCTACCCTGATGGAGACCCGCGAGCGAAGCTGTTGCTGTCCCTGGCAGCACAATCGTTCCCTGACTCTCCGGCATTGGAGCTGGCCCAGGCCGTGCGTGAGGCGGCGTCTAGCCTGATTGGCGAGTATCCGAATGTAGATTTTGGCCTGGCGACAGTGGCCCGTGTCCTGGAACTGCCGGCCGATGCGCCGCTGACCTTATTTGCCCTGGGGCGCACCATTGGCTGGCTGGGCCATGCCATTGAGCAGTACGAAAGCGGGGAGATGATCCGGCCCCGTGCGCGTTACACCGGGGAAGCGCCGGCGGCTGCTTTATAAGGGCAGGCGCCGGCTCGCTCTCACTTATCCTCTCCGATTGTAATACCAGAGAGGTTTTCCAACGCTTTGACCAGGGCGTGATTGCCCTCGTGACCCAGATTCGCCGCCTGCAGGGTGCGGTAGAGCTGAAAGACGGTGCTTGTTCCCAGCGCTGGGATGCCCATCTGGTCGGCAGCTTCCAATACCAGGCGCAAATCCTTTTGTTGCAGGTCGATGGTGAAACCGGGTCGCCAATCGCGCTCGATAACTTGCGGCCCGCGATTGCTGAGCATCCAGCTTCCGGCCGCGCCAGGAATGACGGCGTCAAGCGTCTTTTGCAGGTCCAGACCACCGGCCTGAGCAAAAAGCAGCGCCTCACTCACACCCAACATAGTGACGACGACCAGAATCTGGTTGACCAACTTCACCGTCTGACCCGCTCCCTGCTCGCCGACGTGGGTAATGCTCTTGCCCATCGCCTTGAAGTAGGGCATGGCGCGTTCCACCTGTTCCGTGTCGCCGCCCACCATAATACTCAGGGTGCCCTCAGCCGCTCCTTCGCTGCCACCGCTGATGGGCGCATCCAGCATATACGCTCCTTTCTCGGCCAGCTTTTCGGCAATCTCGCGCGTGGCCTGGGGGCTGATGGTGCTCATGTCGATGACCAGCGCCTGCTCCTGAATGCCCTCTATGACGCCT
>CAZRTM010000084.1:13160-18980 GCA_964602995.1 uncultured Ardenticatenaceae bacterium
CAACCCATTGTTCGGAAAGAGCAGCGGTTGTCAAGTCTGCTGCCCGAAAGTATTATCTGCCTATGCCCGATGTAGACACGCCGGTGTCCGGAGCAGGGACACCGGTCACTCAGAAGCGCGCCGAAATAGCGGAATTGATCGACGATGAAGAAGCAGTAGTCGCGACGGGAGCGCAGCGCCGCCCCTGGCCGATCAAGGCTCTGACCCTCTTGCTCACTGTGCAGGGCGCTGCCCTTTTACTGCTAGGGCTTTACAATGTGGAAGACGCCACAGAGTTCAGCGCTATCCTGCAGCAGGAGTACTTCTATGTGGCGCTGCCATTTCTGGGCCTGCTGGCGCTCGTGGCGGCGGTAGGGTTCCTGACGCTGCGTCCGGGCGCGCGTGTGATTGCCCTTCTCGTTCAGGCGCTGATGCTGCTGGTCTCGCTCGTCTACTATTTTGACGAGCGGCCAAAAAATTACATGCTCTACCTGCTCATGTTCTACTCCGTCATCACGGTTATCTATCTGAACTTTGCCGCGGTGCCTACTGCTTTTGACCTGCAGCCCGGCACTGGCAACGAGAGTGAAGGGGCAACGCGTTCGTGACACATTCTTTCTCAAAAGAGGAGCAGCGCGCGTTGCTGCGGCGGTTCGAGCCAGTCATACGCTATACTCGTGGTGAAGAGTATTTCCCCATGCGGGTAGATCCCTATCTGGCCAACTGTAGCCTCTGGCGGCAGCGGCCGGGACAGGAGCCGGAGCTGCTGGTGCCGGAAGGGGAGCTGACGCTGGAGAAGCTGGCCGAACCGCGCCTGGCGCCCTTTGGCACGGTCCATTACCTGAAATTCATCACCCCTCTGAACCTTACAGAATTAACGTCCTATCGCCTGCAGCGCTTGCAAGAGGGATTGGCGCGCCGCGACGCCAACGAAATTTTTCGCGCCGGACGTGGCCGTCTGGCGCGGGTGGGCTATGGCTCCCGTTTTGTCGACGCGCTTTTTCAGCTCTCGTTGCTGGCGCGCGGGCGGGTTCCCGGTGATACGGCCGCCGCTGCCGCCCTGTCTTATGGGCAGATTATGGAGCATGAGCCTCATTGCGCCTATTATGGGCGCGCGTTGCGCCAGAACGGGTGGATTGCGCTGCAGTACTGGTTTTTCTACCCCTTCAACAACTGGCGCTCCGGCTTCTTCGGGGCCAATGACCATGAAGCCGATTGGGAGATGATCTGCATTTACTGTTCAGAGCTGGCAGGCAACGGTGATGTACGGCCGGAGTGGGTGGCCTACGCTTCACACGATTTCGCGGGTGATGATTTGCGCCGTCATTGGGATGACCCGGAGCTGGAAAAGGTAGGTGACCATCCTGTCGTCTATGCCGGCGCCGGCTCCCATGCCAGCTATTACATGAGGGGCGAGTATCTGGCGGAGTTGGAGTTGCCCTTCTTGATGCCTCTGGTGGAGTTCAGTGACCGTATTGAGCGGGTCTGGCACCGTTTCGTACAACGGTACAGTTATCATGACGAGCCAACTCCAGAGGAGCCGCGCACCCATTTCAACATTTTTCGCGTGCCATTCGTCGATTATGCGCGTGGAGATGGCATTTCTATTGGCCCGGGCCAGGACCATGAGTGGGACGAGCCAGAGCTGCTCAATCCTGTGCCGGGCTGGGCTTTGCACTATCGTGGGTTGTGGGGGCTTTATACGCGCGACGCCTTCTCCGGCGAGGATGCGCCGGCCGGTCCTGTTTATACACGCCGGGGGGAAGTGCGCAAAGCCTGGTATGATCCGGTTGGCTGGAGCGGGCTGGATAAGGTGCCGCCGCCGGACCAGGCGCTTTCGTATGTGCTGGCGCAGCGAGCTGAGGTTGATGCCCGTCGTGCAGAGCTGGCCGAGGAGATTGAAGTGACGAGCCGCGAGCTGGCAGGGATGGGCGTGCGGGCACAGGCGCTGCAGAATCGGCCCCATCTGGAAGCGACCTTTATCGAACACCAGCAGCAGGTGGAAGCGCTGAGGCAGAAGCTGGGTGGGCTGAAAGCGGAATTTGCCGCCGACGAAGCGGTGCTGGAGGCGCTGGATTTGTATGCCGACCGTCTCAGGACCGGCTTGCGTGGGCCGCTGCGAGCGCACATCAAACGCGCTCAACGCCCGGCCAGCGAGCTTACTCTGCGCTTTGGGCGCTTTGCCGAAGTGTGGGCCGCGGTCAGCATCAGTGTGATGTTGATTACGTTTGTCACGCTATTCCTGGTTGCTCCCCAGTACCTGGGGCTGGGCTTGCTGATGCTGCTCTCCGTCTTCTTCTTTGTGGAGGCCGGTTTCCGCCGCCAACTGCCGCGCCTGGTTAACAGCCTGAGCATCGGGTTGGCGACTGTGACCTCGTTTGTTTTGCTCTACGAGTTCTTCTGGCAAATCGTGGTCGTCGGCGTGGTGGGCGCGGGCGCTTATTTGATGTGGGAGAATTTGCGCGAGTTGTGGGCGTAGGTTCTCCTGTTGGAGATTGGAGATTGGAGAATTAGAGATTGGTGTTTGAAAAGTGCGCTTGATTTTGGGGTTGGTGGTTTTGGTTGGGTTGTTTGCAGTGTTGGTGCGGCTTTTGCCGCCGAGTTGGGGGTTGCCGCTCTATGTTCTGTTTTTGGTGGTGACGATTCTGTTTGTGGTGCGTGAGCGGCGGGCGATTGCCGAGCGTCGCCTGCAGTTGGAGCGTGAGTTACGGCGGAATCGGGGGGAGAAGCAGGAGGCGCCGGAAGAAGAGTAGGAGGCCGGAAGCTCGTGATGCTCCCGGCCTGTGTGCTGCAGCAGGCCTGTGGCTTGCAGGAGGGAGCTTTTATGCTGTTGTCAGAAGCCCTTCGCGTTCAAGGGCCTCGTCCAGAATACGGTTGACCAGCTCCTCGTAGGTCCAACCGGCGGCTTTGGCCTCAATGCAGAGGTCCGAATAGTCGGGGTTAAGGCCGGGGAGTGGGTTGATTTCCAGGATGTATGGCTTATTGTCATCGTTGGCGTCGAGGCGAAAATCGACGCGGGCGACGTCCTGACAACCTGTGACGCGAAAGGTGGCGGCGGTCAGCCAGTTTAGTTCGGCCACCAGATCGTCATCCAGGGGGGCGGGGCAGTGCCAGTGGAAGTCATGCACCAGTTCCACCTTGATGCGACTGGTGTATATACCGGCTTCCGTCTCGTAGCGGCTCATGTCAATTTCCATAGGCGGCAAGAAGGTCAGACCGCGCGAGACACGAGGCGCCTCTTCGTCTTTGGGCAATCGCCAGGCGACCGGTTCCGTGAGGTTACCCACCACGCCCACCGTAATCTCACGCCCATCGACGAAGCGTTCGACGAGAAGGGGCTGATCATATCGTTCGAACTGGTGGTATAGCTGCGTTCGCAGCTGTTCCTCATTGTGCACAATGGAGTCGGGAGTGATTCCCATCCCAGTCCCTTCGCGGCTGGGCTTGACGAAGAGGGGAAAAGTCATATCGGGATCGAGCGGTTCATCGGGACGCTCGAAGACCTGGAAAGCGGGTGTGGGCAGGTTGTGGTAAGCCAGGACGCGCTTCGTCATCGGTTTGTCCAGAGACAGGGCCAGCGTCAACACGCGAGAACCGGTATAGGGTATTCGCAGCATCTCGAGAAGGGCTGGAATGTGCGCCTCGCGTGAGTCGCCGAAGTGTCCTTCACAGATGTTGAAGCAGATGTCAGGCTTGACCTTGGGCAACTCCTCTGCCAGGCTCAGGTTCCCTTCCAGGAATGTCACCTTATGCCCGCCTGCGCGCAGGGCGTCCATGATCGATTCTATTGTTTCTTCAGAGTCCAAATCGTCCCAGCGATCGGGAGCGATGCCTTCCCAGGTGGGAGCATTCTTTTGTAAATTGGCCAGCAGTGCTACGTGCATTTTGTCTCCTGCGTGCGCATCCTGGCGCACATATTCAAATTAAAACCCATCTCCAGAATCTGCATTAGAGATGGGTCATTGGGACGAAGACAATATTTATTTGTGCGCAAAGTATAACAATTAGTTGCAGAAATACCAGAGAGAATTCTGGGCTAAAAGCGCTCCTCTCTGCAGATTCTCAACTGCGCAACTCGACAGCGTCGCCGTCGCCTGATACGTAGTGGCTTATGCCTCCTCAAAAATGCGGTCGCCGCGGTGCAGGCGCGATGCGATTTCGTAGGTCTGCCCCTGGGCGCGCACCGTGGGAGAGTGGGCTGCCAGATAGCGGGCCGCCGCGACCAGCACGTGTACACCGGCATCCTGGCCCCTGAGCCGCTCGAACTGCCTGAACGCCGCTTCCACGGTCTGAATGGTGTGGAAGTCGCGGTCCTCGCGCAGGAGCAGGCGGCCGATGGTGGCCAGTAGGCGATCCGGATCGCCCCCGGCGTAGAGATAGGTGGCTACCAGGCGACCGGCATGGTCTACTTGCTGCTGGCGGTCGAGCAGATTGGGCAGCTCCGCCAGCAATTCTCGGGGGTCGTGGGCATCGCCATTCGGTTCGGGAAGGCGGGCGGCAGGGATATTGAGGAAGCGGTCGAGGTAGACGCTCATGGCAGCGTCAAAGACACCGCGCAATAGCTCAGCGGATGGGGCGCGGCGCACACCCTGCTCGATGGCATTGGCGAAAGTGAAGGTGTGCAGGGCAGTATCCCAGTCGGAAAACTCGTTGCTGGTGTGGAAGCGGGCGATGCGCAGCGCTGCGGCATAGCTCACACTCTCCGCCAGCTCCAGCGGTGAAGCCCCTTCACGCAGGGCAGCGAGCAGTGCGTCGACGATGGCCTGGGGGTCATCTCCGTGCAGGACAGGCAGCAGTTGAGCGCGCCCTTGCCAGGAGCCGGCCTCTCCCGCGGCCACGAGCGGAATTGAGTGCAACTTTTCGAACGCCTCTTCCAGGATGGCGACCAGATCAATCGGATGGCGCCAGGCGTTTGACTCTTCCATGCGCTCGCCCATGGCATAGCCATGAGCCAGGCTGGTGAGGACCGGTTCTGCCAGTTCCCAGCCTGCCTTGTCCAGCGCTTCGAACGCCTTGTTGGTGAAATCAGCAGGATGGCCGATGTCTACATAGCGGTGGTCGGTGATGGCCGAGAAGAGCATGTCGGCCATTTGCTTGTCATCGGCCCCCGCATGGATGGCAGAGATGATGCAGCGCTCAGCCCCTTCGGCGTCGCGTACTTCCACGAATTGGCGGAACCACTCCTTGAGGCGCGGGATGCTGGGGGCCGTTTCAGGCAGAGGACGGATGGGGAAGCGCGGTGGCTCACCCTCCGTGTTACTGGCGACGGCCGACAGGCCGTGATACATGGCGCGCGGCCGGTCCTGGGTGTCCAGGTAGGGCAAGAGGTTTATGAAGCAGGTGTGCATGGTCAGCCCCTGGTGCCAGCCTTGCCGCCGGTAGCGGGTGCCAAATTCCAGGCCGTCGCGGAATGGTTGTGCCGGATCACCGTCGCCTTCCAGCAGGACGAGAACTGCTTTGGCCAGAACGAGTGAGAGGTTCTGTTCCAGGCCTACCTGCAAACGTTCGTGCTGGTGCTCGCGCGGGTCACGGTGCTGGCTGAGATCGACCCAGACTTCGCCGTCTTTGATTTCTACGTCATAGGCCGGAACATCATCTGCCCACTGGTCAAATGTGCCGCCGCTTTCCAGGTCGAAGCGGGCATGGTGCCAGTGGCAGGTCAGAATGCCGTTGTACACGGTGCCCCGCTCGAGCGGGAAGCCCATGTGCGGGCAACGGTTATCTACAGCGTAAATCTGGTCATCATGGGCAAAGAGCGCCAGCGTATGGCCGTTGAGGTGCACGACCTTACATCCGGCTGCCTTCACGTCATCAACAGTAGCTGCGCGAACCAAATGGCTC
>CAZRTM010000085.1:0-5609 GCA_964602995.1 uncultured Ardenticatenaceae bacterium
CATCTCCGTCCTCCCACGCCAGGACATCTGCGGCAGAGCCGGCAGGATGCCGGCGGTCCAATCTCTAATCTCCAATCTCTAATCCCCAATCCCCGCGTGAAAACCCCGTTCTCACCTTGTGACACCTATTGACAAAGCAGAACATATGTCTTATTATCTTCTTAGAACATGTGTTCTGCCCTCTTCCCCAAAGGCGCTGGTGAGTCTGCACCCTCACCAGCGCCAACCCTCTTAGGAAGAGCAGCGAACACAATCCCGCGCCAATTGCAGAGGAGGAAAAAGATGCGGATAGAACAGTTTCTACCAGACTCCGGGCGGATTTTTGAGCAGCGGTCTGCTCTCGGCCCTGACCTGACGTCTAATGTAACACGTCAGATAGCGATTGGGCTGCTGCTGGCTGTGGCCCTGTTAGCCTTTGAGATTTTCAATTTCGATACCACCCGTTATGCGCTGACCGACCTGTTGGGCAATGCCAGCTTTTCCAACGTGCGGTGGGCAGCGATTTTGGCCCTGGCTTTTTGCGCCATCGACTTTGCGGGGCTGGCCCACCTCTTTACCCCGGAGGAAAGGGACAGCTCCGGCGAATCGTGGTATTTGATGGGCGCCTGGCTGCTGGGGGCCACCATGAACGCGGTCATGACCTGGTGGGCAGTCAACCTCACATTGCTGAATCATCCATTGGGCAACGAGATCCTGAGCCGCGAGCAGATCCTCAATGTTGTGCCGCCCTTCGTCGCCGTTTTGGTCTGGGTCACGCGCATCCTGTTCATCGGCGCCTTCTCTGTTGCCGGCAGCCAGCTGTTCCAGCTCGTGCGGCAGGGCGATGACGAAAGCAGCTATGACCGGGATAGGCCCTATCCCGAAGCTCGCCAACCACAGTTGCCTGCCGGCCGTACCATACTCACGGCGCGCCCGGTCCAGGCCACGCGCACGGCGCCCGAACGCGAAGAACGAGCCAACCGGCCTGAACGCCTTGCGCGCGAACGACCGGCGCCCCGCAACAACCCACGCAGCCAGGGCCGGCGGCCACCTATGCCCAATGCAACGCCGCCTATGCCGACGCGCATGAGCGCTCGACCTTACCGTCGCCCCTAGGCGGAAGCCGCCCGGCGGCCAGACTCCTTCTCCTCTCTCCTTCTCCTTTCATAAGTTCGGGCAAGCAGGAGCGTGTTAGACGACACGCTCCTGTTTGCTATTGAAGTGGGGATATGTTAAGATTTTGGCGCACTTATCAATGGAGTTATTTGATAAATTGGCGCCATCTCCGGTATCGTACCCCGGAACCATACCCTGGACTTATTCTCCATTCGCCGAATTAGCTTGTGTTAGCGTAATGAGTACATCGTTAAATAAAAGTGTCGACAGTGCTCTCGCCTCCTGATAATGCCCCATCATTCTGGAGCGGCTGCGGCATTTAACATAGATCCTTCTCATACGCCATCCCAGCTTCCCTCGTGTCCCGGGGCTTTGTAGCAACTGGCGCCCACACGCAATACCTCCGCAGAGATAGATACAGCCAGGCGCTGTCATGCAGCGCCCCTTATATCTGGTGGGTAGGAGAATATGCGGTTTAGCATCGATTTTTTCTTCCGTATTTTTGGCGCCATCCTGGGCGCTGTCCTCTTTGCTTTACTGGGCCAGTGGATAGCAGAACTTTTCAATGACGAACCAGACATCTATGTCATGGTGCTGGCGCTGGTCGGTATTCTAGGCGGGCTGGTCCTGACCCCTTTCTTCACAACGCGCCCCGTGCGCCATGTGCGCCAACAGTTGATCAGCATGCCGCCGGAACGGCTGGGCGCCATCATCATCGGCATCTTCATGGGCCTCATTGCGGCCGCTCTCTTATCATTTCCGCTCTCATTCCTGCCACCCCCCTTCCAGCAAATTGCGCCCCTGGCCGCGGCCCTCGTCTTCTGCTACCTCAGCGTGATCATTCTCTCGCTGCGGCAGCAAGACCTGCGCAACTTCTTTGGCTCAATGCGTCCCTGGATCGGCGCCAAGCAATCGAGCAAAGAAGGCGAGGATGACGGCAATAACATTTTGCTGGACACCAGCGTCATCATCGACGGGCGCATTACGGATATCAGCAAGACAGGATTCATCCGCGCCACGCTGCTGGTGCCAAACTTCGTGCTGACCGAACTGCAGCACATCGCCGACAGTCCCGATACCTTGCGCCGCAATCGTGGGCGGCGGGGCTTAGAAGTGCTGAGTATTTTGCAGCAGGATATTCCCATTCCCATCCGCTTTACCGACATGGACGTCAGCGAAGTGCGCGATGTGGATAGCAAGCTGGTGGCGCTGGCCCGCGAGCTGTCCTGCCCCATTATGACCAACGATTACAACCTGAACCGGGTGGCTGAGCTGCAGGGTGTGCCTGTGCTCAACATCAACGATCTGGCCAACGCGGTCAAGGCTGCCTACTTGCCCGGCGAAGAGCTGTCGGTGAAGATAATTCAGGAAGGGAAGGAATATGGGCAGGGAGTAGGCTACCTCGACGATGGCACGATGATTGTGGTCGAGGACGGCGAGAATTACATCAACCAATCGGTGACGGCTACCGTGACCAAAGTGTTGCAAACGACGGCCGGGCGCATGATTTTTGCCCGCATCCCCAATCACGGTTAGTTAGATGAACAGCGATTCTGACATTCCCCGCTTTCGCTTTGCGCCCAGCCCTACCGGGGAGCCTCACGTTGGCAGCCTGCATACCGCGCTCTTTAACTGGGCATTGTCGCGCAACATGGGCGGCGACCTGATTTTGCGCATCGACGATACCGACGCCGAGCGCAATGAGCCACAGGCCGCTGACCAGATGATCGAAGCGCTGCAGTGGTTGGGCCTGGATTGGGACGAAGGGCCAGATCTGGGCGGTGACTACGGGCCATACTACCAATCCCAGCGCCGCGAACGGCACCTGGAAGTGGCGCAGCAGTTGTTGGAGATGGGCGAAGCCTATCGCGCCGATGGTGAAGAAGCAGTGCGCCTGCGCATGCCAGAGACGGGTAAGACGGTGGTGCAGGATGCCCTGCGCGGAGCGATCGAATTTACAAACAGCGCCCTGAACGACCCGGTGTTGGTGCGCAGCGATGGAAGCCCGCTCTATCATCTGGCCTCGGTGGTGGATGATCATGACATGGCCATCACACACGTGGTGCGCGGCGAGGAGTGGCTGTCGTCGACGCCGGTTCATGTGCGCCTCTTCGAGTTACTGGGCTGGCAGCAGCCGGTCTGGGTCCACCTGCCGCTAATCCATAACCGGGAAGGGCAGAAGTTGAGCAAGCGCGAGGGCGACGCGGCCTACACCGTGGACTATTTCCAGGATGAGGGTTATTTACCCCAGGCGCTGTTCAATTATTTGCTCTTGTTGGGCTGGTCTCCGCCCGATGGCAAGGAGATCGTCAACAAGTGGGACGTGCGGCGCAACTTCAGCCTGGAACGGCTTTCGACCAGCCCTTCCATCTTCGATTGGGACAAATTGAACTGGATCAATCGCCATTACCTGCAGCAGCACAGCAACAAACGGCTGTCGGAGATGTTGCGCCCCTACCTGGAAGATGCCTACGGGTCGCTGAACGTCACAGATGAATGGCTGGAACGGCTGACGGCGTCAGTACGTGACGAGCTGGTGCGCCTGAGCGACGTGGTGCCGGCGACGGAGTGGGCGCTGAGCGCGACATTTGCCTTCAGCGAAGAGGCGGAAGCAGTACTGGACAATGACGAGGCGCGCGTGGTGCTCATCTCGCTGGTGGCGGAGCTGGCGACCGTGGTGCTGTTGGATGAGCCAACAGCGACCGCTATTTTGAGAGGTCTGGAACAGGGGGTGGGCCAGCGCCAGGGAATGACCAGAGCGCAGGTATACAGACCTATCCGCGCCGCGCTGACCGGTCGCCTGGAAGGGCCGCCGCTGTCCGAGCTGATGGCCTTGCTGGGCAAGGGCCGCTGTCTGGAGCGGCTGGGATTGATTTTACGTTCGGGCTGACCACACCGCTGTTGTCTCTCCCCTGTTTCACAGTAAAATGAAAGCGGCCGGGCCTGAACAGCCCATGTCTGAACGGCCGCGTTCCACAGGAGGCCGAGGCCCAGACAGTAGTACAGATGAGATCAACTTAACCAGGTAAGTACGAGGAGACGTATGACGCTGAAGATCTACAACATGCTGACGCGAGAAAAGGAAGAGTTTAAGCCCCTGCAAGAGGGGAAGGTCAACATGTACGTCTGTGGACCGACCGTCTACGACTTCCCCCACCTGGGCCACGCCAAAACGTATGTAAACTTTGACGTCATCGTCCGCTATCTGCGCCACCAGGGCTATGACGTGCTGTATGTGCAGAACATCACCGATGTGGGCCATCTGCTGGACAGCGGCGAAGATCGCGTGCTGCGCAAGGCGCGCCAGACGTCATCGCTGCCGATGCAGATTGTGGAGAAGTACACGCGGATTTACTTCGACAACATGGATGCCCTGAATGTGGTGCGCCCCGATATCAGCCCGCGCGCCAGCGCCCACATTCCGGAGCAGATTGAGATGGTGAAGACGTTGCTGGAGAAGGGGCACGCCTACGAGGTCAACGGCTCCGTCTATTTCGACGTCTCGTCGTTTGATGAGTATGGCAAGTTGAGCGGGCGCGTGTTGGAAGAGCAGGAAGAGGGCGCCCGCGTTGCCGTGCTGGACGAAAAGCGCGATCCCCACGATTTCGCCCTCTGGAAACGAGCCGATCCGGAGCACATTTTGCGCTGGAACAGCCCCTGGGGCGAAGGATTTCCCGGCTGGCACATCGAGTGCTCGGCGATGGCCAAGAAATACCTGGGTGAGACGTTTGACATTCACGGCGGCGGCATCGACAACATTTTCCCGCACAACGAGTGCGAAATCGCCCAGAGCGAGGCGGCGCACGACGAGCCGTTTGCTCGCTACTGGATTCTCACCGGCTCCCTGACGCTGGAAGGCGTGAAGATGAGCAAGAGCCTGGGCAACACAATGACCATTGACGAGGCTCTGGAACGGTGGCGGCCGGAAGCGATTCGCACCTTCATTCTCTCCAGCCACTACCGCAGCCCGGTTGACTTCACCAGCGAAGCGGTGAACGCCGCCGAGAAAGGCTGGCAACGGCTGTGGAGTGCAGTGCAACTGCTCCGCACGCAACTGGCCGCGGCCGCCGAGGGCGTGTTGGATGAAAAGGTCGAAGCGCTGCTGGACGACTACCGCCGCCGTTTTGAAGAGAAGATGAACGACGACTTCAACGCGCCGGCCGCCCTGGGCGTTCTGCAAGAGCTGACGCGCGAAGTGAACACGCTGCTCAACGAGGGCGGCCCCCACACGCGCCAGACGTTGCAGGCCATCGACAACCTCTACCGCGAGCTGGGCGGCGATATTCTGGGCATCATTCCCGAGGAAGATGATCGCGGCGCTGATGCGCAGCGGGAAGAAGGACTGATTCAGCTCCTCGTCGAGCTACGCGCCCAGGCCCGCGCCAACAAAGATTGGGCCACCTCGGACCGCATCCGCGACCAACTGGCCGAGCTGGGCGTCATGCTGGAGGACCGTGCGGATGGAACGATATGGAGAGTCGTAGGGCGGTGATCGGTAGGGCGGTAATCGGTAT
>CAZRTM010000085.1:5709-11207 GCA_964602995.1 uncultured Ardenticatenaceae bacterium
TACCGACTCACTGATTACTGAACATGGACCTTCTCTACCGCAGAAACACCGTCCTCGAAGCGCTACGTGGTAGCCGGCGCACGTTGCATCGTTTGTGGTTGCAGAAGGGGTTGGCTTCGAATGAGGCCCAGGTGTTCAGGGAGGCGGCGCAGGCGCGGGGGGTGCCGATTTCCACCGCGCCCAAGGAGAAGCTGAGCGCGCTGGCGCAGGACAGCAGCCACCAGGGGGTGGTGCTGGAAGCGAGCAGCTATCCCTATAGCAGCGTGGATGAGATGCTGGCCCTGGCCCACGAACGGGAGGAGCGTCCCTTTTTGTTGCTTCTGGACCTGTTGCACGGCCCGCAGAATATCGGCAGCCTGTTGCGCACAGCCGAAATTTGTGGCGTGCATGGCGTCATCATCCAGGACCGCCGCGCCCCGGACATCACGCCCAGCGTGGTCATCTACTCGGCCGGGGCGGCCGAACATCTGCACGTGGCGCAGGTGACCAACCTGGTGGACGTCATGCGCCAGTTGAAAGAGGAAGATGTGTGGCTGGTGGGTATGGATTTGAGCGATGAAGCCCAGCCCCTGCACCAGATTGACCTCAACATGAGCATCGGCATTGTGGTGGGCCATGAAGGGCAGGGCATGCGCCGCCTGGTGCGCGAAACGTGCGACTTCTTGTTGCGGCTGCCCATGCGCGGGCACGTGGAATCGCTTAATGCAGCGATTGCCGGCTCCATTTTGCTCTATGCAGCGTGGCAGGCGCGAGGGTTCGAAGGAGCAACCTAGAGCTGTGGCCAGCGACGGCAAAGAGAGAGGGCGCGCCTATTTCCAGATGCGGCAGTGCGGGCGCGACGCCTGCCGCTTTCGTTTTCCAGCGCCCGCAACCACTGGTACCGCCACCCCGGCAGAAGTCAGATGTCCCGAATGCGGTGCAGAAACGCGCTACGTGAGCGAACCGTTCGCCGGACGCGAGCCGGGCGCTGCGCCCGCCGCCAGCCTGCCGGTTGAGGCCCTGTTAGACAATATCCGCAGCATCTTTAACGTCGGCTCCATGTTCCGCACGGCCGATGGGGCCGGCATTCGCCATCTGCACCTGGCGGGCATCACGGCCACCCCGGAACATCCCAAAGTGGCCAAGACGGCGCTGGGGGCGGAAGCGACCGTGCCCTGGAGCCGCTATCGCAACGGGGTACAGGCGGCGTCTGCTTTGCGCGAGCAGGGCCATCAGTTGTGGGCGCTGGAGAGCAGCGAACAGTCGCAGAACCTCTTTGCCGTGGAGCCTAAACCGTCTGAGGGACCCATTGTGCTGGTCGTCGGCAACGAGCTGGCGGGTGTGGATCCTGGAATCATGGCCCTCTGCCACCGCACCGTGCACCTGCCCATGGAAGGTATCAAAGGCTCGCTGAACGTGGCTATCGCCTTTGGCATTGCGGCCTACTACCTGCGCTACGGTCTGCGCTGAGGGCCAGAACGGCGCTGGCGCAGGAGGATAGCCAGCGGCAGCAAGAGCAGCAGGAGAACGACAGCGGCCAGCAGGGGCGGAGCCAGCCGGCCTGATTCCTCTGCCTGCTCTATGAGCCACTCTTTATATTGAGCGCGCAGGGTGCTGACCGCATTCTCACCGCCCTCTGGCTCTGTCACGGACAGGTAGAGCGCGGGCGCGTCCGCCTCCCCCACCGCCGTCTCCCCCAATGCGCGTACCGTGAACGGCGGCTGATCCGCTTCGGCGACCATGATGAAAGCCGCGCTGGCCGTCTGGCGCACGCCGTTCTGGTTACAGCGACGGTCGCCCCCCGCCGCAGAGCCTGCTTCTAGCGCCGCCATCGACTGCGCATCTAATGGCTCTCCCGTTGCGGCGGCCTCCTGAAAAGCCGCCAGGGCATTGGCCACAACAGCCTCACCCTCCAGCAGATTCCCCTGCACAGAGACGGATGCCGCCTGGCGGTCGCCGGCCCAGTCCTGATTCTCGCTGCCCGTGAATCCGGCCGTCTGGGCGGCGCCACCACTGATGGTGACAACGCCATACTGGCGGCGGGCCGCGGCGAGGTCGAAAGACGTGTTGCTGACCAGCTCCACAACTTCAGCTGCGGGCCGGCCCTCTTGTAGCAGATCAAAAAGCTGGTTGCGATTGCCGAGGCTGAAGTCGGCCTGGGTCGCCGCCACACCCTGCCCAGGGACGAGGGCGGCAATGGCATCGATGGCCGCAGGGAAGCAGGAGGCAGCGGCGATACCTACACGACCGCTTTCGGGGTCGGCGGCAACGATGGACCAGGTGTTGCCGTGGGCCGGCAGGGGCTGTTCAGAAGGGCCAGGGTGGGGCTGAGCGAGCGGCAGGGTGACAAGAACGGCAAGCAGCAGAACCAGAAGTAAGAAGGGTCGCCTTGCCCGGCCATCCTCTCCCTTCATCGCCTAACGACCGTCCCGCTCCATAAGCGCCACCGTGTGTACGTGAAAGGTCTGGGGCATCATGTCGATGGGCTGCACCGTGCGCGGTTCCAGCCCTGTCTCTCGCAACTGGCGCATGTCGCGGGCCAGTGTGGCAATGTCTGAGCTGACGTAAACCAGACGCGAGGGAGCGAGTTTGCCAATCAGCTCAATCCCTTCCCGCGTCAGGCCCTCTGCAGGCGGGTCCACGACGACGACGTCGGGTTGCACCTCGAGGCCGGGCAGCACATCGCCAACCGTTCCTTCGTAAAGGGTAACGTTCTCCGTCTCCTCCAGGTTGATGGAAGCGTCGTAAATAGCGTCCGGCGCGGCTTCAATGCCGATCAGCTCGGCAGCCTGCGGCGACAAAAAGGCGGTGAGCATGCCCACGCCGCTATACGCCTCCAGCACCAGCTCTCCACCCTCCAGGCTGGCAAACTCCAGAACAGTGTCGATAAGCTGTGCGGCGGCGGACGGATTGGGGTAGAAGAAGGAGCCGGCAGAGACGCGGAAATCGTGTTCGTGGGCGCGCTTGACCACATAGTTGTCGCCGACCAGGTTGGCCGCGGCGCCATCGGGCAACACCATCGCCACTGAGACGGGAAAATCGGCAGCCAGCTCCGGCGGCTCCACATCTTCCACTTCCAGGGCCACCAGCATAGCGCCATCGTCGCCCAGGCGCAGGGTCAGGCGGCGCAATCCGGGCAAAGCAAGGTCCACGTCCTGGAACAGTTCCATCAGCTCGGGGCGAATAATGTAGCAGACCTCGATGGGCATCACCTGGCCCAGGAAGGGGGACCAGAAGCCTAGGCCGCCCTCAGGCGTAGGGCTGAAGCTGACATCGGTGCTCCAGTGCCACTGCTCGGGATTAGCCAGAGTGGGGCGCACTTCTACTGTTTCAATACGCCCGATACGCTGCAACTGGTCGCGCACGATATTGTGCTTATAGACCAACTGCGCTTCGTACTCAATGTGTTGCCAGTGACAACCGCCGCAAACGCCAAAGTGCGGGCAGCGCGGTTCAGTGCGCTGGGCAGAGGGCGTAATCAGGTCCAGCAAACGGCCATGAGCAAAGCGCCCCTTATCCTCCACAATCTCCACATCAACCGTCTCGCCGGGAATGGTAAACGGTACAAATATCACCCGCCCCCCCTCATCCCGCCCCAACGCATCCCCCCCATTAGCCATACCCGTCAACTCTAACCTGACTATCTCCATAAAATCCCTTCTAACATCCCTCACCTCTCAAACCACCAATCTCCAATCTCTAATCTCCAATCTCTCCGTGGTCCTCCGTGTCACGCCGTCAAATCCTCCCCGTAGCAATCAACATCGTAAACGACGCAATAAACCAATGAATCAGGAAAGGATAGAGAAAAGAACCAGACTGCCAGGCGATGAAACCAAACGCAGCGCCGCCGAAAACGGTACTCATCGTTTCCAGCTCCGGCTTGCCCAGATGCATGAAGGCGAAGGGCACAGCCTGCAGAAAGATGGCCGGCCCCGGGCCGAAGTAGTGGGCGAAGGCAAAAAGGATGAAGCCGCGCCACATAAATTCCCAGCCGAGCAAATCGACGCCGGTGATGTAAAACAGGTTAAACAGCCCTTCCGGCGCTCGCTCTTCATAGAACCCCTGCATGGCCGGCGTGCGCGCCACGGCCCACAGAACGATGGCCATCCCCACACAGCCAACCAACACCCACGTCAGACCGGTGCGCCAATCGCCAAGGCGCAGGCCATAATCGGCGGGACTTTCGCGGAAGACGAAGAAGATGATAAAGAGCGGCAGCAGGAGGTAGAGGATAATGCGGTCGTATGCTTTCGTTCCCGTAAGCTGGTGACCATAATAGTCGAACATGGGAACGATAGTGCTGAGGATGATGAGAAAGGTCAGTTTGGGGTCAAATTCGACGCCGCCGATGGTCATCGTGCGCTTCATGGAGAGGGAGCAATTCCAACAAGCAGAGTTAACCTTTCGTCTCCCGGGTTGGTGACGCCGTGCATGACGCCGGCCGGCGCCCAGACCACGTCGCCCTCACCGGCCATCCGTTGTTCTTCGTCGAGCAAGAAGCGGCCCGTGCCACTGACCACGTAGTAAAACTTATCCTGGTTCTCGTGCTGGTGTGGTGCTTGTGATTGGCCCGGTTCCAGGCAGTTTACGCCCAGCAACAGCGCCGTGCTCTGGAACAGGGTGGTTTTGAAATGTTTTTCTGGCCGCGCGCCGGTGTGATCGGCGATGGCCTTAATCAGTTCGTCCATGGAATCCTCGTGCTTTCAAACTGTACTATGGCGTGGCGCGCCAGATGCGCTCTATGCGTCTCGCAGGCATTATAACAAAAAAGGCCCGGCGGGTAAGGCCGGGCCTCTCAGCTATTCAATTGGAAAACGCTTAATGGGCGGGAACCGCTTCACCCATCTCAACCATGTCCTGAAGCACGCGTTCCATGGCCATGGTATGGGCACAAACATTACGGGTCTTAAAAAAGTTACAGTCACAATCCCACTGTCCGCCCTCATAACTAACTATGTGAGTATGGTTGTCCCCGCTAATGCTGACCCGTAATGACTCAAAGTTAATACGATCGGCTCGTTCCTCAGCATAAATTTTCGCCTTCTCGATCTTGCCAATCATTCCATAATCCATTGTACTTTCGCTCCTATTTGCAAATGGACTAATAAAAAAAACGCACGCGGCTTCGCGTGCGTCACAGGACAACGATGGTTATGTAGGCTACGGAAATTGAGACTTTCGCACCATCTCTGGCTCGATGATTCATACTCCTAGTATACCTTGTGTGGCAGGGGTGTCAATGATTTATGAGGCTGTCTTAGCTTAAAAAGTTGGGGCTGTCAGCTATCAGGTGTCAGCGGTCAGTGGTCAGCCGTCGGCTGACCGCTGACTGCTGACGGCCAACCGCTGACGGCTGACGGCCAACCGCTAACGGCTGACGGCTAACTCACTAATCTGCACACCGGCCAGGTCCAGATGCTCAGCGGCGATGTGGCCTTCGGGGGCCATGAGGTGGCGGGGCTTGCCGTCTTCTCCATCCAGCACCAGGAGGCGCACGCCGTAGGCGCCCGGTTCCA
>CAZRTM010000085.1:11307-18929 GCA_964602995.1 uncultured Ardenticatenaceae bacterium
TTGCCGTCTTCTCCATCCAGCACCAGGAGGCGCACGCCGTAGGCGCCCGGTTCCAGGTCACCGGGCAGGGCCAGGGAGTAGGTTTCGCTTTGGATGTCACCAGGTGACCAGATCTCAAGCGGAATGGGGCGCTCCACCATGCTGCGCACCGCGCCGGACGAGTCCAACAGTTGCAGCGCCAGCACGTGCTGCCCCACATCCTGCGCCAGCCGCTGCCAGAAGATGGTAACTTGCAACCCCTCATCGCCGCGCAGAGAGCGCGTATTGTAGGAGTAGCCGCGCAACGCCAGCTCATTTTCAAAGTTCTGTAGCGTCGGGTTAGGAACGGGGGCGCGAGAGCCATCCGGCTGCGGACCCGGCCGCAACTGCACGGCGCCCAGGGTCAGCGCATCACCCAGGGGCTGGCCGTCGGCGCCGGCAATGCCCACGCGGTAGGTAGGCGCATAAAGACCCACGCTCACCTGTAGCTCAGTCGGTGTATAGGCAGTCTCTGGCACATAGACCCGTATGGAATCGACAAAGCGGTCTCCTTCCCGCCACTGGCTGGTGGGAAAAGTGCCGGTGCCGGGATGGGTGTCTCGTTGCGCGACGACGGTGCCGGCCTCGTCGATGAGGTGTAGAAAGAGCAGAAAATTACCGGGTGGGTTGTTGTTCACTTCCCAATAGAGGTCAATCTCCAGCGGCTGGCCCGGCTGCAGCGCCGTCGTGCTGAACTCATAGCCGCGCAAGGTGGCCAGCCCCGAGAAGTTGGCGTTGACCTCGTTAGGGATGTCGGCGTTGGCTGCATAGGCAGGCGGGCGCGCATAGGCCGGAGCCAGATAGCCGAAGAGGGCCACCAGCGCCAGCAGCAACATACCGCCGTTCAGGAACAGGGCCAGCGCGCTTGTGCCATCGGGGCGTTGCGCCGCCAGGGAAGGGAAGCGTCGCGCGATTTCGCTGCCGCTGTGTGCCAGGCCATAGAACGTGAGCAGGCCCAGGGCGGGCAGCCCGGGAAAGAAAAAACGGCCCATCGCTCCTGCCGGGCTGACCAGCATATAGTTAAAAAGCACGGCGAAGGCCAGCGCCACGTTCAGCGCCAACAGCAGGAGCGGAACGGCCGGGACCCCCGGAAAACGACGCCAGGCGGCGAGAATTACGCCCAGCAGGCCCAGGAGGACGAGCCAGGCCAAAAGGTCGTAAATGAATTCTGGCAATGGGATCTGGCCGAAGCCAAAGCGGCCCCAGAGCGAGGACCAGGCGGCGGGCAGCTCAAAAATGGCCAGCGGAATACTCTCCAGCGGGTCGCGCACCCCCCACAACTCGGTTACGGCGCGGAAGCCCGTCGGTTCGCCGTAGAGGCGCTGGTTGCGCACGAACCACCAGCCGGAAATGAGCGCCGCGACGGCCACTGTGAGTAGGCCCACTTCCAGCCATGCGCGCCACTGTTTGCGCTGCCAGGCGACGTAGGTAGCGGCGACGGCGATGAGCAACGCCGAGGCCGCCATGTTGAACTTGCTCATCAGGGCCATGCCGAAGAGTGCTCCCAGAATCAGCCCCCAGCGGCGGTGCAGGCCGCGCGGATCGCGCACCAGACGCACGCAGGCCAACAGGATGGCGCTGCCGCTGAAGGCGGCGATGACGTCGTTGTTAATGGCGCCGGACATGTAGAGGAACATGGGGTTGAAGGCAACGAAGGCGACGCCGCCCAGGGCCAGCGCACGCCGTTGCGGCCAGATGGCGCGCGCCGTCGCCCAGGTCAGCCACACGGTGCCGGCCCCAATGAGCACGTTGAGGGCACGGATAATATGCGCCGCCAGCGCTTCGCCGTGCCAGGGAAATGCCTCCTCCGGCCCGTGCAGATATTGGTTTTTGTTGTCTACGCCAACGTCGGAAAAACGGTAGGCCCAGAAGGGGTTGCTGGGCGGCGTGTAGCAGAGGTCGCGTCCGGTCTCAATCCATGACGTGGCCAGCGCGCCCAATGCATAGAAGAGGGGCGGGTGATGGCTCTGGAAGCGACATTCGCCCTCACCCTGCACCGGCAGGCTGCGCTCGGTGACGATGTAACGCACATAGCGATAATGGCGTAGCTCGTCCGTCGCCTCGTGCAGCGGATTAACAACACTAAAGGCCAGCGCCAGTACGATGAATAGAAGGAGGACGAGGGCCAGGATAGGATCCCGGTTACGGTATTGAATACTCATGAGAGTTAGCTATTGTAACTCAGGCGCCCGGCGCCGGGTAAACGATGCTCAGACGTTGTCACCCTGGTTACCCTATGAACCACCCATTTTATCACGCACGTCTGTTAGACTATCCTGCATGCCTCGATTACGGTGGTTGCTCGTCATGGAATCCCGCGCTGAGTCGGAAGGCGCCGGTCACCGTTACCGGCTCTGGTTGACGCCGCTGGATGAAAGTGACACGCGCTCCGTTGTGGCAACCTCGTTTGCTACGGCAGACGAGTTATTGCAGGCGCTCTTTACCCGCTGGGATCGTCACTTCCATTCGTCGGAGCCGTCTGCTGATCGTTCTCTACACCCTTTCGATGCAGAGGAGCCATAAATGTGTTACCTTTAGGGGTGGGGGGCAAAAGAGGTTACTATATCACAGTCGCGCTCTAAAATAGCACGGCACATCATCCTAAGGGAGTTCAATTAAGGGGTATTTCTTCAAGATGAAACATCTCACGCTGTTCATAGTTCTACTCATGTTGTCCATTCTGGCCTGCAGCCCTGGCGCAGAGCCAACGGCGGAACCAACAGCCGATTTGCCTGAGCCTACGGCCGAGGCGATCGTGCCTGAGGTAGAGGAAACCGCTCCGCCGCAGGAACCGGAAGAAGTAAGCAGCGGCGCTGTCACAACTCTGCAAGACGTGCAAAGCGCCATTATTCAGATCCAGGCCGAGGGTAGCTTCGTTGACCCTGAATTTGGCCTGCAGCTGAACTCGGCCGGCCGCGGCTCCGGTTTCATCATCGATCCCTCCGGCATTGCCGTCACCAATAATCACGTGGTCACCGGCTCGGCCCTGCTGCGCGTGTGGGTTGGCGGCGAGACACAACCACGCAACGCTCGCGTATTGGGTGTTTCAGAATGTTCCGACCTTGCCGTGATCGACATCGACGGCGACGGGTATCCTTACCTGGAGTGGTACCCCAGCGCGCCCACAGTGGGCACCGACCTTTATGTGGCCGGTTTCCCGTTGGGCGATCCTGAATTCACACTGACGCGGGGCATTGTCTCCAAAGCCCGCGCGGACGGCGAAACGCCGTGGTCTTCCGTCGATTCCGTCATCGAATATGATGCCACCACCAACCCCGGTAACTCTGGCGGCCCGGTCGTCGACAACGAAGCGCGGGTGCTGGCCGTCCATTACGCCGGTAACAGCAGCACGCGCCAGGCTTACGGCATCGGCAGCGATCTCGCTGCAGGGGTTGTGGAACGGTTGCGCCAGGGTGAAGACGTACACTCTATCGGCATCAATGGCATCGCCGTCAACAACGGTGAAGGACTTTCCGGCATCTGGGTCTCCTCAGTGAAATCCGGTTCAGCGGCTGACGTCGCCGGCATCCGTGGCGGTGACATCCTGACGGCGCTGGAAGGGTTCATTCTGGGCACCGATGGCACCATGTCCGACTACTGCGACATCCTGCGCAGCCACCTGCCCAGTGACACGCTCAATGTACAGGTTGTTCGCTACAGCACACAAGAAGTGCTCGAAGGACAGTTGAACGGGCGCGTTCTGGAACCGTCCTTCTCCTTCGCCCAGGAGCTGAATACGAATACGGGGCAGGGAGCGGATGACGGCGGCCAGCCCGCTCCTGCCTATAGCCAGTACGTGACCGTCTCTGACGATACCGACTCGCTGACGATGCAGGTACCTGCTGAGTGGAGCCAGGTAGACGGCAGCCAATGGACGGTTGAGGGCGAACCAATCGGCTGGCAGATCACGGCCGCGCCGGACCTCAACGGCTTCAACACAACGTGGACCACGCCCGGTGTCTTCTTCGGCGCATCCATCTTGCTGGCTGATTACACCGAGCCTGAGCTGTTGGACTTCTTCGACTACTCCGACTCCTGCTCCTATGGCGGGCGCGAGGCATATGAAGACGCTCTGTACAGCGGCGTGTACGACATCTGGTCAGACTGCGGCGGCACCGGTTCGCTCTACGTTGTGGTCTCTGTCACCCCCGAATCCCAGGCTTACATCATCCTGGTTGGCGTTCAGGTCGTAACCGAAGCCGATCTGGCAGCGCTGGATCAGATTCTGAACACCTTTGTTGTTTATGAGTAAATTGGTTTAATGGAGCGCCGGCATTCCTGCGGGCAGGAGCCTGTCCTGAGGTATCGAAGGAATGCCGGCGCTCCACACTTATTCTTTCGGAATCGTCTGTAGAGCGTAATAGACCGGCCGTGGCGACCCATCGGGGCGCAACACGCTGTAACCCGATTCGCTACGCTGTGGTCCCAGCGTCGGCGCGAAGTTCAGATTCCAGAGGAACAACGGCCCCACACCATCCCAACTATTGGCTAACTCATAGGCCGCCAGCGTATATTGCGCCTGCTCCCACTCGCTGACGTACGACATAAACTCCGCCCCGGCCGGCGGCGGCGCGCCAAACCCTTCAAAACTACCCCAGCCAAACTCCGTCAGCCACAACGGTAGCTCTGCATGCCCCGCTTCCTCGAGCATGGCCCGGTAATCACGCATGGTATCGCCGAAGAAAAAGCTGCGATGGTTGTTGTGGCTGGGCGCCACCGGGTTGCCATCATTGACGCTGGCATCGGGCGGGTTGGCCCAACCGTAGGGATGCACCCCAACGGCATCGACAATATCACCCACACCTGCATCAAGCATCTGGCGCAAATAGACGCGGTCATCAATGGCGGTCACGCCGTCGTTAATACCCGTCGTCGCCGGAGCCGCGCTCACCACCAGCGCCCGGCTGTCCCCCGCGCGCACCCCTGCCGCACCATAGCGGATTAGCTCAACCAGCCGCGCCGCGCTGAGCGGTTCGCCGGCCCACTCCCGCTGCAAATTAGGCTCGTTCCACAGCTCATAGGCCGCCACGTTGCCCTGATAGCGCCACGCCAGATATTCCATGAACTGCTGGAAATGGGCGTAATCCTGCGGCGGGCCATCCGCTTCCGTGGTCGCCCGGCTCCATTCCGGCGCTTTGGCCACGCTCAAAAGCACGCGGATATTGGCGCTGGCCGACCTGGAGACGAGATGATCTAACTCCTGGAAACGCCACACCTCATACTCTCCCGGCTGTGGTTCATACACCTTCCAGGCCACCTGCACCTTGACCCAGCCAAAGCCCAGGCGGTCAATGTGGCCCAGAATTGTGTCCAGCTCCTCACGATGCAGATGGATCTGCATGCCGAAGTTACTGCGCGGCAGAGCCGGCCCTTCGTAGGTAGGGAAAGGGGGCACCGTGGGCGTTGGCGTCGCCTGCGCTGTGGGGCTGGCTTCTGGAGTGGCCGTTGCCGTAGGGGCAGACGTGGGCGCATCGCCACTGGCGGTAAGAGGCAGGTAAGTGTCGCCGCCCTGGGCCACAGAGGCGCCGGGCGCGGTAGCGCTTGCCGCCGCCACAGGGTTTGTTGGCACTGGAATAGCGCCCGTTGTGGCTGTGGCTGGTGGGGGCGCCATCGTGCTGTCAGACGTCTGCGGTTGGCGGCAGGCGCTCAACAGCAGCAATACGCTTCCGATGAGGGCAAGGACATGGATGAGTGCATGTCGGGACATAGAGGAGCTATTCTACTTGAGGCCAACCACGGCCAACAAGGCATCTTAATCACTCCCTCAGTGGCTGCACGCTCCGCACAATGGGGCTAAAATGGCGGCTATGTCACGCTATCCGATCCCGGCCCGCGAAACGAGCACCGAAATTCGGGTCAAAAACTCCCGTTTCATCGCCACCATTGCTCCCGTCTTCACCGTGGACGAGGCCAAAGCGTTCATTGCGCGCATCAAGGAACAATACGCTGACGCCACCCACAACGTTCCTGCCTTCGTCGTGGGGCACGGCGCGTCGGTCATCGCCCACACCAACGACGACGGCGAGCCTTCGGGCACAGCCGGCCGTCCGGTACTTGCCGTGTTGCAGGGAAGCGGGTTGGGTGACGCCGCCATCGTCGTCACCCGCTACTTCGGCGGCACCAAGCTGGGAACCGGCGGCCTGGTGCGCGCCTACAGTGACGCTGCCCGCGCCGTGCTGGAGGTTACGCCCCGTGCCTACAAGACGGCGACGCACACGGTGATGATGGATGTGCCTTACTCTCTCTTTGAGCAGACGCGCCTCTTAATTGCGGAGCACAAGGGGCGCATCCTGGATGAGCAATTTGCGGCAGAGGTGACCATCAGCGCCCAATTCGCGGTGGAGCGCTTTGAGCCTTTTCAGGCGGCGCTGGCGGAGCTTTCCAACGGCACGGTACAGGCCGAAATTATCGAGACCAACGAGGATACGATCCTCAGCTAAAAGCCCGGCGCAGCACGTTGACCCAGTTCCCACCCATAATGCACGCGATGTCTTCCTCGCTATAACCGCGCTCTTCCAGGGCGGGCGCCAGCAGGGGCAACCCGGCCACGCTGTCTAGCTCGGCTGGAATATGCTCGCGCCCAAAACCACCGTCGAAGTCGCTGCCGATGCCCACGTGCTGCGCATCGCCCAGCAGTTGGCAGATGTGGTCGATGTGCGCCACCACCTGCTCCAGCGTCACCAAGTCCCGCGCATCGTTGAGGCTATAACCCTCTTTCAGAAAGCGGTTGTAGAGAACGACACCAACTACCCCATCGCGCTCGGCCAACATGCGAATCTGATCGTCGCTCAGTTGCCGTTGCCCAGAGACCAGGGCGCGCGCGTTGCTGTGGGTGGCCACCACGATGCCCTCGTACCGTTCCAGCGCCTCGTAAGTAGATTGCTCGCTGAGGTGGGTGAGGTCCAGGATGAAGCCCATATCGGCCATCACTTCCATCAGCTCATACCCATCTTTGGTGAAACCGCCGCCGCTGCGCCACGCTCCATGCGCATAACGGGTGTCGTCCCAGGCCGGGCCAATGAGGCGCACGCCGCGCTCATACCACTCTTCCAGCTCTTGCGGGTCGCGCACAGGGTCGGCCCCTTCCATCAGAGGCACCAGCCCCAGCAATGGCGTCTCCCCTTCTTCGTGGCTGGCGATTACCTCTTCCAGCGTCTCGGCGTCGCCAACCAGGCGTACATCTTCTTCCTCGTCCGCCAGCCGGTGATAGTAATCCAACTGCTCCACGGCGGCTGCGTAAGCTCCCTCGGCGTCGGTATAGACTAGCTTTTCATTGCCCGGCAAGGTCTTATTAGCGCTTTCGGGCATGGCAAACAGGGTGGCAAAAACCAGCCCCACGCCGCCCCGCCGTAGTTCGGGCAGCGTCACGGTAATCGTTCCGTTGGGCCTGCTCTTCAGCTTTTGCTCCCGTTCGCGAATAACATCCAGCTCTTGCCGCAAATCCCGCCCGAAACGAATCGCACTATAAGCCATATCAATGTGGGCATCTACAATAAACATCAATGTGAATCCTTTTTCTCTTTGTGCCACAGTAGGATGCAGGGAGAGTAGCGCCAAGACCATGTAGATGCAACCGATTATGGCAGAATGGAAGCTTTGGCAGA
>CAZRTM010000086.1:0-18777 GCA_964602995.1 uncultured Ardenticatenaceae bacterium
GGGCCGAGATCCTTCGCTCCGCAGACTCCGCTCAGGATGACGCCTCATCAACCGTCATTCTGAGGCGAAGGCCGAAGAATCTCTGGCGTGTCAGGGCCGAGATCCTTCGCTCCGCAGACTCCGCTCAGGATGACGGAGGCATAGGACTGCGCTTAGGATGACGGATTGCGCGATCTAAATACCACAGCACCAGCCTGGCTACTATCCCGCTGTATGCTTATTTTACCTTAAAGAGGGGTGGTGGATAAAGTAGTTGGGTGGGGGAATAAAAAAAGGGCCGCCGCAGCGACCCGTTTGCCATAGAACTTTGCATGCCCCCGGTAGGACTCGAACCTACAACCTCGAAATTAAGAGTTTCTTGCTCTGCCAATTGAGCTACGGAGGCGCTATTTTCTGGTCACAAGGAGGCCTACCAGAGGTCTCTCAACGTGAGCTAGTTAATTATATCCAGAATGGTGTGGATGGCAAAGAAATTCTGTTTTGCTAACGGGGGTTTTACGTTTTTGATATTAGTCCTGATGCCGGTGGAGGGTGGAGAATTGGCCTTCTTGAATATAATGGAGGAAGTGGCAATTACGATACGCAGTTAAGGAGAGTTACCGTGCAGGAGACGAACGTAGAGACGAGCAGAATCGAATATGCGTCCAATGAACACCAGACCCCTGCTTATCTGGCTGAGCCTGAGGGAGATGGGCAATACCCCGGCGTGATTGTGCTTCAGGAGTGGTGGGGCCTGGTGCCGCACATTGAAGAAGTGGCGCGGCGCTTGGCGGCGGAGGGGTTTGTGGCGCTGGCTCCTGACCTTTACCACGGCGAGAAGGCTGAGGAGCCGGACGAGGCGCGCAAGCTGGTGATGGCCCTGGACCGTGAGCGGGCGGTGGCCGAGATTCGCGCCGCCGTGCGACATTTGCAACAGATGGAGCGGGTTCAGCCCAGGAAGGTCGGCATCGTGGGCTGGTGTATGGGCGGGGCGCTGGCCCTTTCCACCGCTGCCGAGGAGGAGGAACTAGGAGCCGTCGTGGCCTTCTACGGCCGGCCGCTGGCTGAGGGGGACGTGGGCCGCATCCAGGCGCCGGTGCTGGGTCTCTATGGCAGTGAGGATCACGGCATCTCTACAGACGCGGTGCGCGAATTTGGGAGCCGCCTGGCAGCGCACCAGATTCCGCATGAGATGCATATCTACGAGGGCGCGCACCACGCCTTTTTCAATGATACCCGCCCCTCAGTCTACCACGCAGAGGCTGCAGAGGATGCCTGGAAGCGCACCCTGGCGTGGTTCAGGCAGTATCTCCGTTAGGTGACGCCTGCCATTTGTTGCGCAACCAGTTGACGGTGTCATCCAGAGAAACGCGCTGGCCTATGCGCACCAATTCGCTGCGACGTTGCCACTCGTCCAGGCCAATGGGCCGCTCCAGGGTGGCAGTGAAACGGTGGTAGTTGGCCCCCAGAAGCTGGCGGCACTGGTAATCGGCAATGCCTGATGAGCCGTCGAGCATGATGCTGACCAGTGGTTTGGCCCACTGCGCATAGCCCCAGTCGTGACGGTCGCCTTCGATGAAGTAGGGCACCTGGCCCGTTCCCAGCGAGAGTAACCTGATTTCGTCCAGCGTTGGCCGATCTTCAATCTCGCAGCGCAGGTCCTGGGTCTGAGTCAGGGCGGCCATGCTGGGGTTGTTGGCGGCGACGCCGCCGTCGATATAGCCGTCAACTGTGGGAAAGTAGGTCGGCGCTGCGGCGGTATAGAGGCCCACTTTGTAGGCCAGCACGTTGCCATCGCTGTCGCTGCCGGGGAAATTGTGGAAGAATTTAGGTTTCCAACGGCGGCGGCTATCGTCGGGGTGGCCGTTGTCCAGGTCAAATGTTGAGATAATGACTCGCTTCTGCAGCTCGCCCAACCGTGTATCGCCTAAGATATCGCGCAGCTCCTTTTCCAGAGGCTCGATGTCGTAATCCGCGCCCACCAGCTTGCCCAGATCGGCCAGATCATCGGCCAGGGAGTCGCGGAAGATGAGCGGCCCTTTTTCATAGTAGAGGTTGCGCAGGGTGGTGGGGCTGAGGCCATAGGCCAGACCGAGCGCCATAATGCCGCCGGTGGACGTTCCGGCAATGAGGTCTACCCTGTCTAACCAGCCAGGCACTTCTTCCTCCAGGCGTTGCAGAACGACACAGGTGAACAGGCCACGGATGCCGCCGCCGTCGATACTCAGGATACGATAATGCCCCATTCTCTGGCCTCCTCAATGGCATATAGATGTAATAATTTTTAAGCTTATGGTTATTGACACGGCATTTCGGGGGCAATTATAATGCATATAGATAGGTTTGCTATATGCCCCGAATGATCAAGGGGTAGGTTGGCCAACGTAGGCGGCCTTGAGGACCCCTCTGGTGCGCCCGCCCGCTTCCAGGACGTTTAGGTGGAAGCCAACATATGTCATCGGCCGCCACGGGTTCCAACTACATAAACCCGCCGAAACGCCAGCCCTCTCCATTACCGCTTGCTCTCATTCGGGGTTTTCTGCGCCTCGCTCCCTTTTCGCCGTTGCACCGGCGCCACTCCCCTCTATAATCGCCCTGACGACTGTACAAATTTTCCTCTATTTAAGGCGATTCCTTCTATGCGTTCTTCTCCAACCCTGACCATTGACCGTTCTTTTATGACCCAGACATTGGCCGATCTGGTGCGTATTAACTCTGTAAATCCTTCCCTGGCGCCTGGCGGCGCGGGGGAGGCGGAGGTGGCAGCCTATCTGGCCGGCGTTTTGCGCGGCCTTGGCCTGGAGGTGACCGAGCATGAGCCAGAGCCGGGGCGCATCAGCATTGTGGGCCGCCTGCCGGGCGCGGGTGGCGGGCGCTCTTTGATGCTCAATGCCCATTACGACACGGTGGGCGTGGACGAGATGGCCGACCCCTTCAGCGCAGAGATTCGCGACGGCAAGCTGTATGGGCGCGGCGCTTACGATATGAAAGGCAGCCTCGCCGCTCAGGTGGCAGCGGCGAAGGCGCTCATTGAAGCAGGCGTCAGGCTGCAGGGCGACTTGCTTATCGCCGGTGTGGCCGACGAGGAGTATGCCAGCATCGGCACCGCGGATTTGCTCAACAGCTACCGGCCTGACGGCGCGATTGTGACCGAGCCGACGGCCCTGCAGACCTGCCTGGCGCATAAGGGCTTCGTCTGGATGCAGGTGGAAACGTTTGGCCGCGCCGCTCATGGCAGCCGCTTTGAGCTGGGTGTGGACGCCAATATGCGCATGGGCCGGGTGTTGGCTCGGTTAGAACGCCTGGAGCAGACGCTGTGCGCCAGCGAGCCGCACGCGCTGGTGGGACCGCCCTCGTTGCACGCGGCCACGTTGCGTGGTGGCAGCGAACTGAGCATGTACGCTGCGCACTGCCAGTTGGGCATTGAGCGGCGCACAGTGCCCGGTGAGAGCGCGGAGCAGGTTGAGGGCGAGATTCGGGCTATTCTGGACGAGCTGGCGGCGGAAGATGAAACGTTCCAGGCCGCCCTGAAAACGCTGCTGGTGCGCGAACCGTTTGAAGTGGAGCCAGAGGCGGATATCGTCAAGGCCGTGGATGGCGCGACGGCGACTGTGTTGGGCCAGCCGTCGCCCCATATTGGCGACACACCCTGGATGGACTCTGCGCTGCTGGCGGCGGCAGGAACAGAGACGGTGGTGATTGGGCCGGCTGGCGGTGGCGCTCACGCGGCAGAAGAGTGGGTGGAGCTGGAGTCAGTGGCGCAACTGGCACAGGTTCTGGCGCAGGCGGCCATTGCTTATTGCGGCTCGACCGCTTAGAACGTTTGTGCTAGACTCTTCTCATGAGTCGCTGGCGCAAATTGGTGCGGCGCAAGGGCAGCCGCCACATTGATTGGAACCTTGTCTTGCTGGAGCAGATTCGACTTTCGGATCTGCCCGAGCCGGTGCGCGAATACCGTTTCCACGCCAACCGGCAGTGGCGCTTCGACTTCTGCTGGAAGAATGTGGGGAAGCTGGTGGCCTGTGAAGTGGAGGGCGGCATCTGGATGCAGACTGAGACCGGGCGCAGCAAGGGGCACGCCCATCCCTTGCGCTTTGAGTCCGACTGCGAGAAGTACAATGAAGCAGCGCTTTATGGCTGGCTGGTGATTCGGGTGACACCGGATATGATAAGGGACGGGCGGGCGATTGATTGGTTAGAGCGTGCTTTATTATAAGGTCCGCCGTGAGGATGGGAGCGCGAAAGGAGGCAGTGGTGGATTTATTTCTGGCAACGCACAAAGGGATCGCCGTATATGATTTCAATGGTCATGGATGGCAACTGCAGCGGCGCGGTCTGACGGACCAGGTGGTTACAACGGTTATTGCACGTGAAGGCGTCGTTCTGGCAGGCACCCGGGACGGCGTTTTTCGTTCCGACGACCGCGGCCATAGCTGGGTCGCGGCCAGTGACGGCCTGCGTCTGCGCCACGTGCGCTGGCTTGCTTACCACCCGGACATTTCTGACCTGGAGTTTGCGGGCACGGAACCGGCTTCCATTTTCGTGTCGCGTGATGGCGGCGGCCAGTGGCAGGAACGTGAGGAAGTAGCGGAGCTGCGCGACCGTTATGAGTGGATGCTACCCTATTCGCCCGAGGCCGGTTGTATCAGGGGCTTCGCCTTCCACGGGCAGCGGGTCTATGCCGCCGCCGAGGATGGCGCGCTGCTGCGTTCGGACGACGGCGGCGAAAGGTGGCGGCTGGCGCCCGGCAGCCCGGGCCATCGCACCCACGGGCCGCGAGAGGGGCAGATCCATTCCGACGTACACTCCGTGGCGGTGCATCCCTCTTCGCCGGAACTGGTCGTTGCGCCAACAGGGGGAGGGCTTTTCTGGTCTGAGGACGGGGGCGCTACGTGGGAGAACCGCTACCGGTGTTACTGCCGGGCCGTCTGGCTTGACCCTGACGATGCCCAGCACCTTATCTTCGGCCCGGCTGATGGCGTCGACCGCCTGGGGCGCATTGAGGAGAGCCAGGATGGCGGGCGTAGCTGGCAGCGCGTGAACGATGGACTGGACGCGCCCTGGGCACGGCACATGGTTGAGCGATTCCACCAGGTGGGTGACTCTTTACTGGCAATCCTCTCCAACGGCCAGTTGGCCATCGCCGACCTGGGTGTATGGCAGTGGCGCACCGTTGCCGCGGAGACCGGTTTCGTGAATGACGTGGCGTTGATGGGAGAAACATCCTAATTTGTTTACCTGCTTTTTGCAGCCAGGTACAATCGTAATCCACCACTCCTGGTGGTCCGACGCCAATTCGCCGTAGCCAGAGAAAAGGGACGATGGAGCAAACAAAGCAGACACGAATCCTGGTTATTGATGACGACGCCAACTTCTTGAAGATGATGGGCCTGCTGATGCAGCGCGCCGGGTATGACTTTCACGCGGCGACAAATGGGGTGGAAGGGCTGGCGCTGGCTTCCAGCGTGCCGCCCGACCTGGTCATTCTGGATATGACCATGCCCTTTATGCAAGGTCCTGAGGTCTGCCGTCGCCTGCGCGAGGAGCCGGCTACCAGCCAGACGCCGATCCTGATCTTGAGCAGCCTGGACCGCGTTGACGATAAGCTGCAGGGGTTCGAGGCGGGCGCTGATGATTACGTCACCAAGCCAATCAATCCTAAAGAGCTGCTGGCACGAATCAATGCCCTGTTGGTGCGCTCGCAATATTCACGGCCCCAGTTGGCGCGGACCATTGCCGTTGTCGGCGCCAAGGGTGGGGTAGGCGTCAGCTCTGTGGCTCTGAACCTGGCCTTCGCCTTGAATGAGCTGGAGTATGACGTGACCCTGGCCGAGCTGCATAGCGGTAGTGGCGCGCTGCGGTACCATCTGAAGATGGCGTCGGCCCCCGATTATGGCGGCCTGCTGCAAGAAGCGCCGGCAGCGCTTACACGCTCGCGGGTGGAACGGTACGTCGTGCGCCACGATTCCGGTGTGCGGCTGCTTCTGGCTCCCGTGGCCGCCGCTGCGCACCCCCTGACGCCGGAGCATAGCGATACGCTCATCAATATCTTAGAGGAGGGAAGCGACTACCTCATCCTCGACTTACCTCCGACGCTGGATGACGCGGTGCAGCGCGCCTTGCAACTGACCGATTCCGTTTTGCTGGTTACTGAACCGGATGTGCTTTCAGCCCATTGTACCCGCCGCACACTACAGGCGTTTGACGGTTGGAATCTGAGCGCCATGGTGGCCGTGGTTGCGGTCAATCGCATTCCCTCGGGCATGATTCTGACCAGAATAGAGTTGGAGAACGAGATTGGGCTGGTGCAACATGGGCGCCTGAGCACAGAGCGGGGTAACGGCGGGTTGCAGATGGATGGAGTTCCGCCTGGCATACGGGTAATCGCCGTCATTCCTCCATCTCCCGAAGGGTTCCAGGACGCCGTCCGGCGCGGTTTGCCTATTGTGCGCATGGAGCCGGCGGCGCGCAGCGCACAGGCGCTGTCGGAGCTGGCCCTGGACATCGTGCGCCTCTCATCACCGTCTTCCTCTCGCCGGCAAGTCCAAATATAGCCGCTTTTATATCCCTTCTCTATATCCGTACACATGAAGCGGTCTTTCACCCCTTTTATAATGGGTTGTGTAATGACCGGTGGTGTGCTGGGGCTGAGGTCCTTCCGGTAGCACATCGTCGATGGTGACGATTAGAATAGAGAAGGAGTTCAGAATGGATGAAGATATCTTGAGAGGAAATTGGAAAAAGTTGAAGGGACGCCTGCGCGAACAGTGGGGCGAGCTGACCAACGATGACGTCGCCCGCATTCAGGGCAACCGGCTACAACTGGAGGGTGCCCTCCAGGAGCGTTACGGTTACGCTAAAGAAGAGGCGCGGGACGAAGTCGACGACTGGCTGGATCGCGTGTTGGAGGATGACGACTTTTAGGGCGTCTGTCACATAACGTAATAGATAGAAACAGAAAAGGAGGGCTGGTCTCTGTGTGAGCCGGCCCTCCTTTTGCATTCTTATCACTTGCAATAGGCAAGCTATGGGGCCGGTGGCGAGGCGGTTGCCTGCGTTGCGCCCTTCTTGCGCCCGAAGGAGGGGCGCGGTAGCCGCAGGCCGCGATTGACGATGAGGAACACGCCGGCCACAATGATCGTCGCAGCGACAATGGTGCGCGGTGTGAGAGCTTCACCGGCGACCAGCCAGCCCAGGATGACGGCGACGACGGGGTTGACGTAGAAGCTGGAAGAAGCCTGGGTCGGCGTGGTTTCTTTCACCAGCCACATGTAGGCGCTATAGCCGATGAGCGAGCCGAAGATGATGAGATAGGCGAGGGCCAGCCAGGATTGCAAAGAAGCAGCGGCGGGGTTGAACTGCGCCCATTCGCCTTTCAGGACGGCGAAGATGGTCAGGAACAAACCGCCGGCCAGCATATCCAGGCCGCTGGCCATCACCGGAGAGGAGGGGCGCGGCGAGCGGCGCGAGTAGAGTGTGCCCAACGACCAGGAGAGCGCGGCAAAGATCAGGGTTGCGGAACCGATGAGCAGCATACGGTCCCCACCGGCCGCGTTACTGCCCAGATTTTCAGGCCCCACAAGCAAGATGATACCGGTCAGACCCATGAGGATGCCCGCGCCAACCATTCTGGTGGGCCACTGCCTGCTGCTGATGGCTGAGAGCAACACGATCCAGAGAGGTACGCTGGCAATGAGCAGGGCCGCCAGGCCGGTCGGCACATATTGCTCGGCCCAGCCCAGCATGCCATTGCCCGTCAGGAACATCAAAGTACCGGTGATGGCAGAGGAGCGCAGGTGGGCCAGTGTGGGGCGTGGCCCGCCGCGGGCGCGGGACCAGACGTATAAGATGGCGCCCGCGGTGGTGAAGCGGATGCCGGCCATCAGGAACGGAGGGATGGTGTCGATGGAAAAGGCGATGGCCAGGTAGGTTGAGCCCCAGAGGATGTAGACGGCGGCAAAAGCAACAATGGTGATGAGCCGGATGCGTGATGCCCCCGAGCTGAAGCGGCCGGATGGTTGTACGGTTGAGCCACTCATCTTCAACCTGCCCAGCTCAGAATGGGGTTGAGACGTCTCGTTACGGCCCGTGTTATGCGAGCCGGGCGGAGGCGAAAAGGGCGTTGCCGGCGCTCTGCCTGCATGGCAGCGACCACCTGGCTGCGCCGGTAGTCGGCCAGTCGTTCTCTGGTATAAGCCTCGTTCAATATCGGGTGAAACGCTGACATCGCACACCTCCACTGCTGGAGCCAGGTTGAGCCTTTCGCGGCGAGACCAGGGGTGGCCTATTGACGGGAATCACTTAACCTGCTATATTGGTTTTAATGGTTAGATTATAACAATTCGGGTTATAACCTGTCAAGTACCAATTTGGTGGTTATACTATGGTTGAAATACGTGCGGGGATCCAGGAGCTGGAGCTGGTGGGTGGGCGACTGAGCCTTGACTTTGCCAACACCATTGATTCCGTCCTGGGCGATGATCCCGATGGGAAGCTAGACGGTTACCTGGGTCTGGTGGAGTGGAGCGTTTACGCCAGGAGCGTTGCTGAGGAAGAAGCGGCGTTGTTGCAAGAGCGGGCGCGCCAACGGCCAGATGAAGTGGCGTCTATTCTTAGCCGCAGCCGGAGATTGCGGGAAGCGATTTATCATATTGTCGCGGCCATTGCATCAGGCCAACCGGCGCCACAGCAGGCGCTGACCTGGCTCAATGAAGAGCTGGCACGCGCCATGCCATACGCGCAACTGGTGGCCCATGAGGACGGGTTCCACTGGCATTGGAAGCAGAGTGGGGCGCTGGATTCAGTTTTGTGGCCTGTGGTTGAAGATGCGGCCGACCTGCTGACGACAGGGTCGCTGGAGCGGGTCAAGCAGTGTGACGGGCACGGTTGCGATTGGTTGTTTCTGGACACCAGCCGCAATCGCAGCCGGCGTTGGTGCTCCATGGAGACGTGCGGCAACCGCGCCAAAGCGCGCCGCTTCTATCACCGGCAACAGGATGAGGACGAGGTTTAGGCTCAGGCCCCCAGGCCCTTAGGCCATGCCCAGCGCTTCTATCACGCTGTCCAGGTCTTTATCGCCACGCCCCGAGAGGTTGACGAGGATAATCTGGTCGCGCGCCATCTGCGGCGCTTGTTTCATGGCCTCGGCGACGGCGTGTGCGGATTCCAGCGCGGGGATGATGCCCTCCAGCTCTGACAGCATCTGGAACGCCTGGAGCGCTTCGTCGTCGGTGGCGTAGGTATAGCCGGCCCGCTCCTGGTCGCGTAGCCAGGCGTGTTCGGGGCCGACGCTGGGGTAGTCAAGGCCGGCGCTAATGCTGTGGGTTTCGATAATCTGCCCGTCAGCCGTCTGCATAACGTAGCTCTTTGCCCCGTGCAGCACGCCAGGGCGCGAGATGGTGGGGTCGGCAAAGCGGGCGGCGTGCTTGCCACTCTCAATGCCCGTCCCGCCCGCTTCCACGCCCAGCAGCGCCACCTCGTCATCATCGCGAAAAGCGTGGAAGATACCCAGGGCGTTGCTGCCGCCGCCGACGCAGGCGATGATCATATCCGGCAGCCGTCCCGCGGCGTCCATCATCTGCTGCCGCGCCTCAACACCGATGACGCTCTGGAAGTCGCGCACCATCATTGGGTAGGGGTGCGGCCCCAGCACAGAGCCGAGCAGGTAGTGAGTATCCTCTACGTTGGTCACCCAATCACGAATCGCTTCGTTAACCGCATCTTTGAGCGTGCGACTGCCGCTGTTGACGGGCCGCACTTCGGCCCCTAACAGCTTCATGCGGAAGACGTTGGGGCGCTGGCGGGCGATATCGACGGCGCCCATGTAGACAACGCACTCCAGGCCCAGCAGGGCGCAGGCGGTGGCAGTTCCCACTCCGTGCTGGCCCGCGCCGGTTTCGGCCACGATACGCCGCTTGCCCATGCGTTGCGCCAGGAGCGCCTGGCCCAGCGCGTTGTTGATTTTATGCGCGCCGCTGTGGTTGAGGTCTTCGCGCTTCAGATAAATCTGCGCGCCGCCCAGCTTCTCGCTGAGCCGCCGGGCATAGGTCACCGGCGTGGGACGGCCTACGTAGGTGTGGAGCAGGTGCTTGAACTGTTCCATGAATGCCGGGTCGTTACGCGCCTCTTCGTAAGCCGCAACCAGCTCTTCCACGGCGGGCATCAATGTTTCAGGTACGAATTGCCCGCCGTAGGGTCCGAATTTTCCGTGTTTGTCGGGAACGGGTGTCCCGGATGTGGTCATTGTTCACCTCGTTTGGGTTGGCTGCAGAATTCAATTCTGCAGCTAACAAAGGAAACATGTTGAAAACATGTTAGGTGGTGTGTTGGCCAAGACATCCGATTTCTTGGAGAAATCGGATGTCTCCTCGGGTGCTCATTCGTCGTATAAATCATCAATCGCCTGCACCGCCAGTTCGAATGCTTTTATTCTTCTTTCTAAAAGCGTTCTTTGAGGGGTGCCAGCCTTGGATTTAGCATAAATCTTCTCAATTGATGGGAATAAACCGGTGAGAACATGGCGGGCTTCTGCTAACTCTTCCTGCGTATAGTGATGCGGTCTTTGATTCCAGGCGTTTTCTAGCATGGCCAGGCCGATGTAAAGCGCTTTGAGGCGTTTTTCTAGCAAGGTGGTGTTTGCGCCGCTTGCACTCATCTGCGCCAGGGCCTTTTCCGATTTGCTGATTGTCGATTGGAACGATTTTATTGATTCCAATCTGGTCACATCTGATACGTCTTCCATGCTACTGCTGTTGCGGGCGGTTATTGCCTTATAGGACGTTGTCTGATTCAAGCGTAAAGTCAGGCTCTTGTCAAAGCGAATCGCCCAATAAAAAAGAGGGGCGTGACAGAGCGTCACGCCCCTCTGGCCTATTTGATGGTTTGTGTTATTGGGAGGCGTCGAAGATGGGTGGGGGCCCTTGTGGTGCTATGTTTGTGGCGATGGTCTGCGTCTCTCCGGCCAGATTGCCGAGAATGAGGTCCCAGCCGGACGGTGAGTTTTGCACGTAGACAAACTGGTCCGCGTCAACCCATTGCAATCCCAGCACCGCGGCCTCTCCGCTGCCAACCAATTGCGTTCCAACGCCGGGCGTCAGAATCATGAGTCGCGGCGTCCCGCCAGAGACCTGTGAAAAGGCCAGTCGCCGGCCGTCGGGTGACCAGTCCAGGATTTCGCCGGCGGCATCGGCGACCTGCGCCGGCTCTCCCAACTCCTGCCCCAGCGGCGCGAGGTACAGATTGCCGGGGCCGACGCCTTCCACCTCCTGCTGTATGATCGCTAATTGCGACAGGTCAGGCGAGAGGGCCACGTTGGCATGGTTCTGCGCCATAAAGATGGTGACCTGGCCCAGCAGTTGCGGCGGGTTTCCGTTGGGATAGAGTTCATAGATGGACGTGGGTTCTGGGTTGCCCAGCGGGTCGGCGGGAGGGATGGCCACGCGCAGTACAGAGCCATCGGGCGCCCAGACAGGCCGCGCATAATATTGGAACTCGCTGTAGGTCAGGACCGGGGAGTAGGTCATAACCTGCTGGACATCGGTACTGCCGAGATTCATGACCGAAATGGTTCCCGGCGTGACCAGGGCCACGTGGCGGCCGTCGGGCGAGATGACGAAGGAGCCACCTTCACCGGGGGCGCGCAGGTTCGTGACCTGTCCGCTGTCGAGGTCCGCGCGCCAGAGGTCATCGCTCAGGAGCAGCCCCGGCCCTGCCAACTGCGGGCTGGTGTTAAAGAGCAGGCTGTTGGTACCCGGAACCCAGGCGGTTTCATAGACGCGGATGCCCACGGCGTTGTCGCTGATGGCGCTGAGGTCGATGCCGGCGAATGTTTCGTCGTCGGTGAGCTGCCGCTCGCCGCTGTCGTCACTGCCGGTGACCCACAGATGGCCGTTGCGGATAAAGGCGACCTGCTGCCCGTTGGGGCTGAGATTGACCTGCTCGACGCCGCCATTGGTGGTCAGGGGCTGCTCTTCGCCATTGGCGTGCCATAGATAGATATTGCCATCTCGCACATAGGCCACATCTGCCACGCCATCTGGCCCCGGCGCCGGTGTTTCAGGAACAGGCTCGCTCGTCTCTTCTGGCGTAGGCTCCGACGTATTCGTAGGCTCTGAGCCTGGTTCTTCGCCAGCCGGCGTTTCTTCTTCAGGCGCCTCGGTTGCCGCCGGTTCTGTCGTTTCCGTGGCCGCAGGCTGCAGTGTGGGGGTGGGTTCGGCGGGCGCTTCGTTGGTCTCGGTCACGCCCGGCTCTGCTGTCTCTACACCTACGTCCAACACACCGCCGCAGGCAGTGAGCAGCAGAATCAGCAAGAGGGCCAGAATCGTCAGGCCTGAATGGTGCGTTTTCATCATAAACCTCCTGTCGCCGGTTGCCGTTTCGTCCCTATCAGGGCGCTTCGAGAACCGGCTGCTTCTTAATCAAACAACTGATGGTTAAGCATAACAGCCGCCTGTTACGGCCGTTTGACAGAGTGGTAGCCATTTCGAAACAGGATGTAACCGTTTGGTAACAGGCATCAGGCCAGGGGTAGTTGTAGCGTGAAAACGGTGCCATGCCCGGCGCGGCTCTGCAGCAAGACGCGCCCGCCGTGGCGCTCGGCGATGGCGCGCACGAGGGCCAGGCCCAACCCACTGCCGGGAACGCCACGCGCGGCCGCGCCCCGGTACAGCTCCTCCCAGACATGGTCCAGGTCTTCGGCGTTGATACCCGGTCCTGTGTCGGCGATGTCCACGACGATGCGTTCACCATCTTCGCGGGCGCGGATTTCGATGGTGTCCTCGGGGCGCGTGTATTTCAGCGCATTCTCCAGCAAGTTGTAAATGGCCAGGAAGAGCAAATCCCAGTCGCCGGAGATGGTGGGCAGCGGCCACGGCGCCTGGGGCAGGCTGAGAGCCAGGCGGCGCGAATTTGCTTCGGGTTGGTCCCGCGCCAGCTCGACCACTTCCTGCAATAGCTGGTTGAGGTCAACAGAAGCTCGCTCTAGAGGGCGTGATTCCAGCTCCGCGATTTTGCGCAGGTCGGCCGTCAGCCTGCTGAGACGCACGGTTTGGGCCTCCATGCTGCCCAGCGCATCCTGCCGCGCCTGGGGGGAAGGAGCATCGCCGATGTTAGCCAGGGCGGCGCGGATGGCTGTCAGCGGGTTTTTCAGCTCGTGGTCCAGCCGTTGCAGGAAGCGGCGGCGGTCCTCGGCTGCTTTGTGGCGCTGTTCGTCCAGCACGCGCTGCAGGCGGTTTTGCTGCCATTGGACCACGGTAAAGATGGCCACCAGAAAGAGCGAAGCGGTCAGGCCCAGCAGGAGCAGCAGCACGTTGAGGCTGGCGCGGAAGACGAGGATGGGGTTCATCATCCCCGTTTCAGTCAACAGGATGCTCAGCACGCCGGCCAGCAGCAGGGGGAGGCTTGAGAGCAGAAACCAGCGCCATCTCATGCGGCAGCTTCCACAGGGGCCACGAAACGGTACCCTTGCCCGGGGACGGTCTCAATATAGGCGGGCTGGGAGGCGTCATCGTCGAGCGCCCGGCGCAGCTCGGCGATGCGTGTGTCCACGGTGCGCGTCCCGGCCGGGTAGTCCCAGCCCCAGACGGCATCCAGCAGCCGGTCGCGCGTCATCAGCTCGTCAGGGTGCGTCATCAAATATTCGAGCAGTGTCGTCGCTTTGGGGGTGAGGGCCAATTCTTCACCGCGCAGATAAACGCGGTGACCGGTGCGATCCACCATGAGGTCGCCGCTGACCAGCCGCTGGGCCGTGGTCAGAGGGCGTTGACCGGGGCGCGCGCGGCGCAGCACGGCGCGGATGCGGGCCACCAGCTCGTGCGGATCGAACGGTTTGTTCAGATAGTCGTCGGCGCCTTCTTCCAGGGCCATAGCGCGTTCAACGGCCTCGCCCACCTGGGTGAGCAGAATGACCGGCGTCCAATTGTCTTCGCGGCGTAGCCGGCGCAACACCTGGCGACCGTCGAGGCGCGGCATGAGTACGTCGAGGATGATCAGGTCGGGTGCGAAGGAGGGAATTTCATTGAGCGCAGCCTGTCCGTCCCCGGCGACGCGCACGTCAAAGCCGGCCCGCTCCAGAAAGGGGGCCAGATTCTCGGTAATTGCCTTTTCGTCGTCTACCAGCAGCAGCTTTGCTTTCGTTTCCATGGCTGTCTTGCGAGAATTACAAGGCGTCACAGAGCGTCACAGGGCGGCGACCGTTTTGACCGTTTGTCAACTCTCTTCGGCAGCGGCGGCGCGAGCGTTGGCGATGAAGGCGCGCACCAGGTCGGGGTCTTTGATGCCTGGCGCTGCCTCAACGCCGCTGGCGACGTCTACGGCAAAAGGGCGGACCTGACGAACTGCCTGGGCCACGTTGTCGGGATTCAGCCCACCGGCCAGCATCAGGCCAGAGACGCTCTGGGCCAGTTGGGCCGCCATTTGCCAGTCGCCCGTCTGGCCCGTGCCGCCGTGCAGTGTGGGGTGGTAGGCGTCGAGCAGAAGGTGCGGCCGGCCGGGATGCGGCTCTGGCGGCACATACCACTCCGCTTCTGCTTCTGCTTCGGCCAGGGATTGGGGCTGGATCGCCTTGTAGCTGCGGCCATAGAGGGGAGATTGCGGGTCGCCGGTGAAGGCAGGAGGCTCGTCCCCACTGAGCTGAGCCAGGTCCAGTGCGCACGCTTCCAGGCGGGCGGCTGCCTCTTGCGCCGGGGCATTGACGAAAACACCAACGAGCGTGGGGGGGTGCTCCTCTTGCCGCAGGCGCTCGACAATGGCGCGCACCGTCTCGTCGTCTACGCCCCGCTTGCTGTGCGGCCAGAGGATGAAGCCCAGATAATCGGCGCCGGCCTCCGCAGCGACCAACGCATCTTCCACTCGTGTAATTCCACAAATTTTGACTTGAATCTGGTAACCGGACATGACGGTTAGTGTATCACAGGCAAAGGAGTTGGGACATGCCGCCGCTTTTCTTTCTGCTATAATGGGCTGGTTCAGAGCCAGGCAAAGCAAGAGAAGAGTGAAACGGAATGCGTCATGACGGCGCATTGTTTTTTTGCCTGCCAGGCGCCGGACTATGATAATGATTAGACGCTTAAAAGAGGAACAGTCATGCCATTAGATATTATCGTGGGCGCGCAGTGGGGCGATGAAGGAAAGGGGCGGCTGACCGACTTGATGGCCGAGCAGGCCGACATCGTGGCCCGCTTTAGCGGGGGCGACAATGCGGGCCACACGGTAACCACCGGCGAGGAACTGTTTAAGTTACACCTCATTCCCTCGGGTATCGTGCACCAGCGCCCGATCTGCCTCATTGGCAACGGCACGGTCGTCAATCCGGCTGTTTTGCTGCGCGAAATTGACCATTTGCAGGCGCGCGGTGTTGACGCCGGGCCGGGACGGCTGAAGCTCAGCCGTCAGGCGCACCTGATCACCCCGGCGCACGTGGCCCTGGACAAGGCGCGTGAGGCGCAGCGCGGCGGGGAAGCGATTGGCACCACGCAACGCGGCATTGGCCCGGCTTACACAGATAAGACCAGCCGCGAGGGGTTGCGAGCGGCGCTGCTGGACCAACCAGCGGTGCTGGCCGATGCTGTTCGGGAGCATGTGGCGCAAAAAAACAGGCTGCTTGGCGGCCTGTGGGGGCAGGAGGCGCTGGACCCCGACGCCGTTGCGGCTGAATATGTCACTTATGCGCAGCGGCTGGCGCCCTATCTGGTGGAAAGCATGCCCCTGCTGCACGAAGCACTGGAACAGGGAAAGACGGTGCTGGCCGAAGGGGCGCAGGGTACGTTGCTGGACCTGGACCACGGCACCTATCCCTTTGTCACCAGCTCCTATCCCACCGCGGGCGGCGCGCTCGTGGGGCTGGGGATTGGTCCCAAGGCAGTGGGTCGAGTCATCGGTGTGGCCAAGGCGTTCACCACGCGCGTGGGCAGCGGTCCCTTCCCCTGCGAGCTGGAAGGGCAGATTGCGCAGCGGTTGCGGGGCACGGGGGAGAATCCGTGGGACGAATATGGCACCACGACGGGCCGCCCGCGCCGCGTCGGCTGGCTGGACGCTGTGATTTTGCGCCACGCGGTTCGCGTCAACGGCCTGACGGAGCTGGCGCTGACCAAGCTGGATATCCTGAGTGGGATCGAGGAGCTGAAGATTTGTGTGGCCTATGAGGCTGATGCCTTTGAGGAAAATGGCGAGCGCACCAGCTCCTTCCCCAGCGATGTGCAGAGGTTAGAACAGGTGCGCCCGGTTTACGAAACGCTGCCCGGCTGGCATGAAGATATTACCGGGGCGCGTAAGTTGGCTGATTTGCCGCGCAATGCTCGCCGCTATGTCGAGCGTGTGGCAGAGCTGACCGCCACGCCCATCCGTATGATTTCAGTTGGACCGGCGCGGCGGCAGATCGTTTTTAACGATTAAATCTCATATTGGAAGTGGACGAGGAAGGCGATGTGATAGTCGCCTTGCCAGCGTTCAATGCCTACCACCCAGGTACCCCAGTCGAACGGGACTTCTTCTTCTTCCGGCGCGGGGCGGTAGAGAGAGTAGAAGTTAATCCCTTCATACTCCTCCGGAAGCTGCACGAAGCCAGCCGTGGCGCCGTGTAGAATCTGGTTGCAGGCCATCTCTGTCGCCGGCACCAGGTTCCGTTCAAGGAGCGGTTGAATCTCCTCAGAGAAGGAGCCTTGAATGGGGTTGCCGCTACCGTCTTGCACGCCCCAATCGTAGCTTACCAGGGGGCTGTAGACGTTTTGCAGGTTATCGTCCGTCAGCCGAACTTCAGGGTTCCACCAGGCGACGCGGATGCGCAGGCCGCGCTGGGGGTCGCCCAATTGCGCTATCTGCGCCGCATCCTCGTTCTCGATAGCCGTCCTGAGCTGCTCAATCAGCTCGCGCGGCTCTTCAGCTTCGCAGAACTCATCGGCGGGCACGTCCTCGGTCAGGTAGAGGCTGTTGGCCCAGCCGCTCTGGTCGTCAACTTCGACCGGGAGCCACAGATTATCGCCTACCATTTCACCGCTGCCTTCGCTGTCGATGCCGCTGCTCTGCGGTTCAAGCGTCGTGACCACGTCCGCTTCTGGGTCGGCGTCGTCGCGCACGTTCAGCACGTCGTCGGAGAAAACATAAACGACTTTGAGCGGATATTCGCTCTGCGCAGGAGGCTCGGGCGTTGCTTCAACCGTTGCCGTGGGGTCCGGTTCCGGGGTCTCGCTGGGCTGCTGCGTGGGGGATGGTTCCGCGGTGGGCGGCTCCGTCGCTTCTTCGGTGGCCGTTGCAGGCGGTTCGCTGGTTGGTGTGTCGGGGGGAGTGACAGTCGGCGACTGCTGCTGCGGCTGGCAGGCAACGATGCCCAGGGCCAGAACGAGCAGAAGCAGGATATAAGCGTAAGCGTAGGTGGGAGAGTGGATAAAACGTTTCATATCTGCGCTCCTTTACGTGTAAAACTGCGGCCTGGCAGAGAATTTCTGGCAGTGAATGCCGTGCAGAGGTTGTCTGGCAGAACCGCAATTCTTTTTCGTCTCAGTCAATTAGACGACGCCACTGTCGCAAATGTTCCGTACCTGCTTACGCTTATAGGTTGAACTTGACGTGGACAATGTCGCCGTCCTGGACCGGGTACTGCTTGCCTTCCAGACGTAGCTTTCCGGCGGCCCTGGCTCCGGCCATCGAACCGGTTTCCAGCAGCTCTTCGTAGGCCACAACTTCAGCGCGGATAAACCCTTTAGCCAGGTCGGTATGGATGGCAGCGGCCGCTTCCAGGGCCGTAGCTGTACGTTTGACGGTCCAGGCCCGCACTTCGTCTTCGCCAACGGTGAAGAACGATTGCAGGCCTAACAGATCATAGCTGAGGCGGATGACGCGGTCGAGTCCCTGTTCTTCCACACCGTACTCCTCCATGAACATCTCCAGGTCTTCACCCGTCAGTTGGGCCAGCTCCGCTTCCAGCCGCCCGCGTAGAGTGACGGTCTGGGTGTTCTGGTAATTGTAGGGCACCTGGACTTCGTCCCCCTCGTCATTGGCGTTGAAGACAACGAGCATCGGCTTGAGGGTGAGAAGCCCATAGCCACGCAGAGCCTTTTGCTCTTCCTCGTCCAGATCCAGATCGCGCAGGGGGCGCTCTTCGGAGAGGCCGTCGTGCAGCTTCTGGAAAAGAGCCTGCTCGGCCAGCGCGCCGCTTTTGTCTTTGATGGCCCCTTTCTTCAACCCTTCGGCCAGCCGTTCCAGCTTGCCTTCTACTGCGACCAGATCGGTCAGCAGCAGCTCGGCGTCGAGCGCCTCCAGGTCGCGTTGGGGATCGACGGAGCCTTCGGGGTGGGGGTGCTGTTCGCTTTCAAAGGCGCGCACGACGTGAACGAAGGCGTCGGAGGCGGCGAGGTGGTTCAGCAGCTCGCCGCTGAGGCCGCCCGCTTCGCCAATCCCTTTTTGCAGGCCGGCGACGTCGGTATAGGTGACGCGGGCGTAGGTGACTTTACGCGGCTGGAACAGTTCCGCCAGGCGGTCTACGCGCTCGTCAGGCACGTCGACGACGGCGGTGAGCACGTCGAAACGGCCGCCCATGCTGCGCCCGGTAGGGGCATCGCCGCGTGTGAGGGCGTTGAAGATGGTGGTTTTGCCTGCGCCGGGCAGGCCGATGATTGCTAACTTCATGTTCTATTTCCTGCTATTTGCTATATGATGACACAAATGACGCCTGTTGGCGTCGCTCCGTTTAGAAGTCGTTGTGCGAACGACGGTCATTCGCGCAAAACGGCGGGTAGTATACCAGTATTGGTTTGTTCTGGCTTATTTTGGTGTCTGGTTTTTGCCACTGGAGGTTTTTGCCACGAA
>CAZRTM010000087.1:0-18418 GCA_964602995.1 uncultured Ardenticatenaceae bacterium
ATGGGCGGCGACGCACAAATCGGCTTATTCATCCCCGTAGGAGTAGCACACGGCTTTGCCGCGCTTACCGATGCCACGCTGACCTACATCGTCGACAACTATTATGATAGTAGTGATGAGTATGGAATTATCTGGAACGATCCGGATATCGGCCTGGCCTGGAACGTCGAGACGCCGCTGCTCTCAACTCGCGATGCGGCTAATCCCAGGCTCTACGAGATTCCAGACTGGCAGCGCCCCCGCCTGCAAAATAATCCGTAACACAGTGTAAACTTAGCCGGCCAGACGTTCCCACAATGGTGGGCCAAGAACCAACACGCCCACGATGACGGCGCCCAGCGCGCCTACCAGCACTGCGGCAGCAGCAACATCTTTGGCAATTTTAGCCAGCGGGTGTGGTCTGGGCATCGTCATATCCACGACCACTTCGATGGCCGTGTTCATGAATTCAGCCATCCACACAATCATCATCGTCAACACCAGGACGATCCAATCCTCGCGCCCCAGGCGCAGCCACAAAGCCAGTAGCGCAACGGCAGTGGAGACAATGGCGTGCAACCAGGCATTCGGCTGCGTGCGCATGATATACCACCAGCCTTCTATCGCATACTGAAAGCTCTTGAACCGGTTCTTGAACTCTTCGCGTATCAGGGCGCCCATGATGGAGTAACTACTCTTGCGGGGGAACGATGGATAGACCTAGCTCATCCAGCAGGGACTGTTGCGCCGCCCACATCCGCTCCTTCTCAGCAGCTTCGGCATGGTCATGCCCTAACAGGTGCAAAACGCCATGAATCGTCAATAAGGTCAGCTCATCTTCAAGGCTGTGGCCTGAGGCAGTGGCCTGAGCCTGAGCCTGAGCAACGCTGATGGCAATATCCCCCAGGTAATCACCCGACCCCGGAATTGCCTCACCTGTGGGGAAGCTGAGCACATCGGTCACCTCATCCTCGTCGCGGAAATCTCGATTCAGGCGGCGAACGGTCACATCATCAGTCAGCAGAACCGAAAGCCCCGCCCGGCTATCCACCTCCTGATTCTCCAATGTGCGTAAGGCGGCGTTCATTAATACCTCTTCGATGTTATCAGGGGCGTCCACATCAACCTGAATTTCTACGTGCAAACTGTTCATCCCGATTCCCCCTGCGGCGCCTGCGTCAGCACCGGCCGCGAGCGTGGGCGCGGGAACGGCGGCAGCTCACCAGTGGCCTCAGGCGAGCCTGCTGAGCGCGCCGGCTCCAGTTCATCATTGCCTGGATAGCGGACACGAACGTGGTAGCGGCCCTTCAAGGTTTCGATGAATGATTCACGTATGGCCCGAATGTCTCCCATCGTCAGGCCTGAATTATCCAACTGGCCCTCTTTCATGTGATCCTCGACCAGTTTATTCACCAGCTTCTCAATCGCCTCGGCGTTGTTAGGCCGGACGGCCGCAGAGGCGGCCTCAACCGAATCGGCCAGCATCACGATACCCGATTCACGGGAACGAGGGCGCGGTCCCTTGTAGCGGAAACGGCTTTCATCTACCTTTTCACCCTCATCAGCCTGCTCCTGAGCTTTCTTGAAGAACACGTACACCAGGCGGTCGCCGTGATGCTCGGCGATAAAATCCTGAATACGGTCAGGTAAGCGGTGCTTGCGAGCCAGAACCAGGCCATCCTGTACGTGGCTGACGATGATGCGCGCGCTGCTATAGGGATCCAATGTTTCATGAGGGTTGATCCCTTCCTGGTTCTCGGTGAAGAACGGCGGCCGGTTCACCTTGCCGATATCATGATAGAAAGCCCCCACACGAACCAGGCCGCTGTTCGCATCCACCCGCTCAGCCGCCTGCTCCGCCAGATTAGCCACCATGATGCTGTGATGATAGGTACCCGGCGCCCGGCGCAGCAAATCTTTCAGAAGCGGATGGTCCAGGCGCGACAACTCCTGCAACTGCAGGGTCGTCATCATGCCAAATAGACCACCAATGATGAAAAAGCCAGCCAGGGTCAGACTCGCTGAGATGATTCCATTCAACAGGCTGAACAGGAGGAGCTGGAAAACTTCCACCGTCCCCGCATCCTGGGACAACCGGAACATCAGAATAACGACCATATTGGCCAGCGCTGCAACCAGACCGGCGCGGAAGAAAGCGTTTACGCGTTGGGCGTCACGTAGCGTAAGAGCTGCAAACAGGGGGCCAATGGCCATGTAGGCCATCAACTGTAATGATTCCTGTGCCAGCAGACCGGTGAGAATGGCAAATAGTACACTGACGAACATTGCCAATCTCTCGTCGAAGATGACTGCCAACAGCATAGACATCGCCGCGGCGGGGAACAGATAGGCAATCAACCCCTGGCCGGGCACGATGAACTTGGCCGCCAGAGCAAAAATGAGAATCAGCCCCCCCAACAGGAATAGATAACGCGGCGACTGGTGATACAGAGTCGGGAAGCGGTGCCAGTAGAGCGCAATCAGGCTCACCGACAGAATGGTCGCCATGAAAATACTACCAATCCGCCACCAGCTCACCTCCGGTTGCAGCAATCCCAGGCGCTCCAGCATCTCCATGTGCGCTGGCGTCACTTCTTCGCCCACACGGATAATATACTGGCCCTGCACCACACTCTGCCACTGCGGTTCAATCGCTTCGGCCGCTTCTGCCCGGCGCTCGGCCGTCGCTTCCTCATTGAAGAACGAATTGGCGACAATAAATTGTGGCACCAGCGTAGTGACGATTCGTTCCTGCGCCTGCGTCAGGTTGAAGCTGAACAGGTTGCGCGCTGCACGCCGGGCGTCGGTAACCGCCGACTGTTCTTCACGGATCTCCTGCCGCATCACTTCTTCGATGATGCGGATGATGTCATCCTTCACCATCGTGTATTCGGCATTGCTCAACCCCAACAACAGAACGCCAATTTCCTGATCGATTGTCAGCCCCTGAACAGCGCTCAGGTAACGAAGCTTTTGCTGCTCGTCAGCCATCGTATCGGCGCGCACAACGTCAATGAAATTGAAAATAGCACGCGCCTGGTTCGATTGGGCGCGCGCGATGCTCAGATCGGGCGATGTGTAAATATTGCCCACATTCGCCGCTGCCTGCTCGCGCGCCTGCTCAGTTAATACTTCGCTGTAATAGGAAAGCGATTGGGGGGCGATAACGTCCTGGCCCGCCGGCTCCCCAACAGTGACTGAAACCTGTGTGCTGGAAACGAGGTTGAAGGACAGAACAAGCGTGAGAGCCACGGTCAGGCCAGCAGCCCATAGCCAAAGGAGCGAACCTTGGGTTATTCGCTGCAGTCGCGTGCCAGTATCAGTTCTGGTGCCTATCTCAGCCATAGGATTTTTAACCAGCCAAACGCCAGTGGCGCCTAACTGAGCAGCTCACGAACCACGTCACTCACAACGCGTCCGTCTGCCTGCCCTTTCAGTTGAGGCATCAGGCGGCCCATCACCTGGCCCATACTCTTCATATCCTGGACGCCAAGCTCCTCGATAACCTGCCGGGCCACTGCCTCAACTTCGTCACGGCTCATTTGCTGGGGTAAATACTCCTCGATGATAGTCAGCTCGCGTTGCTCAGCTTCGGCGAGATCGGGACGGCCCGCCTGCTCGGCATCGACAATCGACTCACGCCGCTGCTTCGCCTGCTTCACCAGCACTTCCTGAACCTGCGAATCTTCCAGGGTCTGGCGCTGGTCCACCTCTTCCTGCTTTATGGCAGCCACCAATAGGCGCAACACGTCGCGCCGTTCTGCTTCGCCGGAACGCATCGCGTCCGCCAGATCCTGTCGTAATCTCTCTTTTAGATTCATATCGAAATATCACTGTCGCCGCGCCTGGATTGTAGCATTTGGTTCAAAATTGTGTCAACTTGCGCCCAACGGCCCAGGATGGCCAAGAACCGCATAGAGATTCAAGTCACCTTCCTGTCCATCACTGCGAAAAGTATCCACTACACGAAGACCAGCTTCTCCAGCCAGCGCCTCAATCGCATCTCTGTCCAGGTACGCTACATACCGTAACCCAAAACCACCACTCTTCCAGGTCAGCAAATAATCTTCTTCACCTACATCCTCTGGTCCCAGGGAGATCTCAGACCACTCCACAACTTTGCGCTGTTGTCTGGGACTGTCCATAAACTGCCACGTCGAGAGGAACAGACGGCCCTCCGCTGTCACATGCCGTCCCATTTCCCGCAAGAGCCGTACACGCCGTTCTCGGCCAGGGATATGCTGCAGAACGGCCAGACAGGCCACAACATCAGCCTGCGGCAGCCCATCCAGTGCGCCATCACGGGTCAAATCTCGTTCCACGAACCGGCCAGGAATTGCTGCCGCAGCCTGTTCCAGAAGGCTGGCACTGAAGTCAACGCCAGTGTACTCCAGATCTGGAAACCGTTCTAATAAGAACCGGCCAAAGCGACCTTCTCCGCAACCGATGTCCAGGACATGCCTGGGATGTTGCGGCAGGTAGGTCAGCAACTGCTCGAAGCCAGGTTGCGGTCGCGTCCGCGTCTGAGCAAACGGCTGAGCCAGCTCTGAGTAGAACTTACTGTTCAACTCAATCAGCTGTTCCGCAATATCAGGACGCATCAGAGGCTCTCCTGGTTCCAATCAATCGCCTCCCAACATTTCTACATGTCCTCAGAATTGTTGTTTTCCTCATTAAGCAGCTCGTCTATATCATCAGTTGCTTCCTCAGCTCTAAAGTGAGCAGCAACCATGCTGGAGTGTAGCAACTGTGAGTTTATTATTCATTAGCGCCGCCAGCGCTGGGGCCGCTCCCGCCAGCCTGGGACGGGCCACCGGCCGTTCCTGCATGCCGAACAGACCGAATGCGCCGGTGATTGGTCACGAACCAGCGCCGCCCCTCGCCGGTCGCCACCCATATGCCAGGGAAATCATGGGCCACAACACGTCCAGCCGACCAGCCTGCATCAGGCAGCCGAAGCTCAACCTCTGTTCCAATAGCATAGAGTTCTGACAGTCGTTTCGCCATCCTCTTAGAATCCAAATTGCCTTAACGTGTGATCCACGCTCTGTACATAACTACCACCAAACAGCCGCACGTGGACCAGCAGCGGGTACAGGTTATAAAGGTCCTTCCGTTCCTCAAAGAAGCCTGCTTCAATTATGCGTTTCTCTTCATAATGCGCGAAAAACGGGCGGCCAAACGTATTAAACAACGTAATGAAGGCCAATTCTATCTCCGGGTGCGCAAAGTAGATGGCCGGATCCAGGAAGCCAACAATTCGCCCACCGGCTGCCAAAACATTCGTCGTCCACACATCACCATGAATCAGCGCCGGCGCTTCTGGTTCGGAAAGCCAGCGCTCCAGTTGACCAGCCAGCATTTCAACACGCCGTCTCATAGCGGCCGGCAGCCGCCCCGCTGCTTCCGCTTCGCGGGCCATATAGATCAATCGCTGCTCGCCGAAAAACGGCAGCCAACGCTCACTCTGCGGGTTTGGTTGCCGCAATCCGCCTATCAGGGTATCCCTCTCCAGGCCAAATTGAGGGGCAGTCACCCCGTGCAGGTCGGCAAGAAGCTCCGCTGCATGGCGCTGCGCCTGTTCGCCAAAGCTGCTACGCCCGCTGATCCACTCCATTAGCAACAGGTTGGGGCTGCTGTAATAAACCTCGGGCACTGGCAACATGCTATTCTCAGCCAGAAAGGTCAGCATAAACCCCTCAACATCCAGCGCAGGTTGTGGCCCATCGTCCACCTTGGCGACCATACGTCTGGCCGCCATATCCCCCCTATCGGGCATGGTCACCGCGTAGACCTGCCCCACACAACCGCCAGACAGCGGTTCTATCGCCGCCGGTCGCTGACCAAGCGCGTCTTCGATTCGCTGATGCAATGTTAGCGCTCCATTCTCTCCAGTAAACATGCTATTCCCTCAGAAAACCATATATTTTACCACATGTTCACCAGCGTGTTCGACAAAATATTCCAGTCATGGTATACTGAGGCTGCGCCACCATTGTGTCTCGCAGAGCGCGGGTTGTGGGAGAGCCGCTTCCCTCTTTGTTGAGCGCACATCAACAGGTGAGCCCATCTCAAACATGGGCGTTTTAGGCATCATCTGGGCGCAAATCTATCATAAGGTAGGTGACGAAAGAGCTGATCGCTTCTTCGATTGATTATACCGACAATTGACTATTGCTATAGTGAGCCCGGTAGAGTTCAGTGGACTCCTGGGCTTGTTGTGTTGCCTGTTTTACTGCGCATGGTCAGGCCCTGGGGAGCAGGTCCGCCACAACGGGGACCGGCCACCTGGCCAGCAGAGCACCCTCTTACACGCAACAAATCCAGAAAAGAGACGATTCGGGGCTTTTCTGTGCTAGCCTAAGCCAGCTCTGAGTAGTTTGCACTGCACTTGCTACGCAAAACAAACAGCATACAGCATGGTCTGACCGTAGCGTAGTCCGGTAACTTACAGCAAGTAGTCCGTTGAGCTGCTATCACGAGAGAGCGACGGTTACTTTGAACGCAAGTTTCTTCCCGCCGCAGCATGGCGGGTTGAAGGATAGAGGCAACAAAGGAGGTGAAACGTTTGCCAAAAGTTGAACTACGTTCGGGTGAAAGCCAGGAACAGTTGCTACGCCGCTTTCGCAAGCAGGTGGTGAAGAGCCAGGTTCTAAGCTCGGCCCGTCGTAAACGGTGGCACATATCAAAGAGCGAACTGAAACGAATCAAAATGAAGAAGGCTATGAGGCGCGCCAGACGGCGCAACAGCCGCCGCTAACCGGCTGAGTTTGCCGGTTAGTACTGGTAAGGGCATGCGGGCTTCCGCGGGGAAGCCGACAGCGGAAATCCGCCCGCGGAGATCCGCCTTGTCCTTACCAGGGAAACAGGTTCCGCGCTGTGTATGCTGCCAGGCAAATCGCGATTGATCATGAGAGTAAGTCGACGAACTGTTGCTACGAGCACAAACAGAAGAAGCCAAAGGAGACGCCAATGGCCGAAAATCTAGAAGCAACCTACCATCCTGGAGACTGGATTGTCCATCTTCATCATGGCGTTGGAGAGATTGAGTGTATCGAAGAAAAAGAGCTAGGCGGCGACAGTACGACATACTACAAGGTAAACACCAAAACCAAAACGTTATGGGTTCCGCTGGACAAAGCGGAAAACCGCTGGTTCCGTCCTTTGGCCTCGCCTGAGGAGTTTGATGAAATTATCGAAATCCTACAACGGCCGCCGCGCAAAATGAATTCCAACCATACTACTCGTAAGAAGAGAATTCATTCGGTGAAAAGTAGCGGCTCACTTCCAGAATTGGCTCGTCTGATTCGAGACCTATGGGGACGACGCGCAGAACGCCAACTGAACAATACTGAAGAACGCGCCCTACGCCTCTTCACCGATCGCTTCCTGCGCGAGTGGTCGGTTGCCAAAGGATTGGATGAGGAAGTGGCTCGTCAGCGAATGCAGGAGCTTTTACAAGAAAGCACTACAAAAGTCGCTAAGTAACGCCTGGTATTTTATTGACCCTTAAGTAAAAGTAGTAAAAGGAGATTTATGACTAAAAGTGTAACTGAACAAAACGGTATTAATCGTGAAACAACAGATGCAGCCCTATCGTTTGCAGAACTGTTGGATCAATATGATTATACCCAGCCAGAGCGGGGTCAGATCCTGCAGGGCGAGATTTTGCGCGTCGAGGAAGATGCCATTTTTATGAATGTCGGCGCCAAACGGGACGCTATCGTTCCGCGCTCGGATCTCAACCTCCTCGATGAAGACCTGATCCAGAGCCTGGAGAGAGGCGCTGAAATCCCGGTCTACGTCCTCAAAACCCCAATTGGCGATGAGGAGTTGCTGGTCTCTATTAACAAGGGACTGGAACAGAAAGATTGGGATCGCGCCGCGGCATTGGTAGACCAGGATGAAGCGTTGGAGCTGGAAATTGTCGGCTACAACAAGGGTGGTCTGCTTGTTCGCTTTGGCCAACTGGAAGGCTTTGTACCTAACTCACACGTGCCTGATCTACGTTATGGCGGCAACCAGGCCCAGGTGGAGTCACGCAAGGCGCGCCAGGTCGGTGAAACGATGCTGGTTAAGGTCCTGGAAGTCAACCAGGAACGTAGACGCCTGATCTTCTCTGCAAAAGCTGCGCACAAAGAACAACGTAAGCGCCGTCTGCAGAATCTGGAAGTTGGTAGCATTGTCGAAGGACGGGTTGCGAACATCGTTAATTATGGCGCTTTCGTGGACCTTGGAGGCGGCATCAGCGGCCTGCTCCACGTATCAGAACTTGCCTGGCACCGCGTTGAGCATCCATCCGAGGTGCTGAGCGTTGGCGATGAGCTGGAAGTAGAAATCCAGGAAATCGACGTCGAGCGCGAGCGTGTCAGCCTGAGCCGCAAAGCGGTTCTGCCCAATCCCTGGGACATCATTGAGGAACAGTACAATATTGGCGACCTGATTGCCGGAACCGTTACCAACGTCGAGGACTTTGGCGCCTTCGTTGAAGTCCAGAGCGGTGTCGTGGGTCTGGTTCACGTCAGCGAAATCGAGATTTTCGGACCGGCGACCGTTCACGACATCATTCATCCTGGTGACGAGGTCCTGGTTCGCATTATCGACATCGATCCTTACGAAGAAAGGCTGAGCCTGAGCCTGCGCCGCGTCAGCTCCGAAGAGCAGATCGAGTGGATGCGCCAGCAAGCTGAGGCAGAGGCTGTTGAGGCCGAGGCTGTTGAGGCCGAGGCTGTTGAGGCCGAGGCTGTTGAGGCAGAAGTTGCTGAAACAGAAGCTGCTGAAACAGAAGCTGCTGAAACAGAAGCTGCTGAAGCAGAGGCTACTGAGACAGAGGCAGCTGAGGTTGCGGCTGCTGAAGCCGAAGCCACTGAGGCAGAGGCTGTTGAGGCCGAGGAATCGACAGAGACCGAGGCCGTAGTGGAGGCGGAGCCAGTCACCGAGGAGACAGAGGTTGAAGAAAGTGGCTCGCAGGCTGAAGAAGCAGAGGCCCCGGCCGAAGCAGAAGCGGCTGTGAGCAATGCTGAGGCAGACGATGAGACGGTTTCTGATGAAGCTGAATCTGTTGTCGATGACACGGAAGAAGAGGCTGCCGAGACGGAAGAAGTGGCCTGATTCCTACCCTGAACTCCGGAAAATAGCGAACTCCGGGAGAAAGCAAACTCCAGGAAAAAGCCCGTTCGAGCGCTTCGTAACTGTTGCGGTCAGCGGGCTTTTTTTATGGCTGGCGAATCACCAGATTGTCAAACGCAACCTGTAGCCCCGGCTGCCCAAACGTGCCCGCATCAAGCGCAATGGCCCCCTGGCTGTACTGGGCATCTACTACCTGGGTCAGCAACTCGTCGTTGGCGTAGAAGGAGAACATGCCCCCGTCGGCCACAATGGCCAGGCGGTTTGTCATGTTTAACCCGGTCACCAGCGCCTCTGAACTCTGCCAATTATCGGTCAGTCGCACCCACGAGCCTGCCCCATCGTGCCGCTCCACCACATATTCCCCGTTTCCTGTCACCTCAAAGCGATAAAACTGCTGCGGCCCACTCATGCGCAGCAATATCCCATAACTGGAGGATGGGCTGCCCGCCTGCTGAGTAGCATCCACTTCAAGCACAAAATTAGAAAAGATCTGGTCGGGCAGCGTCGTGTAATGCACGGTGGATGGAGCATCGATTGTAATCAACAGGTGGCCATCTCCAATTGTCGCGCGGCTCTGGTCATCTCCCTCTAACTGCCAGGCCCCGCTCACGCTCTCGCCAAACTCCTCGCTAAAGAGAATCTCTGTATCTCTCGACAGAGCGCCACCTGACGACAAATTACGGCAGCCGGTCACGACCAGCAGCATAAGCAGGCCAGCCCCAACAACGATATTTCGCAACCACGCCACGCTTGCCCGGTCACTCATCTATCTATCTGCATCAGGGCGCCAACACACGCACATCGTCAAAATGGACCACCAGCGAACCCGGCTGGAACGTACTCGCTGCCACACCGATATCGCCCGTCACAAAGGTGGGGTCAGTGACGGTGTCCAGCAGTTGGCCGTTCACCGTAAGGGTCAGCTCATTACCAATACACGTGGCGCGGATTACGTTCTGTGCCTGGCCCTGGTTGATTGCCTCAGAAAAGGTATATTGTCCCTCACCAGTCAGATAAGTAACCTGGTTCGTTCCCGTCTGATATTTGCCAATGGCATAATAGCCATCGCTGCTAATGAGGAACACGTAAAAATTCTCACTGCTCTGGTAGCGGCAAATCAGACCGAAGGCATTATCCATAGGGCCGTTAACGTGCTCCACAACGCTCGTGATCACGACGTCGTCGAAAGAGCGGCCAGGATTCGTCCACCAGATCTGCCCTGGTTGGCTGGTAGTCAGGCGCAGGGTACCGTCTGCAACAACGACTTCCGCGCCGCCCCGGTTATACGTTGACCAACCACAATTCTCTTCGCCGCTGAAATCGTCGCTAAAGAGTGCCCCGCCTTCGTTACACGTCATTGCGCCCTGGTCCTGACACGCAATCAAGAGCAGCACAATGAACAGAAAAAGTGCGGAATACCGCCACTTCTGCTGCAGACTCATGGCCTTCTACTCCTGTTCGGCGTCCGCCTCGTCCAACATAGAGCGTAGGCCCTGCAGCTCCTCGCGAATCTCCTGCTGCTGGCGAGAGGTGTAAATGTAGTAGGCCATTGCTGCCATCCAGAAGATGATAATGACAATTGCCAGTAAAGTTAGATTGTCTAACACGGTGCTTCCATTTCTCCTTATTCAGAATGGGTCCATTCTAGACCCAGAATGGGACGCACAAAGTTTACCGGAAAGTTGTCGATCGGTACAAGCTCTCTTAGGTCAGGCGTGAGAATCCCATAAGGTTTCTTCCTGTCCCCGGACGTGGTTCTCATACCTTGCCATCACAAACAGCGCATCAGAGAGCCGGTTCAGATAGGTCAGCGCCTGGGCGCTAATCGCCTCTTCCCGCGCCAATGTCACCACATCCCGCTCGGCGCGGCGGCAAACAGTGCGCGCCACATGCAATTGGGCAGAGACAACGGTGCCGCCCGGTAGGATGAAGTTCTGTAATGGCCCCACGATGGCGACGAGTTCGTCCACAATCTGTTCCAGCTTTTGCACATGCTCTGGCCGGATCTGCGGCACATCAAACTTCTGCTTGTCCTCCTCGCGAAACGAGAGGTCCGAGCCAAGATGGAATAGTTCGTTCTGTATCTCGCGCAGCGCCGTAGCAATTCGTTCATCGGGGCCCTGAGCCAGCGCCACCCCAATAACGGCGTTCAATTCATCCACTGTTCCATAAGCAGCAACCCGTTTTGAATCCTTGGCTACCCGCTGCCCGCCGCTCAACGCCGTGCTGCCATCATCACCCTTGCGTGTATAAATCTTCGTCAACCGAGGCATAACTTACTCCCTTATCAATCCATTCACTGCGTCATTAACTGTCAGCCACCCTCTGCCCGGAAAAAGCCGCGCCATCTGCGGTGCAAAAAGGGGCGAACCGCTCAGCACATCCCTGGCCGGGCCGGCTGCAATAATCTCGCCATCACTCAGAATCAGCACCCGATCTGCCACCTGAGCCGCCAGTTCTACATCGTGCGTCACCAGCAACAAACCCAGGCCTTCCCTTTGCCATCCCTGCCACAAATCAACCAGGTTGGCCTTGGCCTTATAATCCAGACCTCGTGTAGGTTCGTCAAGCAGCAGAAGCCCCGGTTTCGTAACCATCAACGCCCCCAGCGCCACGCGCTGCCGCTCACCTACGGATAAGTCTCGTGGATAGGCAGCCGCATGGCAGTCCAGCCCCAATCTCGCCAGCAACGCCTCAACGCGCTGCCCCTCTGCTTTGATGCGGTGGTTGCGCAGGGTCGTCTCTAGTTCTTCGCGAACCGTGTCGGCGAAAAGCAAATCGTCAGGCGTTTGTGGCAAATAGGCCACGTCGCGGCAAATATCAGCCACCTCACGCCCGGCAATCGACTGTCCGGCAATGGCGATAGAACCACGCTCTGCTTTTAGAAGCCCCACCAGCGTCTTGAGCAACGTCGTCTTGCCGGAGCCGTTGCGCCCCATCAACACGACCGCTTCACCAGGATGCACCTTCAGATTTACGCCGCGCAGCACCGGCCTCGAACCGTAGCCAAAATAGACATCTTCTGCTTCCAATAGCGGCTCGCGCCCACTCACTGGCGGCGTTACGTTTGTCTGCTGTCTGCCGTTGTCATTCGTCGCCGGCAGGGCTGGCAAAAAGCGCTGCGCCTCCTTCACTGTAAGTGGCAGCGGATGCCAGGAAAGCCGCCGGCCCAGGTCGCCAAGCGGTGGCAGTTGCTCCATCTGCTCCAGAACTCCCGGCGTCATCCCATCAGCCACAATTCGGCCATCTTCCAACACCACCACCCGCTCCGCATATCGCAAGACACGCTCCAGCCGGTGCTCAGAAAGCACAATGGTCAATCCCAGATCCTCATTAAGCCTCGCCAATGCATTCAGCACGTCAGTCGCCGATTGTGGGTCAAGCTGGCTCGTCGGCTCGTCCAGCGCCAGAATCTGCGGCCTCAGCGCCAACGCCGCGGCAATGGCCGTTCGTTGCCGCTCACCACCGGACAATGTGTGTAAGGGCCTGTGCCGCAGCTCGGTCAATTCCAGCAGATGCAGCACTTCCTCAACCCTGATGCGCATTTCCTGAGGCGCAATCGCCGCATTTTCCAGCGCGAAAGCAATATCGGCCTCCACCCTATCCAGCACGGCCTGCGCTTCCGGGTTCTGGAAAACGGTGCCCACATGGCGGCTTAAGCGCTGCGGCCCATCGACAATGGGGTCACAACCTGCCACGCGCACCGTTCCCGACACCGCGCCTCCGCTAAAGTGTGGCACCAGCCCCGAGAGAGCGCGTAGCAAAGAAGATTTGCCTGCACCAGAAGCTCCCGTCACCAACACGAACTCGCCCGCTGACACCTGCAGCGAGACGTCCTGCAGCGCCGGGCGTTCTGTCCCCGGATATTGATAGGTTAACTGCTTAACTTCAATCATAATATTCCTCTACCAGCGCCTGTGGCTGCCAAAGCTTGTAAAAGGCAGGCGCTAAAAAGAGCAGCAAGGCGCTGCCTATGACCGGATCGAACGGCGGCAGCGACAACTTTGGATACGGGTTGTAGTCGAGGGAAGCAAGGCCCAGAAGTGGGAGAAACAGAACCACACCCAGCGGCAGGAGAGCAGCCAGCCCCATCACTGTGTCCGCCTTTTGCCATCCGCGCTCTCTGTAACGGGTCACCATCACACTGCGGCCCCGGCGCCATACTGTCATCACGATCAACATCATGCCCACGCCGAGGAGCAGCCAGCCCGCCATCCGCCACCACAGCGCTATCACCCAACCTCCCAACACGAGACAAAGGCCCAGGGCCAGCGTCGCCAGTACGAGTGGGCTTTGGCGCTTGCCCGCCGGCGCGCCATATCCACGCGCCACCATCGCTTCGGCCAGCGACATTGCCCGCTCCAGGCTCCCTACCAACAGCGGGACAACCAACGGCCGCCACTGCCGCACACCCTTAACCTGTTGCCCACGTACGGCCTGTGCCTCCTGGATGCGGCGTATATGGCGCATCGTCTCTGGAATGTAGGTCAGTGCAATCAGTACCACCACACCAAGATCCTGAAAGGCCCGCGGTGACAGCCGTGCCAGCTCCGCAACCGGGACGGCGCGGTTAAAGGCCAGAAATAGCGAGATTAGCGTCAGCAACATCAGGCCGCTCTCCAGCCCGTAAACAGTGGCCTCCAGTGTGATTGGCCCACCAATCAGAGGCCATTGCGTAGGCAGGCGCAACAACACTGTCTCTCCCTGATGTACAAAGATGGCAGTAAACGCCGCCGAGAAGGTCAGAATGACTATGGTTAAGCGGCCCAGTGGCAGGCGCAAATCCTCACCTTCGTTACCGCAAAACTGATCGACCAGCCGTGAAATCAGCAACAACAAAATGGTGTAAAGCGGGTTGCGCGTCAACATCGTCGTTGCCGCTGCCGCAACAACCCAGATAAGCCAGCTACGGGGATCAAATAGCCGGTTCCTCATGGCGTCCCTTTCACCACGTCTGCTCTGCTGGAGCCGGCAGCCGCCGGTTCTTGCCTGAGATCAACGCCTGGAGCCACAGTGAACTGAAAGCGATCCCGAAAGCGGCTCAAAGCTCGCACCGTTGGCATTCCCAGGACCAACAGCAACAGCACGTTGCCCACGGCCCGCGCCATATCCCACAGCAGAGAGGTCGTCGCATAAAATGCCAGATAATGACGAACGTTGGCCATCATCCCTACCCCTGCTTCCAGACTTTGCCCAACCTCACCGGTAAAGAACGGCCAGAAGTAGAGGTTGGTGATAAAGCCGAAAAGCAGGCCCCAGACCACGCCAACAACCAGGAGCAAAAGCAGCTCCAGGCGTGGGTGGGCTGGATGCGGCAACAATCCCGCACTGAAACCAACCCATCCCGCAACAAACATCTGGTAGGGAAACCAGGGGCCGATACCACCCGTAATCAACGCCGACACCAGCAAGGTGAAACTACCCATGAGGAAGCCGAATCGAGCGCCAAACACATACCCAGCCAGAATGACCGGCGCGAAAATGGGCGAAAAGCCGCCAGGCCCGGGAATCGCCGTCTCCACAAAGCGCAGCACCGAGGCAGCCGAAACCAACATGCCCAACGCTGCTACCACCTTCGCACTCGTGGCCTCGCCCTGTAGCTCGATCAACAATGCCAGAAGGCAGAGAACCAGCACCACCGAAGTGAGCAAAGGCGTGGACAACAGAGAAGAGGCGCTATCCTGCGCTGCGGCCGCTCCTTCCAAATCCAGAAAGGGATAGGCAAAAGCCGCAACGCCAATCAGGCCGCTGAGCAGATAAATCATTCCGGCGAGGAATCGAGTTCTCATCTCCGCCTCGCCACTCTCCCAAGCAACAGCAACACAAGCAGGCCAACGACAATCGTCCCATATATCAGGTACGATCGGCTCGATTGTTCTGCACCATCTGCTGCCCCATTATCTGCTGTCGATTCCACACCTGGATCGGCTGCCGGCGACGCTGCAACCTCGGCCACGGAAGCTGGCGTCTCATCCTGTGACGTAGCAGCCGCCTCCTCATCTGCAGCGCTTTCTTCGCTGGCTGCACAGACCTCCTCAAACGTCACAGGCGGCGGCGAAATTGCTTTACTCACCGAACCTGGCCCCCAGGACCAGCCGTCCACTGAACCATCCGTCACCACCGTAGCATGAGCTCCTATTCCCGAGTAGCGCCAGCCATCTTCCTGCAACCGCCAGTAAGACCAGTAGACACAATCGCCGCCCTGACACTGGCAGAAGCAGTTATTAGAGCTGCAGCCAACATCTTCAACGCGGCAAACGCCGCTTCCCATACCGGAGCTTAACAGCTCAAAGGCCAGGCCCGAACGCGCTAATAGCTCCTGCCCTGTGATTTCTGGTTCTGTAAAGGAGACACAAATCTGTTCCACCCGTTCATCACTAAAACGCACGATCAGGGCAGCCTGCTGAGCATCAGCCTGCTGACCGTCCTGCGCCTGAGCAGCGGCTGCCAATAGCAAAGCCAGGCTCAAAAAGGCGCCTATGAATATCAATCTCACCGTTCTTTGCATCATTGTGTTGCGCCTGGGCAGCACAACTTCCACTGCCCAGGCGCCTCCTCATCTTATTAGCTTCTGGACCTCAACAGCAAGACAATCACAATCGCCAGCAGAACGACGCCCGCGATTGCCAAAGCCCAGGGAAATGTGGACCCGGCCTCTACTCCGTCACTTTCCACCACAACCGGTTCCTCAGCCGGCGCATCGCTCTCCGGCGTGGCAACAACTTCCGGCTCGGCAGCTTCTTCTGTAGGTTCCACGGTCGCTGCTGCCTCTTCCTGGTTCTCAACCGTCGGCTCCACCTCAGCCTCGACCTCCTCCGTAGCCGTCGCTTCAGGCGTCGCTGCTTCTTCAGTCACTTCATCCCCTTCGATCACCGCCCCCCAGGCTGGTTGCAGTGAAAGCGTGATGATGCCGTCAGTCGTGGCAAAGGGATCATCGCCGGGGCCAAATAAATTGGGCCAGCAGCCATTCTCCGCCTGCTGAGCAATAGCCAGGCCGGCCGGGCTTTGCAACGTGCCGCTCACCACCTGGCTCCAGGTCGGATCGAACGGATTTTCGCCAACGGCCACAAGGCCTTGCGCCACTTCGGCCGTCGAATTAACGCTGGAGGGTAACTCAAATCCCCAGCCGCCGTCCGCCTGCTGTGTTGCTCGCAGAGTCGCCAGCGCCTCTGCAGTGAGTTCTTCAGATAAGGCATCAACGGCCGCCAGCGCTTGCAGGCTGATGCCCGTCGCATCTGCGCCACCCCAATCACCGCCTTCTCCAGCACTCACCAGCCACTCCACTGCCGTCGGGTCAACGTCCTGTCCGACACTGGCCAACCCCAACATAGCCTCAGCGTGACTGAACGGCCCGAATCCCGTGTGGTCATATTCGCCTGTTGGCGAGAGGTACTCTGTCATACGAATCGTCAGGTCCATACCAGAGAGATCCGTTACGTCCCCTCCCGCAGCGGCAACGCCTTGCATAACGATCCCCACGCGCCCACCGCGACCCTCTTCCAGATAAGCGGACGTCAGCGCGGCCAGCGCCTGCAAGGGGCTAACGTCGCCCGCCACCCAGCGCTCCGCGTCCAGATCCTGCCCCTGAGCCACAAGCGCCTGAATGGCCCGGGACGTACCGCCGGCATTCGCGCCGCTTCCGGCGAACTCTTCCCAGCCGCCACTCTGTTCGTCGCGCAAATTTGCCAGACAGGCCACGGCCGCCAGCGCCGCTTCATAACGGCTGGGCAGCGGATAGGCATGGCCGGCCGCCGCCGGTAGAGCCTGAACCGTTGTAAAGAAATCATCAAACGGCCCTTCGCCAAAATCAGCCTGAAATGCGCCATTCTCACTTTGCCAGCCGAACAGCGCCTGTAGCGGCGAGATCCCTTCGCGTGCCCACTCCGAATCGCTGCTATAGAAATCTTCGCCCAACGCGCTCAACGCCTGCACCGCCAGTGCCGTACTATTGGCGCTTTCCGACCCCTCCGCCGTGTAGCCCCAGCCACCGCTCTCCAACTGCGCCTGGGCCAGGAACGCCCGCGCCTCGCTCAGAACAGTACCGCTCACCGGCTCGCCTGCCGCCACCAGCGCCATCACGGCCAACGCTGTTCCATCCACATTACCCACAGTTCCGAAACCATCATCCCACGATCCACTCAGTCCAGCCTCGCTAGATTGCCGCTCCAGCAACCACTGCGTGGCGCTCGCCGGCACCGAGTCCGAAACCACGGCCTGGGCCAGCACTGCCAGGGACTGGTCGAATGGCGTATTTACATTGTAGGCGCCCGTAGGTGACAGATGCTCAGTATGGCTGATCACAAAGTTGTACCCGCCGAACTCACGAGGGTTCTGGCCCGCTGCGGTGAGAGCCAGAATCAGCTTACCGCTCTGCCCACCGCCCTGCGCCGCATAAGCAGCCAGCTCGGCGCTATTTTCTTCCAGGAACTGAACCGGCGTCGTATCACGTCCGGGGTAAGGCGCTGCCACGTTGTAACCGGTGCTGGCCAGCGCCAGAACGGCATCCACGGTACCTGCCACATCAGAAGGCGCTGCCCCTGCACCGCTGCTAAACGCCGTGTATCCCCCATCCTCATTCTGATGATTCACAACCAGCCAATTTGCCGCCCGCCCAACGGCCTGAACCTGTTCGTCTGCTTCTGGTTGCGCCTGCGCTGCCAATGCGGCGCGTTCCAAAAATAGCAAAAAGGCCGTTACCAATATGAAAGCAACCAGCCCCCCCTGAAGAAACCTTAAACTCCTCACGAATCAATACCTCCTTCATTCATATCGCTGCCGCCCCGCCCTACATTGGGCCGAAAACAGTCAGTTGCCGCCTGGGTAAGGAGTAAGGTCACTGCAACAAAAAACCCGATGCACGTTGCATCGGGTTGAGACTGATTGTCATATTGCAAACAGTTCCCAACCCATTCCCACGCGGGCCGAAACCTGCTCAAGGTGGGCGACCTGACTTAGAGGCGGCATCGCTGCCGTCCTCCTTACAGTTGCGGGGACAGTACTGGACTCTCGGGCCGCTCGCGACTCACATCGCGCCAACCCAATCACCAGTTTCGCCATTATGTCCGGCCATCCGGGGCACTGGACACCTTGAACGTTTTCGTAGGTTGTTAAAAGTCCAACGGAGTGTAGCAGAGGGCCAACACCACGTCAACTTGACACTATATCACACACACCGTAAGAACTGCGTAAACGAATTTGACTACGCCCCTGTCTCTGATATAATACGCCTGTCGTTGCGGGGTAGAGCAGAGGCAGCTCGTCGGGCTCATAACCCGGAGGTCGTTGGTTCGAATCCAACCCCCGCTACTAG
>CAZRTM010000088.1:0-11143 GCA_964602995.1 uncultured Ardenticatenaceae bacterium
AATCTTCGAACCTCGCACAGTTCTTGTCACTCTTCAGTTGTTAAGGTGCCGCATTGATAAGGGCTGGAGCTGAGACCATTCCCGTTGCACGACCCTGGAGACACCAAAGCCCCGCAAGCCTTCTTCCGGCTTGCCGGTCTCCGCGCTCTTTTCTGTTGTGAGGTCGTCTTCGCAACGTCTTGCTGAATCGTTTCAGCCCCCCGAAACGCTCGCTCATCATCGAGCGGATTGTCATTATACCAGACCAGGCAGCGTTGTCAAGGGATCTTACATAAGAACTACGTAGAATCCCGCGCCTCGCTGTCCTCTCTGGTACTGGCGTTCCGCTATTCGGCTGTGAGGTCGTCTCGCGGGGTCTCCCCCTGCTCTGTCGCCTCTTCCTGGCGACCGTTGGGGATTATACCTCTTCCCTCTTCCCTGTCAACCCCTTTTCTCTTGGAATCGTGTAAGAATGGGGATTTAATACCTGCCACTCGAGAGAAATAGTCTTGAAATTGGTGACACGCTTGAACTTTAATGAACCGGACAACGGGCGGCGACGCGGGTGCCATACCCATTGATCGATTCCACGCGAACCTCACCACCGATTAGCTCAAACCGCTCGCGAAGACCCAGGAGACCGACACCTCCGCTGGCGGGAGCTGCCATGAAGCGCGTGTCAGAAATACCGATCCCATCATCGTCAACCGTAATAAAGAGTTCACCCTGCTTATAGGCCAGGTGAACGCGCACAGAAGTGGCCTGAGCATGTCGCGCCACGTTGGTCAGCGCTTCCTGTACAAAGCGGTAGAAGCTTATGCTAATCTGGTCAGGCAGGGAATCAACATCGACCCCTACATACTCAATTTCCAGACCGGCCTGTTTGGCAAAATCGCGGCAGAGCGCCTGCAGCGTGGCGTTCAGGCCTACCATCTCCAGCGCTGGTGGTCGCAAGGCGTGAGACGCGGCGCGGATTTCGTCGTGGGTGGCGCTGGCCAGCTCCGCTGCCTCCTGGACCTGCCGCTGCAGCACCTTATCTTCCAGACTGGAAGCCAGCATGGAAAGGTTGATCTGCAAAGCAGTCAGAACCTGGCCGGCCGAATCATGCAGCTCTCGCGACAGTCGCCTGCGCTCTTCTTCCTGAGCATGGACAATCTTACGGCTAAGCTCGCGCATTTGTTCGTAAGATTGTGCATTCTGAATGGCAATTGAAGCTATCTGCGAGATGCCTATCAACTTCTCGCGATCGCTTTCGGTGAATCCTGTGCCATCTTCCTTATTGCTGACTTCAAAGAAAGCCAGAATCCCGCCATTGGTATCAAGGACCGGCGTGCTCAGGACTGTTTCTATACCGAACCGTTCACAGACCTCGGCGATAGCAAAGGGATCTGTCGCCACGTTGTTAGTCAGGTAAGGTTCCTTATGTTCAATCAGCCAGCCGGGTATACCTTCTCCAGGCTGGAACGTTCTCTGCCAGGGGATGGCCACACCATTCTGATGGTAAGTATGTGTGACAAATCCCTGGGGTGTGTAGAGTCCAGAGGTTCCGCAACGGCATTTAGTCAGGGCCAGCGCCTCTTCCGTCAGCATGCCCATCAGCTTCTCCAGGTCGAGGGTGGCGGTCAGCTTGCTACTGAGGCGCAACAGGGAGCGCATGGTCTGTTCCGCTTCCTTACGTTCAGTGATGTCCTGGGCCAGGGCCAGAGCGGCATAGATTTCACCCTGTTCATCATAGAGCGGTGTCTTCTGCATGAGGAAGGTACGATTGCCAATACTCAGCTCGCCAGAAACCGTCTGTCCCTCCAACGCTGCTTTGTACCAGGCAATACGAGTGCTGGCCTCCTCCCCTTGCAACGTCTCGTAAACCGTCTTGCCCTCCACCGCATCTCCAACCAGGCCTAACTCAGGGAGGGTCGGCCCTTCCACCAACTGGTAGCGCATGTCCCGGTCCACGACAAAAACAGCCCCACGGGGAATATTCTGGGCGATGGAGCGGTACAACGCCTCGCTCTGCCGCAGCGCCTGCTCAGTCTGTTTTAGCTCGGTGATGTCCTGGCACGTTCCCAGAAGACGGATGACTTTACCTTCTGCATCTGTTTCGACCTTGCCGTGACTATGCAGTACACGCATCGTGCCATCGGGCCAGCGGATACGCTCGTAATAGGAAAATGGCTGCTGATTCTCAAGCGCAGCTCGCACCACCTGCTCAACGTGCGCATAATCTTCTGGCGCTGTGCGCATGAAGAATGCCTCATAAGTGCCGTCGAACTCCTCAGGAGTGATGCCATAGATGCGGAACATCTCGTCGGACCAGGTAACTTTGTTAGAGGCTACGTCCCAGGTCCAGCTTCCGACTCTGGCAATCTGCTGCGCTTCGGCCAGCTCCTTTGTCCGCCGGGCCACGCGCGCTTCTAGCTCCTCATTGTAGCGGGTCGCCTGGCCATAGAGGTGAGCATTTTCAACAGCCACAGCCGCCCGCCGGGCCAGCTCTTCAGCCAGGGCAATATCTTGCTCATCAAAACCTCGTTGTGACTCGGCCGAAGCCAACGTGAGTACGCCGAGTGGGCCTTCACGCCCCTTGAGCGGCAACAGGACCAGAGAATGTAGTTGCAAGCGACGCATGAGTTGCAGATGCTCTTCATCGCGCGCCCCCTGCACCAGCATCTCATCGGTGATGGTGGGAATAAACTGTACCTGCCCGCTCTCCGCAACAAGCTGAACGATATTATCTGAATCAGCAGCACTGGAATAACGCCGGAACAGCTCGTAGGCCAGCTCAACCTTCGCCGGGTCAACATGAGCTACAGCAACTCGCTCGAAGGACCCATCTTCTTGCAAAAGGTCCACGCCACACCAGTCGGCCAGCCAGGGCACTGTCAGCTGCGCCAGACGACGCAACGTCGTGTGATAATCCAGAGAGCGGGAAAGTATGGCGCTGGTGCGCGAGAGGAAGTCGAGCCGCCACTGGGCGTCTTCTGCCTGCGAGCGCGCAGCCCTCTCGGCGGCAAGCGCCTGTTGTTGCGCGGTTACATTCTGGAAGCTGTTGACAACTTCGTTAACGTTGCCATCCTTATCGTAGATGGGGCGCGCCCGGATCAGTACCCAATTTTCCTCTCCGCCCTCCAGCACCCGAAAGCGAATCAATAGTTCCTGTGCCTCCTGTCCCTGTAACACCTTATGACCGGGCAACTCAGCAGGGGACATCGGGTTACCGTCTGCATCAAAAAGCTCAAAGCGCTGCACGATTTCAGAGACGGGCATGGACAGTAGCTCTTCCACCGAATCGAAGCCACCCATGGCGGCTGCAGCACCATTGGCATAGACCACCGAATCGTCACGACGCTGCACAACTATGCCATCATTAATGGCATTGAGCACCGCATCCAACTCATCCCTGTTCAAACCAATTTCATCTCTACCGCTCTGAAAAACCATCTACAATTACCCAGGAACCAGATATCTCTTCGCTCGTTATTCTTATGCGTACGAAGCTTATACCACTGTGCGGGGTGCTATGTATGCGGGCGTTGCTGACCCGATTATTATAGCGCGGAATTCAGTTGCAAGTAATGGGTGCGGTTATGCGAGTCTACGAACAAGTTAAGGTGGAGGGTGTAGCGATTTACCAAATAGTTTTACATAAAGGTTGTTGAGATGACAGGTATTCGTAGACCCGAGTTACGCTAAGAGAAAGAGTGGTGTCCCCGCCCTCAATCCAGATTGTCGAAAAGGTGTTGAGAAAGCGGTCCGTTATGCGGCTATAGCGCTTTTCGTGATGAGGTACATGGCGTGTGACCACAGAAGCGGGTTGGCAATAGGCCCACGCCACTCAACCCACTTTTCGTAATAATCAGGGGCGATCAGATTGACTGGAATCTGTTCGGGCAACCAGCCCTGCCTATTGCTTTGTGCAGCAACCCAGTCTAGTAGTTCGGCAGCACGGTCTGGATTACCAGCCTCTGCATGGTACCAGCCCAGCCAGGCCGCCAGCAGCAGCCACTCCCCGCCACCGTAGTAGCTGTCGCGTCCGTAGCGCTGCACCCCGCCACCAGCGGCCCGCAACTCCGCCTCAATACGAGCCACTGTGCGCTTCATACGCTCGTCTGTGGCAGAGACAAGGCCATAAGGTGTGGCCAAGCCCAGCAGGCTGGCATCGACGGCCTCGTTGCCCAGATACTTGATGAAGCGACCGTTGGCCACGGCTTCTTGCAGCACGAAATCACGCACCTCTATGGCCCTTGCTTCATATAGATCGTCACCGGCAAGCTGTGTATAGGCGCGTAGCCCGGCATAGATCGCCGCCAGCGTATAGGTGTGCACTTCATCACCGAACTCTTCCCACAGATCATAATTTGGATGGCGCCACAGCGCGTCAAGGTAACGCGCCGCCAACTGTGCAGCCTGTAAGCAGTGGGGCGTGGGCTGGCTCCCCGTCGCTTCCACGTGCCGGGCCATGCCCCACAACCAGGTCCCGATGCCGTCGAGCTGGAAGTTGGGCCAGTTGTCATCATCCCCTTCCTGTCCCTCCAGCGTATAGCGGGTGTGTAGATAGTCACCTGGCCCCAGGCGTTCTCCCTGGGCAACTTTTTGCACGGCTCGCTCTACAATGCCAGCTCGCTCATTGATTACACGCGCGCCCCACTCATAGAAACGGGCTGCGCTGTCGTGTTCACCCGCTATATTCATCGAGTAAGCAATGAAGGCGCCATCGCGGAACCAACTGTAAGCGTAATCGTCCATGTTGGGGCAGGCAGTGTAAGCACCGGAAGTAGATTGGTTTTGCAGGATTATCTCAATACTGCGCTGACGCAAGTCAATCATGGTTTTCCTCAAATCTGGTTGGGTTCAAACGGTTGGTGGGGGTTGTCTCTTAGCTTAGCCGCCGCCGTGTTCGACCACGACGAGCGACCAGTACTGTAATGAAGGCAACGTCACCTTCAGGCGCCGGCGGCCCTCTTCCCCCTCAACGGTGTACGGCAGAGGCCGGGCGACCAGAGATGCGCTCTCTTCCGCGTCGCCAGCAGGCGCGCCGGCCGGCGGATCGGCAGAAGCCATCCAGACAGCCTTGACCTCACTCTCACTATCGGCAAGTTGTAGCGAAAGCGATACAGCGGTGAGTGGCGTGGGCGCCGCAGGTAAAGGCTGGTCCCAGCGCTGGTGTTCCAGGTTCGAAAGGTTAATGAGGTTAATGGCGGTGGCGCCGTCTGTGTGGCGGACGATGGGCCAGACGCCGTCATGGTTTACTGTGACCGACTGCTCTGCAGGTAAATGTTGAGCGCCGGGGCCGTTGACGTCCTGGTAGCGGACGGCAAAGTCGTAATATCGTTGCAGATGTTCTTTCAGAGCGGGTGATGGTTCGCCATATTTGGGGAAGTAGGGGTCGGCCAACAGATTGAGATCTTCTCCCAACTCAATGTGGCCGCCGCCGCTGGCAAAGATAATGGCATCCATCAGCAGCACATTATGCTCCCAGGCGGGATCAACATAGGCCGCGAGCACGACGGCTTTGCCACCGCCCAGCTCTTGCGCTTCCACAACCAGCGTGTGCAGATCCTGCAGGGAGACGTAAGGTTCCCAGACTTCAATATAGACGAGATCCTGATCAGTGGCAGCAACGTCGGCGACGGGCCAGTTTCGCACGCAGTTGAAGATTACTGCGCCTTTGTCACGATGGCGGGAGACGACAGCGGCCATCTCGTTGATGAGGGCTGCCAGTGGCTGAGTCAGCTCGATCCGTTCTCCACCAGCGTCCCAGGCCACGAGGGGATCGCCGTACTGATCCAGGTGAATGCCGTCGAAGTCAGTCTGCTGCAGCACCGCTGCGACTTCCTGCATCAGGTGACCCGCCCACCCGGAACCAGGGCGTGGGTCCATGTAGACCAGAAAGTCGCCATCAAAATAATAGGGCCGGCCGTCTTCGTGGTAGAGCGCCCAATCGGGATGCTGCTCATAAAAGGCAGGCGAGGCGGCGTAGATGGCGCTGTAGGGCATGGCGGCGATGTTGCGTTCGTGCGCCGCACTGATTAGCTCCTGCACCGTGTGCAGAGAGAGGCAGCGGCCGAGGAGATCCTCATAAGGTTCCTGAGGGGCCAGCAGTTGGTCGTGACGGTACATCCAATCGTAAAACTGCAGGGCGTTGATGTGATAACGCGCCAACTGCGCCATCGTCTGCGCGGCATCTTGCCGTCCAGGCGGGAAATCGGAGAGGAAGCCGTAGCGGGGCATCTCGGTCCAATGGTTGAGGACATCGAAGGCAGACGCTGTCTGCGCCAGAAGCGCCCCACCCTCATCCACAAGGCGAATATCCAGACCATAGCCGCGCGGCGCTGCGGGCGGCGGCGTCAGATGCACCTGGAAGCTGGTTTCTGTGGCAGTCAGGGCGACAGAGTGGCGCACCTCCTCCACAACGTGTGTGAGGTGGCTGGCGGTGATGATAGCCAGGATGGGGCCGGCTGTTGTTTCAGAGTGTGTAAGATGAACAGTGACCGTAACCGGTTGTCCCGGCCGGTAGTAAGCCTGGTCAAAGGCAAGATGAATTTGCATGGGTTAACCTTTTAGCCCGCTGCGCGCAATGCCGCGGATGAAGTAACGTTGGAATAGAGCGAAGACAGCAATGACAGGAATGAGGGCAACAATGGAAGCCGCGAAAACCTGTCCCCACTGGGTCAGATGCTGGTTCTGGAAAAGGGCAATGGCCACCGGCAATGTGCGGCGCGTTGTTTCTTTCATGGCCACGTGGGCCCAGGGGAATTCGTCCCAACTATAGAGGAAGGTGAAGATGGCCACGGTTGCCAGGCCAGGACGCGAGAGCGGCAGCACCACGTGGCGGAAGATGGTCAGGCGCGTGCCACCGTCGATGCGCACGGCCTCCTCCAGGTCAGAGGGGATGCCTTCAAAGAAGCCACGCAGCAAGAAGGTTTGCATAGAGAGGTTCATGGCGATGTAGACGACGACCAGCCCGGCGTAGTTATTGAGCAGATTTAACTCACTGGCAACCAGAAACTGGGGAATGATGAGCATCACAGGCGGGATCATCATGCCGATAAGCAACGTGTAGAAAAGCGGGTTCTTGGCGGGGAAGTCGAGCCGCGCAAAGGCAAAGGCCAGCATAGAGGAGATGAAGACGGTGCCGGCGGTGGTGAGCAGCGCCACGAACAGGCTGTTGAGAAAGTAGAGCCAGAAGAGATCGCGCTGTAAGGCCAGGACGTAATTGCGTAATGTAAATTCGCTGGGCCACAGCCGGGGCGGATACTCGAACGTGTATTGCTGCGGCTTGAAAGAGGTGGAGAGCATCAGCAAAAAGGGAACAAGCACAATGAGCAGCCCCAGGAGCAGCGCGCCGTAGGTGGCAGCTTTATGGTACCAGCGTCGTTCAGAGGGCAAAAACATGGGAACTCTAGTACTCCACTCGTCGTTGCAGCAATCGTAGCTGCACAACACTGATGACGAAGATAAGGGCCGTGAGGAAATAGCTGATGGCCGCGCCGCCGCCGAAATTGAGGCGGTCGAATGTTTCGGCATACATGAGCGTGAGGATGAAGTGGGAACGGCCCAGTGGCTGCCCGCCATTGGTCAGCAAGAGGCCGGAGATGTAGACGTTGAGACCACCGATGACCAGCACCACGAGCAAGAACACAAGCGTGGGGCGCAACAAAGGCATGGTGATGTGGCGAAAGCGCTGCCAGGGCGTGGCGCCGTCGACGGCCGCCGCTTCCTGCAAATCGTCAGGAATGGCCTGCAACGCGGCCAGCAGGATGATCATCGACCAACCCACGCCCTTCCAGATACCCAGCAGGTTGATTGGCACCATGACCAGCACGGCATCGGCAAGCCAGCGCACCGGTTCATTCACCACGTGCAACACGTCACGCAGAATGTAATTGATGAGGCCTGCCTGGCTGTTGAAGAGGTATTCGAAGATAAGGGTGACGATGACCCAGGAGGTGATGACCGGCAGGTAATAGGCCACGCGGAAGAAAGTGCGCAGGCGCATAGGTTGGTCCAGCAACACCGCGGCAACGAGGGCAAAGAGAATCTGCGCCGGGACGGTAATGACGGTGTAGGAAACGGTATTGAGGACGGCGCGCTGGAAAATAGGGTCGTTCAGAAATCGGCGGTAATTCTCCAGGCCCACAAAATCGCTGAGCGCGGGGTTGATGACGTTCCAATCGTAAAAGCTAATGCGCAGCGAATAGAGCATGGGGTAGAGCACGAACAGGCCAAAGATGAGAAAGCCAGGCAACAGAAAGAAGTAGGCAATCCCATCCCGGCGCAGCCGGCGCCACAACGGGCGCGAGCGTACCTTTTTCTCTACTTGCGTCTGTGTGCTGGCCGGCGTGGTGGCCTCAGCCATACAGGAACTCCATAGAAAGCCTGGTGTTGCCGGAAAGCCAGCCGGCAACACCAGGGTCAATCACTCGATGAAGGACGAGGCGCTATTGTAGCAGCGCGTTGATTTCCTCGGCAGCCTGGTCCAGCGCCTCCTGTGGGCTTTGCTCGCCGTGCAACATGCGCTGGAAGGCGTTGTTGATGGCGGTGTCCATATCGCCCCAGGCCGGATGTGGCACGCGGGCCTGCGCCGTTTCCATCTGGTCAAGGAAGACGCCAAAGTAAGGAGGCAAATCCGGATTGTCGCGTACGCTGGTGACAGTGGGAATGACGCCGGCCTCGGCCATCTTCAGTTGGGCCGCATCAGAAAGCAGGTACTCGACCCAGGCCAGAGCCGCATCCTGGTTTTTACTGCCAGCAAAGACGACGACGTCCTGCCCGCCCACAACGGAGCTGGTGCTACCATCGGGACCCGCGGGGACAGGCGCAAAGTTGGCTTCGAATTCGGGGTAGTCGTTTTCATAGATGCTGACCATCCAGGGGCCGTCGGTAATCATGGCGTAGAGTCCGGTGGCGTGACCGTCTGAGGTGCCGATGCCGCCGCCCATCAGGTTAGGCGACAGACAACCTTCGTCGTACATGGCATCCAGCATTTCAAAGGCGGCCACACTTTCGGCGCTATTGATGTAACCGTCGGCGGTTGTGATTTCTTCGTCCACCACCTGGCCGCCCATGGCATAGAAGACCGGCGCAGGCGCCCAGAAGTAAGTACCGCCCAGGGCGTAGCCATACTGTTCTTCACCCGCCGTCAGCTCACAGGCCACCGTCTGGAATTCCTCAAGCGTTTGTGGAGGCTGGTCGATGCCGGCTGCGGCGAACAGCTCCTGATTCCAGAGCAGAACCTGAGTGTTGGTGTCTTGCGGCAGGCCGTAGTAGTTACCTTGCCAGAAGTTCGTCGCCAGCGGACCGGGGAATGTGTTATCGGCGATGGCCTGGAAGTTGGGCATGGCCTCATCCAGAGCCACGAGTGCGCCCAGCTCGGCAAACTCAGGCACCCAGATAATGTCCAGCCGCGCCGTATCTGGCCCCTGGCTCCCAGCCAGCCCGGTGAGCAAGGCGGACTTGAAGTCGTCGTAGGCAAAGCGCGTGGTCTCAACGTGGATGCCAGGATGCTCAACCTCGAACATGGCAATGACCTCAGTCAGTGCGTCCTCTTCGGCATCACTCATGGTGTGCCAGTAGGTAACCGTAGTCTGCGCGCCGGCTGGTTCCTCAGCAGGTTGCTCTTCAGCTTCCTGCCCGCTCTCTTGCTGTGCCTCCTCCGCCGGTGCTTCTTGTTGCGGTTCAGGCGGTTCAGGCTGACCGCCGCAGGCTACCACAAGCAAGGCCAGCAGCAAGAGAAGCGTTGCGCTCAGCCACAGTTGCTTTTGATTACGTTTCATTATTCTTTCCTCCTAAATATGTTCAAAGCCAATTGCAGAGCCGACTATCTGAGAAACGCTGCTTCTTCGCGGTTCACCTCCCTTTCCAACAACTTCTTATGGTCATTGAAGAAAGTTTTCGAAAAAAAGAGTTAAATAGCTGTAGAAAGTTGCCAATCCGATTGCAAATCACTGGCATCGTGATAAACGGGCGCTTTGAACAGGTCACCGAGAACCACACAAGCCGCGCCGCGCGCCCACGCCTCGTCGCCAGACGGCTCGACGATGATTTCCACATCGCCGGCCAGACCGGCAAAGGTGTATTGCGCGATGGCCTGGCGCATGGGGTCCAGCCGCCACTTTCCCGCGTGCACCCCTTCACCACCGACGATGACCAGTTGCGGATCCAGGAGGTTGATGAGGGTGGCGATGCCAATACCCAACCAGCGACCGGATTCAGCCAGCAACTGACGCGCAAGGTCATCACCAGCATCAGCCGCCTCAATGACGTCGTCTACGGTGAATGAGTCACGCCCGGACAACGAGGAGGGTTGGCCAGCATGGAGCGCGGCCTGCGCCTGTCGCACAAGCGCCGGATCAGACGCCATAGACTCCAATGTCTGGAGTTGACCATCTACGCAGAGAGGGATGTGACCAAACTCGCCGGCTCCGCCAAAGGCACCGCCATAAAACTGACCATTGGCAACTACACCTGCACCAATGCCGCGCCCCACAGTGACGACCGCAAAGTGATTGGCGTTATGGCCATAGCCGAACCATTTTTCGGCAATGGTCAGGGTATTAACGTCATTTTCCAGGTAAACCGGCAACTGGAAATGTTCGGAAATAGGCCGGGTCAGTTGCACATTGCGCCACTCAAAGAAAGGAGAATAGCGGCAGATGCCTCGCATGCGGTCGACAGTGCCGGCTATGCCGATACCAATGCCTATCACACGCTCGCCATCCACGCCGGATTCCGCGATGGTGGCCTCCACTGCTTCAATGATGGCGGCAATAGCTTCCTGCGGGCTGACGGGCGTCGTTCCTGGCTCAAAGGGGGTAACGCGGTGGTGTAATACTTGCGCGTCGAGGTCGGTAAGGGCACTGGTAACCGAATTCTCCATCAGCTTCACGCCGACGACAAAGCGGGCGCGGTGGTTGAGACGCAACAAGATGGGACGACGCCCGCCGCGGGACTCGCCCTCCCCTGTTTCTAACACCAGGTCACTTTCTAAGAATTCAGCGGTGATGCCCGAGATAGTGGCGGCGCTAAGGTTGGAGAGGCGCACCAGATCCACGCGCGAAATAGGCCCGTGTCGTTTGATCAGGTTCAGAACCAGATTGCGGTTAATCTCTTTGATGAGGAGGCGGTTGCCTTTTCTAAATTGCATGAGAAACGCTACTTACTTTATTCA
>CAZRTM010000088.1:11243-18140 GCA_964602995.1 uncultured Ardenticatenaceae bacterium
GTCCGTAACTTCAACCAGATATTGCTGCCCTTCCCGGAACACGGTCAACCTGGCCTCTTGCACCTCACCGTGTTTGACCACATTGAAGAGCAGCTCACGCACCATCTGGAAAATAAGTTCGCGCAAATCTTTGCTGGGCAGCTCAGGCGAGCCTTGCAGGTCGAGCCAAACTTGTAGGCCATAGATTTCTTTCATATGGCTGGCTAACCAGTGGAACGCTTCATTGAGGCCTTCACCTTCCAGAATGGGAGGGCTTAATTCGACAGTCAACGCTCGTGTCACTTCCAGCGCATTCTCAATAAGTTTATCCAATTCATGCAGCTTCTGAGGCAGTCCAGGCACTTCAACGTGCTCCGGTTCAGTCTGCAACAGCATGAGCTGGATATGGAGGGCGTGCAGAAGCTGCTGCAGATCATCGTGCAGAATTTGCGAAATCCGCTCCCGCTCGCGCTGTTCGGCCAGGCTGAGAGCCGAGGCCAGCGAGCGTACCTGAGCTGTTCGTTCGTTCACGCGCTCTTCCAACGACTCAGCCACATGGGTCAGGCGTTGCTGCTCGGCCTCCAGCTGGCGCCGGGCCTTAACCCGGGAAGTGACGTCAAAGGAAAAGGCCATCACGCCTTCAATCTCGTCGCCACGCCGGATCGGTTGCAGCACCAGATCGATGAAAATCTCCTCTAATTCACCATCGCCATCAACATCAAGTAGCAACAGTTCCTCACGGCGCACAACTGGCTTGCCGTTCGAATAAACCTCATCGAGCGCGTGCAAAAGCTCGTGATCGGCATAGTCAGGGAACAACTCGTGCGGCTTCTTGCCAATCACATTGGCGTCAAATGGTGAAAAGTAAAGATAGCGCTCATTGGCGAAGGTGTACACGTGCTCTGGTCCTTCATGCATGGTGATGGCAGCAGGCGCCTGCATAAAGAGCGTGTGCAAATGTGCGCGTTCCGCCTCCACCTGCGCTAACAACTCGCTACGCTCTAATTCGGCTTGTTTCCGCTCCACCGCGGTGCTCAAGACATTGGCCACTGAGGAGAGGAAAGCGGCATCCTGCTCGGAAAAGTGACGCCTGTGCGCTGTGAGCGCGCCGATTACGCCATAGGGACCATTCCGGCCGGGAATAACAACGCTGATCCCGCTGACCGCATCATGCTCAAGTAACAGCCCAGACCCCTTAAACCGCTTCTCAGTCTGCAAATCGTCAAGCACAACCGGGCCACCCACTTCCAGCGTATAGCCGGCCTGTGAATTCATTTCAGTGCCCACCGTGATATTGCCCACATAACCCTCTTTCCAGCCCACCCCGGCCTTGAGCAACATCTCCTCGCCACCGGGCAACAGCTCAAGCACTTTGCACATTTCTACGTCGAGCGCCTGGGCTACCTCTCGCACGGCGAGATCCATTAGTTCAGCAAGCCCCGTGCCTCCCAGGGCCGAATGGCCCAGTTCGGCGACAACCGCTTGCTGCCGGGCGCGCGCCTGAGCCGACGCTTCGGCCTGGCGGAGGTTGGTAATATCGACGAAGGTCAGCACCACGCCATCAATACGGCTATCCACAGTGCGATAGGGGAGGATGCGCAACTGGTACCACCGTTCGTCGCTGCCCTGAGCCTCACCTTCATGTATCTCAAGGGTGTCGAGAACGCGCCGGGCAAGGCTGGGAAGGCCCCTGTAGTCCAGCTTATGGGTGATGTGCGCAAAGGGGCGCCCTACGTCAGTGGGCAACAGGTGGAACAACTCGGTTGCCCGCGGCGTGTAACGCATCACATTTAGCTGGCGGTCAAGGAAAATGGTGGCGACAGAGCTGCCTTCAATAAGATTTTCCAGGTCATTATTGGCGCGGTTCAGCTCCTCTATCTTATTTTTTAGCTCCTGGTTCAGGGCATACAGCTCTCTGTTGGCAGAGCGCAGCTCCTCTTCACGAGCCTGCAACTCCTCAGTTGTCGAGAACAGCTCCTCATTCGTAGATTGCAGCTCTTCATTTGAGACCTTCAACTCTTCATTGGAGGTCTCATACTCCTCGATCACCGCCTGCAGCCGATGGCGGCTGGCCTGCAGTTCATCTTCTAGCTGCTCAATAATCGCCTGCTGCGTCTCACCGCTGCCTATATCAGAGCCGGAAGCTGCGTAGAGGCTACCTGAAACGGTCTCCTCAAAAACGACCAGCGCCAACTCTTCCTCAAGATCATCCGCCGGGAACGGTTCGGCCGTGATGCGCAGCACACGCTGTTCACCCTCATGCGCTATTGAAAGGGGTGCAGAGTGAACCGGCTGCCCACGGCGGAAGACCTGGAAGAGCAAAGAGCGCAGCTCCAGGCGCAGCGGCTCCAGCACCAGTTGCAACAGATTATAGGTTGGCCAGCCCTGTGGCGGGTGCAGATAGCGCTTCATATCCCCGGCGATGTGCTGTATTTCGTTCTGGCGGTTGACAATGACACTGGGTGGCATGAACCGTTGCAGCAAAACCCGGCGATGAAGATCACCCAAATCAGCGCCTGGTGCCTCGCTGCTCATTCCGTAAGGCGCTGCTGCTGCTGCCGAACCTCGTGGCAAAGCATCTGGCAGGTGCAGCAGCTCACCCGTGCCCGCGCGACGCTGGTAGATGCGGTTTTCCTTGTCAAGTGGCGTAAAAAGGGTGCTGGAGTGATTGTCAATCGTTTCCGAACTACCCAGGAAGAGATAGCCCGACGGTTTTAGCGAATAGTGGAAAATCTGGAACAGGTGCCGCTGCACATTGCGCCGCAAATAAATTAGCAAATTACGGCAGGAAATGAGATCCAGGCGGCTGAATGGCGGATCCTTAAGCAGGTTGTGGTGGGCAAAGAGGACCAGCTTCTGTAGCTCCTGTGCCACCTGATAACCAGCAGGGTACTGGACAAAGTATTGCGCCAGGTAAGATTGTGGCAAATCGTCGGCGATGCTCAGGGGGTAGAAGCCGCGCCGCGCAGTGGACAACGCCTGTTCGCTTATATCAGTGCCAAAGATCTGGAATTCTAATAGCTTACCCTGCTTACGCGCTGTTTCCAGCAGCAGAATGGCAATCGAGTAGGCTTCTTCTCCGGTGGCGCAACCGGGTACCCAGACCCGGACGGTTTCCCCGTCGGCCTTCTTCCTGATCAGCTCGTTAATGCTCTGCTGCAAAGTGGCGAAGGCGTCGCGGTCACGGAAGAATGCAGTGACTGAGATCAGGCAGTCGTTGGCCAGGGCACGCGCTTCATCCGGATTGTCGTGCAGAATGTCCAGATAGGAAGCGATGTCATTTACACGATTCGCGCCCATACGCCGCCGCAATCGCCGCAGAACGGTTGAGCGCTTGTAATGGTAAAAGTCCCGCCCTGTGTAATGACGTAGCTCCTGAAACAACCGCTGCAGTTGCTCTTCCTCATCTTCAGCCTGGCGTAACAACTTGTGGTCGTCAGGCAAGGCCGCATAGAAAGCCACGGTTTCAGCCAGCTCGGCGGCAGAAGCGATCAGATCGGCGGGCGCCAACGAGGCATCGCTGGGCGGCATAGGTCCTTCAGCTTCGACCGAACCTTGAACCAGAGCCAGACCACCGGCTTCTTTGATCATTCTCAGACCGTGCGCGCCATCGCTGCCAGAAGCGGACAGTAGAATGCCGAGCACTTTCTCTTTTTGAATAGCGGCCAGATTCGAAAAGAAGCGGTCAATGGGGGAAAGCAACTCACCCGTAGAAAGGGCCGTGCCCACTGCCAGATGGTTGCCCTGCACGAGCAGCGGGCGACCGGCGGGTGTTACATAGACACGATCAGGTTCCGGCTTCACCCCACTGGTAAGGGGTACGACATCACGGCTGATGCCGGCGCTGGCAAAAGTAGCCCGCAGCGCTTCCACCAGATCCGTTACCTGCCTGTGATGAGAAGCCGAAACCAGTACAAAGGCGATTCCCGTCTGGAGAGGCAGGGCTGCAAAGAATTGCTCCAGCACAGGCAATGCGTCTGTAGAGAGATCTGCCGCCAGGCCAATACCCGCTACAGTAAGTGGCAAGCCGGCATCTTCCAGGCGCGATTCACTTATATTCTGTTGAGAAGGGCTGTTGCTACTAATGGCTGCGTTTCCCTCCGACCAGGATCCGGACCCAATTCACGTTTGCCACAAAAAGCGGGGAGAATGAGTGATGTCACCGCTATAAACAGTTCAGGTCCATTATAGCAGAGGCTCACGCCTCACAAAACAGGTAGTCTGGACCTTTATGATTAACCTATTTTGACAGGGAATAGGAAGAAGGGAAGTAAAGGGTTAGGCGCCAGAAGCTGAATTACACCGGAGCCTCAGACGTTTTCTTATTCCAGCGGGCCACCAGCAGATCGCGCTCGCGCCACAGCCCCCACAACCCCAGCGCCAGGGCAATGGCAATGAAGGCGACCAGGCCCAGGAAGGTGTCGTTCAGACCGGCAACTTGAATGGCTGGTGGAGCGGCCGTGGCGCCATCTTCCAGTGGACCGCCAGCATAGTGGAAGACGCGGGAAGCCCACACGGCGCCGACGATGGCGATGCCCGTTGTCTGGCCCAGCGTGCGTGTGATGGCCAACAGGCCAGAGGCGATACCCAGGTGGCGGCGGGGCACGGTACCCATGACGGCGCTGTTGTTGGGTGACTGGAAGGTGCCCATGCCAATGCCAATGGGCGTGAAGCGCAAGATGTAGCCAATAACGGTTGTGTCCGTACTCAGCGTACTGATGGTGAAATAGCCGACGACAAGCATCGCCAGGCCAATGACCGTCATCGGGCGCGTACCCACACGGTCGGAGAGCGCGCCGGAGATGGGAGCTGTGATGCCGAGAGCAATGGGCGAAACGGCAAGCAGCAGACCCACATCACCGGTGCTGAAGCCCAGAACCAGCTCCAGGTAAAAAGGAAGGAGAATGATCGTGCCTGCAATGGCCACAAAGACCATGAAACCGGTGACCAGATTGATGGTGAACAGCAAATTGCGGAAGAGGCGCAGGTCGATCATGGGTTGTGGGTGGCGGCGTTCGATAAAGATGAAGATGCTCAGGAAGAGGACAAAGCCGCCAAAGAGCGCCAGGATGAACGGATCAGTGAAAGAGCGCTCCTGTCCCAAGGTGAGCGCCAGGAGCAGGGACAGCAGAGAGGTGAAGAGGGCCAGCGCGCCGCCCACGTCGAACTGCTGCTCGATACCTGGCCGGACGTCGGGAACGTAACGCATTGCTAACAGAGTGCCCACAATGCCGACGGGTAGATTGACGAAGAAAATCCAGTGCCAGGAGAAAGCCTCAATGAGCAGACCGCCCAGAACAGGTCCGATGACGATGCCCAGGGAGACGGTGCTACCGGCAATGCCCAGCGCCTTCCCTCGTTCATTGGCCGGGAACGCTTCGGTGACAATGGCCAGACCCAGCGCCAGAACCATCGAAGCGCCGACGGCCTGTACCACGCGGAAGGCGATGAGCCAGCCCACGGTCGGGGCCAGCCCGCATAGCACAGAGCCAATGGTAAAGACGACAAAGCCAGAGGTGTAGAGTGGTTTTTTACCTCTAATGTCAGCCAGCCGGCCCACACCAAGCATTAACGTGGCCTGGGTCAGCAGATAGGAAAGGACGACCCACTGCACAATGGCGAAATTGGTTTGCAGGTCGCGCACCAGGGTGGGCAAAGCAACGTTCACGATGCTGCCGTCAACGGTCGCCATGAAAATGGCGATCGAGACGGCGATCATAACAAACCACTTTTGACTGTAATCTACTTCTTCTAACTCTTCTTCTGATTCAATAACAGGTGGCGTATGATGTTCCATAAAACTCTCAATTCATCTCTCTGGTACTTACGCAGATTAGCAAAGCAATATTGGTATCGCAATAGAAAATAGAAGCCGGTCGCGACCGGCTTGCTTCTGGTAAATTGTGGTTGAACTGCTAAACCGCATCAGGCAATTGGGCCGGCCGGGTCACCTTCGATGGCGCGCACGTAGCGCTCCGCCGAACGGCTGACGGCCGCTTTAGCCCCGCTCTTAATAATCTTTTCCCACCACGCACCGTAAATACGGTCGAAGGCGTACGGCTCCACAGCGGCAACCATACGGCGCACGGTGGCGGCCGGCAAGGGAATCATATTAGGATAACTATACATAAAAGTCACATAACGGCGGTCGGCCACCACATGAATAATATCGCCGGTGAGCAACACACCCTGCCCTCCTGCACCTGCCGGCCAGTGGGCAACCGTGGCGCCGCTAAAATGGCCGCCGGTGCGGATCAGGGTCAGGCCGCCAAAAAGTTGTTTGGTATCCTCTTCCCAGTATTCGATGGCGGGGTCGGGACGCATCACCCATTTGCGATTGGCCTCATGGAGGTAAATGCGCGCGTCGAAGGCGTGGGCCCACTCCACCATTGAGTCGTAATAATGGGCGTGCGAGATGGCGATAGCGTCGATGCCGCCCAACGCCTTCACTGCGGCAATGGTCGGCTCGTCCAACAGACTGATACAGTCCCAGAGCAAGTTGCCTTCGGGCGTCTGCACCAGTAAGGCGCGTTGGGCGATAGTGAAGTTGGGGTGTGTGCCAATGCCAGTCAGGTTAGGTTCGACGGTTTTAATGACGTTATGATAGTTCTCCTGCAACTCTTCTAACGTCGTCCACTGCTGGCCATTGGGTCCGATGTACTGCCGTTCGTCTTCGCAGATGGGGCAGCTCTCCGGCGGTGTCTCCGAGTCAGCAAACTGGACACCGCATGTACTGCAGATGTAGTTGGTCATAAAATCCTCTCTCAAAACGTGAAATGGCCTACGGCAGGTGGCCTGCGACGGGCATCGCCGGCACTGACAGTTACTTTAATACCGATGGTTGATTGTGCAAACCGACATTCACCATTATGCCAGAACTGAAGCAGTGCGCTCTGTCCTTTTGTCCAGATTGCAGGC
>CAZRTM010000089.1:0-7993 GCA_964602995.1 uncultured Ardenticatenaceae bacterium
GCTCATCAGACAGCGGAGTGTGTGGTTCAGTGGACTGGTGAACAATTCGAGGATCAAATAGTCGCTCAACTACCAAACTACTTTGCGAAGCAAGAGTTCCAGAATGCTAGTCGACTGCTCTCAAACGGATGGTGGCTATATGTAAATCTCTCTTCTGACAGTGTAAAGAACTTGTGTCAAACGCTGCTTGAAGAGGCCAGAATTCCTGAGGATGAATTCGAACTGGAACTTTGGTAGTGAGCGCTTATTAAGCTGACCACTGTCAACGACTTAACAAACACTGAGCATCACCAAGGAGCAAACATCGTGCCAACCTGGGAAGTGACCCACAAATCCGCCTACCTCGACGACTTTGTCGAACTGAGTAAGACGCAGCAGAAGGCGGTGGTCAGTGCGGTGAAGGAGCTGGAGCAGGACCCGGTGACGCCGCGGGGCAATACGATTAAGAGGATGAAGGGGTATGCTAACCTCTGGCGCTACCGGCTAGGTGACTTCCGCCTGATTTATGAGGTGGCTCACAATAGCCAGATGCTACGTCTACTGGCAGTGGGGCCGCGCGCAAGCATTTATAAGCGGTTCGATTATGATGGCTGGGATGCGCCCGGCGCGGCAGCAGAGTTTGGCCCCCGCATGAAGCTGTCGCCAGAGTGGATGAAGCATCCGGAGTGGTTTAAGCCGGCAGAGAAAAAGCCCCAGAAGGAGCGGTTGCCGCGCAAGTTGACGCCTTCTCTGTTAGCGGCCTGGGACATTCCCCAGGAGTATCATTCGGTGTTGATGCGCTGCCTGTATGACGAGGAGCTGATGAACGTCGTTGATAAGGGCGTTCCATCTGGCGTTCTGGGCAGCGTGCTAGAAGGGCTTTACCCCGCAAACGTGGGGCAGATTGCGGTACAGCCGGACCAGGTGTTGCAAGACCCTGAAGATTTGCTGGCTTACGCCGAGGGCACGCTGACGAGCTTTTTGTTGCGGCTGGACGAGACGCAGCGCCCGTTGACCAATTGGGCGCTGTCGGGGCCGACGCTGGTGAAGGGCGGGCCGGGATCGGGCAAGTCAACCGTGGCCCTCTACCGCATCAGGGCCATTGTGGAGCATGCGCTGGAGACGACGGGGCAGGTGCCCAGTATCTTGTTCACCACCTATACCAACGCCCTGATTAACTTCAGCGAATCCCTGTTGCAGCAGTTGCTGGCCGACCCGTTGGGGCTGAAGCCTGGGGATCCATTGCCGGAGCAGATTCGCATTTGCACCATGTACCAGGTGCAGCGTGAGATTCTGGACAGCGTTGGCCTGCGCGTGAAGTTAATCAACAGGAACAGGCAGTTGGGTGCATTACAGACGGCGCGACGTCAACTGCAGTTATCTGGGCTTAGCCCGCGGCAGGAGGGGCGCATCAGGGCCGTGCTGGATGATCTGCGTGATGAGTACCTGGTGGACGAGTTTGACTGGGTCATCGAGGGGCAGAATTGTACGAGCCTGGAGGATTACGTAAAGGCGGAGCGGGCCGGACGGGCCATTCCTTTCCACCAATCTTTGCGTGAGGCAGTGTGGGCATTGTATGAAATCTACCGAGATGAACTGCTCTCCCACCACTGTTACTCCTACAGCCGTATCGCCCAGAGCGCATTTCACGCGGTGGCCGCGGGAGAGTATGACCAGAAGTGGGACTACATTATAGTGGACGAGGCGCAGGATTTGCCGCCGGTGGCGCTGGCGCTGTGTGTGGAGCTGTGCAAAGATCCGGCGGGGCTTTTCCTGACGGCGGATGCCAATCAGTCCCTCTACAACAGCGGCTTCCGCTGGGCCTACGTGCACCGTGATCTGAACGTGCAGGGGCGCTCACGTATCTTGCGGCGCAACTATCGCAGCACGCAGGAGATTGCCGACGCGGCGGCGGAAATTATGCTGGCGGGGGATGATGAGTACGATGAGGAGGCGGTGAAGCAGGAATTCGTCCATTCTGGAGCCTATCCCGTCATTTACGCAGCGGAGGACGACGAGGACCAGGTGCGCTGGATTGCGCGCCGCATTTTGGAGGCAGCGAGAGAAATGCGCCTGCCACCGAATGCGGCAGCGGTATTGGTGTCGCAGCAGTATCTGGGGAGAAGGCTGGCGAAGGGGTTGAAAAAGGCAGGATTGCCGGCTGTGTTCATGAAAAGCCGCGAGTTCGAGCTGGAGGATCCCCGCGTCAAGGTGACTACATTACACGCAGCGAAAGGTCTGGAGTTCCCCATTGTGGTGATGGCGCACTTAGAAGAGGGCAACCTGCCGTGGGAAGCCACGGCGATGGACGAGCAGGAAGTGCGTGAGTTTTTGCACGGGCAGCGGCGGCTGTTCTACGTGGGCTGCACGCGGGCCATGCGCTATCTGTTCGTGACCTACAACAAAGAGTGGCCCTCGCCATTCCTGGATGGGCTGAGTGACGATTGTTGGATGTGGGTGGGTTAGAGATTGGAGACTGGAGATTGGAGATTGTTTTTTCCTTCCCGCCTGTCAGTCCGTTTCGATCCGTGAGCGGTATTCTGGTCGCCCTTTGAAGCTATCCGAGCGCACACAGAATAGCGCACCAGCATTCTCGCCGTTTGCGTGTTTGTCCTGACCACCGGCGGTTGTGATGTACATGTCGGTATAGTCGGGGCCGCCGAAGGTTACGCTGGATACTTGTTTTGCGCCTGGGATTGGGATTTCGAAGTCGATTTTGCCGGAGGGGGTGTAGCGGATGACCTTTCCGCCGTCCCAGCAGGCGGACCAGATGTATCCTTCGGCATCAACTGTTAAGCCGTCGGGCAGGCCGTTCTCCTCAGGGACGTGGACAAAGGTGGTCTTGTCCCCGAGCGCGTCGGTTTCGGGGTCGAAGTGGTAACGGTATATTTTTCGCGCGGGCAGACTGTCGGTGGCGTAGAATTGGGTGAGGTCGGGCGAGTAGCCCATGCCGTTGGCGATGCCGAGGCCATCGATCACTTTCTGCAGTGTCCGGTCACGACTGAGGTGGTAGAGGCTGCCGGTGTCGCCTTCCAGGTAGGAGAGCGTGCCGCAGAAGACATTGCCGGTTGGGGTGGCGATGACGTCGTTGAAGCGCTTATTTGCTTCGCCGTCTATGCCCTCGATGAGGGTGGTCAGGGCGCCGTTTTGCAGGAGAGAAATGCGGCCCGCTTCCATAAAGAGCAAGAGCGCGCCATCCTCCTGGATGGTCATGCCGCCCACCACGGCCCCCTCGTAAATGGTTTCCGCATTCTTATTCCGCGGATCGTAGCGGAAGATCCGGCCTTGTGGAATGTCCAGCCAGTATAAAAGCTGCTGGTCAGGATGCCAGATCGGGTTTTCTCCTGTGTGGCAGGCAAAATCGGCTACCAACTCAATTGAGTAGTCCATTTCTACACTCCGGTTCTTTTCATCTGCTTTTGCGTCAGGCTCAGAGTTGCGAAAAGCTGTTCCGTAACCATCCTAAATGCTCTACCTCGACGACCGTTTCTTCTCCATCCTGCAGCCAGTTCTTCTCCTCAGCTCCCAAAATCACCCCCTCTGGCGTGCCGGTGATGATCAGATCGCCAGGCTCCAGCGTCATCAACTGGCTGCTGTAGGCAATGATTTCAGCCACGGTGAAGATCATGTCACCGGTATTGGAATCCTGCACCAGCTTTCCATTGCGCCAGCAACGAATGGTGAGGTTCTGGGGATTGGCAATCTCGTCTGCTGTAATTAGCCAGGGGCCGACGGGCAGAAAACCGTCCAGCGTTTTGCCAATAAGCCATTGTCCGCTGCGCATTTGCAGGTCGCGGGCGCTGACGTCGTTGGCGTTGCAGTAGCCGAGCACGTATGTCAGGGCGTCGGAAACGGGGATCTGTTTTCCACGGCGGCCGATGACGAAGGCCAGCTCCGCTTCGTAGTCGTACTCGTTGGCGATGGAAGGTAGCTCAACGGCAGCTCCGGGGGCAGTGATGGCGTTATTGAACTTGGAGAATAAGACAGGTTCGGTGGGGATGGCCATGCCTGCCTCTTCTGCGTGACGCCGGTAGTTCAGGCCCACACAGATGATTTTCCCGGGGTCGGGTACGGCCGGTCCCAGTCTGACCTGGCCGGCGTCGAGAGCAGCGGGGGCCTCGCCGGTTTCTAGCTTTTCCAGCAATTGCTGCAGCGGTGGCAGGGCCTCAAATCCCAGGCGATAGAAGTCGGAGGGGGTCTGTGGGGCATCTGCTACCCCCACTGCTTTAGCGGCCTCGGCCACGTCAATGATCATATCTCTCTGCTGGATGCCCAGGCGCAGGGTGTGGTTGCTGTCGTAGAAGGTTAGAATTTTCATGTGGAGTTCCTGGTTTGTGTCGTGTTTTGTTGAGTTGGTGGTTGCTAACCGGGTTAATGATTTCCAGGCGAAACAAATGCGCCTGATTTTCCGACGAGAAAGTCGAAGTCCGCGCCGGTGTCGGCTTGCTGGACGTGGGATAAGTACAGGTGTACATAGCCGCGTTCCATGGCCGGAGGGCGAGGCTGCCATGTAGCACGACGCCGCGCCAGCTCCTCATCCGATATGTCCAGGTGCAGGCGGCGGTTGGGAACGTCAAGCTCAATATAGTCGCCATCCTGCACCAGCGCCAGTGTGCCGCCGGCTGCCGATTCTGGGGCCACGTGCAGGATGACGGTGCCAAAGGCTGTGCCGCTCATGCGCCCGTCGGAGATGCGCACCATGTCCGTAACGCCCTGTTCGGCGATTTTCTTTGGGAGCTGGAAATTGCCCACCTCCGGCATTCCGGGGTACCCTTTGGGACCCACCTGTTTCAGCACCAGGACGCAGCTCTCATCAACATCCAGCGCCGGGTCATCGATGCGGTTGTGATAGTCATCTATATCCTCAAAGACAACGGCCCGGCCGCGGTGTGTCATCAGCTCAGGCGTCGCTGCGGATGGCTTTATCACGGCGCCATCTTCGCACAAATTGCCGCGTAGCACGGCAATTCCGGCTGCTTCCTGGAACGGCGCCTCGCGGGTGGCAATGACGTCGCGGTTGTAACAGGCGGCCTCGGCGAAGTTGGCTGACAGGGGCTGGCCGGTCACGGTGCGGGCATCGCCGTGTAATTCGTCCGCCAGCTCTTTCATGACCACCGGTACTCCGCCGGCCTCGAAAAACTCTTCCATCAGGTAGTGGCCCGACGGCATCAGATTGACCAGGAGCGGTATCTGGCTGCCCAGCCTATCAAAATCATCAAGCGCCAGCTCAACGCCAATGCGCCCGGCAATGGCCAGCAGGTGAATGACGAAGTTGGTGGAGCCTCCGACGGCGGCGTTGACTTTGATCGCATTCTCAAACGCTTTGCGAGTTAAAATCTGGGATAAGCGCAGATCCTCCCTGACCATTTCCACGATGCGCCGGCCGGAGAGGTATGCAAGCCGTCGGCGGCGCGAATCGGCCGCCGGAATGGCAGCGTTGCCGGGCAGGGTCAGCCCCAGCGATTCGACCATGCAGGCCATGGTCGAGGCGGTGCCCATCGTATTGCAGTGGCCGTCGCTGCGGGACATACACGATTCGGCGAAGACGAACTCCCCTTCGCTGATTTTGCCCAGCCGCAAATCGTCGCTGAGCTTCCAAAGGTCGGTCCCGCTGCCCAGGACCCCGCCGCGGTAGTTGCCATTGAGCATAGGGCCGCCGCTGACGACAATGGTTGGCAAATCGACGCTGCAGGCGCCCATTACCGTGGAGGGCGTCGTCTTGTCACAGCCAGCCAGGAGCACCACCCCGTCCAACGGATTGGCGCGAATCGTTTCCTCGACGTCCATGCTGGCCAGATTGCGGAATAGCATGGTCGTGGGCCGCATCAGGACCTCGCCCAGGGACATGACCGGAAATTCCAGGGGAAAGCCGCCCGCTTCATACACGCCACGCTTGACCATTTCGGCCAGGATGCGGAAATGGGCATTACAGGGCGTGAGGTCGGACCAGGTGTTGCAAATGCCTATCACGGGGCGCCCGTCAAACATGTGGTCAGGGTGGCCCTGGTTTTTCAGCCAGCTGCGGTGGGTGAAGCCCAGGGTATCTCTGGGTCCGAACCAGGCCTGGCTGCGTCGTTTACCGTTGCTGTTGTTTGCATCACTCATGTGATTACCTCAACTTTGACGATTCGCTCGGAATATCGGGCGTCTCTTCGGGGATTACGCTCAGGCGCGTCCAGCCGCCATCGACGACGATCGTCTGTGCCGTGATATGGCGCGCCTGCGGGCTGGCGAGGAAGAGGGCCGTTTGCACGATGTCCTCGACGTAGCCAACCCGCCGGTTGGGAATAACCCGCTGCCAGTTGACGTCGTAATGCGGGTCATCAGCCATCGTGCGCTCTGTGACCGTTGCGCCCGGTGCGATGGCATTGACGGTGATTCCGTGCCCGCCCAGCTCCACAGCGAGAACGGCCGCCAGGTGCTGAATGCCTGCTTTGGTCATGCCATAGGTGCTCAAATTGGGATAGGCCTGGATACCGGTCACCGAGGACATGAAAATGAGCCGGCCTTTTTTCGTTCCTGTCTGGATCATGGCCCGGGCGGCGGCCTGAGCAGTGAAGAAAGTGCCGCGCAGATTGACAGCGGTCACACGATTGAACGCTTCTGGTGTGTAATCGAGAAAGCGACCGAAATGGCTCAGCCCGGCGTTGGCGATAGTCACATCCAGCCGGCCATGCCGTTGCACGACGTCAGCCACCATTTCTTGTACTGCTTCAGGATCAGCAACATCAAGGGCATATGGTGTGACTGCATCCCTGGATAGCTCTGTGTTAATGCTCTCTGCTGCCTGTTGCGCCAGCTCTCCATCGATATCGTTCAGCGCCACGTGGGCGCCGGCCTCTGCAAAAGCCTGGCAAAGGCCAAAGCCAATGCCCCGCCCTGCACCGGTAACAATCACGACAGAGTCTTCAAATGTCATTGGGCCAAACCCCCATGTGCTAACTGGCGAAACCGTTCAATCGTTTCGGCCACGGCTTCTTCCAGTGGCGTTTCATAGACCGGATCTAATTGTTCATAGAGCGGGGAGGCATCACAACCTTCCGGAAAGGGCAGGAGCTGTTCGCCAACGGTGATGGTGACGCCAGGGCAATTCTGCATAATCAGCTCGGCGACGGTTTCAACGGCAACGGGCGGCGTTCCCAGATTGAACACGTGCGCGCCATCTAACGAGGCGCTGGCGGCATCAATGAACTGTTGGGCAACGTCAGATGCGTAGTGAAATTGCATCTTGCCGCCGAACGGGATGTGATAATCTTCGCCGTTGGCTGCTGCCTGCATCGCCTTCGTCGGTTCGCTGGTCAGCCCCTGGTCGCGCCCCACACCATAGACGGTATAAGGGCGAAAGCCGATGCTCGATAGGCCATGATCGTGGTAATAGACCTCGGCCGTTTGCTCGTTGCAGACTTTGTAGGCGCCGTACAGGGTGCGGGGGAATGGCCTGGCGTCTGGTGCGAGAAGGCCTGGCGGGTATAGCTCCGGTGGGCCGTATACAGCTACCGAGGATGCGAAAGCAAGGTGGTTGATGCCGTGCTTTAGGGCTGCCTCGAAGATGTGAACTGTACCTGTCACGTTCACCCGGGCGCCCAAGGCTGGATTGGCGCGGCAGAACGGTATCTGCAGCGCTGCCAGGTGGATGACGTGCGTGACCCCGTATTCAGAAAAGGCGCGCTCGACCTGCTCGGCGTCAATCAGATCGCCCTGGACAAAGGTGATCTTTTCCTGCTCGCTGGCCGGCAGCAATTTGTCCAGCCGCTGGCGGTTGTCTGCGACGTCGAAGCAGATGGCTTGCTCACCGCGCTGTACGAGATGGTATAACGTCCATGCGCCGACACAACCAAGCGCACCTGTCACCAGATAGCTCATGATATGACCTCCACAAGGGTAGCTAACCTCATCACTCTTTGACCGTCGAAGCAGGCCGTCTTTGAATAGCGCGAAGCACGAGATGCCGCTTGCTTAGTTTTACGCGAACTGTCACGATTTTCAATTATGGTAGCTTGGGGCTGGCTGTCAA
>CAZRTM010000089.1:8093-17959 GCA_964602995.1 uncultured Ardenticatenaceae bacterium
GTTTTACGCGAACTGTCACGATTTTCAATTATGGTAGCTTGGGGCTGGCTGTCAAAGAAAGACATCCGATTTCTCCAAGAAATCGGATGTCTTGGTCAATCCTGAGCAGGTTGGGGATTAGCTATCGCTCTGTTCCAGCGCCAGGAGCTGTTTCTTGCGCTGCACGCCCCAGCGGTAGCCACCTGGGGCGCTGTTCTGGCGGACGACGCGGTGGCAGGGGATGATGAGGGCGATTTTGTTGCTGGCGCAGGCCTGGGCCACGGCGCGGGCGGCGGTGGGTTGGCCCAGCAGAGCGGCGACTTCGCCATAGGTACGGGTTTCGCCATAGGGTATTTGTTGCAACGTTTTCCAGACGCGGCGCTGAAAGTCGGTTCCTTGCAGGTCCACGGGGATGGTGGGGTGCGCATGGATACCGTTCAGGTAGCTGATGATAGGTGCGGCCCACGGCTGCAGCGCCTCGTCATCGCGCTCGATGGCGGCAGCGGTGTGGAACTCCTGCTGCAGGTCCGCTATCAGCGTGGTCTCATCTTCGCCCAGAGAGACGGCGCAGATACCTCGCGCGGTGACGGCAACCAGGAGGTGGCCAAAGGCCGTGGGCAACGTCGTGTATTGAATGGCCAGCCCGTCGCCGCCGCGGCGATAGTCGCCGGGCGTCATGCCCAGGCTGCTCTGTGACTGGGCGTAGAGGGCGCGACTGGAGCCGAATCCAGCTTCGAAGGCGGCATCCAGTACATCGTCGCTCTGGCGGGCATTTGCCTTATACAGCTCCAGCCGCCGCGCATCCTGGTACTCTTTGGGTGAGATGCCTACAAAGCGTTTGAAGGTGCGTTGCAGGTGGGTGGGGCTGAAATGGACCTCGTTGGCCAGCCGCTCCAACGTAATCGTTTCATCCAGGTGGGCGTCGATGAAGGCGCGGGCCTGCTCTACTGCTTCCTCAGCGGGCGTGCCCTGGGCGCTGTCTGGATGGCAGCGGCGGCAGGCGCGGTAGCCGGCAGCCCGAGCCGCGGCCGCTGTGGCGAAATATTCCACGTTTTCGCGGTGGGGCCGGCGGGCGGGGCAGGAGGGGCGGCAGTAAATACCCGTGGTGCGCACGGCAAAGAAGAAGATGCCATCATAGCGCCGGTCACGCTCGCTGGTGGCCGTCCATGCTTCCTCGTCGCTCAAAGCAAATGCCATGTCATTACCGTTTGTCGTTGCCATTGCTTGCAGAACAGTCAATTCAGATGGGGAGCCGATCATCATATACCTCCAATCATTCGCGTATTGAATCCAGTACCATACGCATTATAGGAGGGGAGAGGATCGGCTTTCTATCTGTTTCTTGCGCTCAAATTCAATGGACGGAACTCCTGACAGGTGAGTCAGGCGGGCTGGTAGGCCGGTTGTAGAAGCCTGGCGACGACCTGTTCAAAGTCGCTGGCGTGTACGGAGTCGGTGATGGCGCTAATTTCCTCGGGGTCCAGCTCATCGCAGACCTGGCGACGGATGGCCTGGGCGCGGTCGTTTGCCATTTCGAAAGTGGAGGGATGGTTGAGCACGAGCAGCGCCAGGGCCAGCGCTTCCTGATACTTACCCTGCGAAGCGCGCAGCTCCGCAATGCCGGTGATGACGTAGAGGGCCAGCGGCACGGCCTGAATGTCGATGGCGACACGCAAAGCGCGCTGCAGGTAGTCGCGCGCCGCCTGGTACTGCTCCAGGGCGCGGGCCACGTTGCCCAGGTCGTGCAGCGAAAAGGCGATGCCACGTTGCTCGCCGACTTCCTCGCGAATTTCCAGGCTTTCCTGAATCATCTCCCGCGCGGTCACGTAATCACCCATCTCATAGACGATGGCGCCAAGGATGCTCAGGGCATAGGCTATGCCGCGCCGGTCCTCGATTTCACGGCTGATGGCCAGGCTTTCTTCCAGCAGCGGGCGGGCGGCTTGCTCTTCTCCCGTGTCGCGGTGCAGCAGAGCCAGCAGGTTGAGGCAGCGTGAGATACCGCGGCCGTCGCCCACAGCCCGGTGCAGTGCCAGGCTTTCGGTCAGCAGCTCGCGCGCGGTCTGATTTTCGCCCAGGTCGCGGGCCACAATGCCCAAGATGCTGAGCGAGCGGGCAGTGCCAAAGCGGTCGTTCAGCGCCCGCCGCAACTGCAGGCTTTCTTCCAGATAAACCCGGGCGCGGTTGTAATGGCCCAACTGATAGCTGAGGATGCCCAGGTTATAGAGAGCGAAGGCTGCCTCCTCAGGCTCCTCCAGGCGACGGAACTGCTTCAGGCTGTCGAGCATGTCTGCTTCGGCGATTTCATACATACCCAGGCGGAAGGAGAACCAGCCATGTCGCAGACAGAGCATACTGAGCACGACCTGCTCCTCGCGGGTGGCGGCATCTTGCAGGGTGCTGACTGCCTTTTCAAACAGATGCGCCGCTTCCTGCAGCCAGCCCCGTACTTCATAAAGGTGGAACAGACCGTCGAGCGCGTTGCGTATGGCCTGATAATCCTTGTGGCTGACTGCCTGCCGCCACGCTGCACGAATATTCTCGTGGTCGGCCTCCAGCGCGGCCATTGCCTCTCGTTGCCCGCCGATTTTCAGATCCATGCGATGCCGGTGTAAGAGGCTTGAGAAGTAGCGGTAGTGCTTTTTGATAACGGTCTCTTTTTCTTCTGGCGCCTCTTGCAACTTCTCGGCTGCATATTGGCGCAATGTCTCAAGCATCTCATATTGGCCTGAGGAGGTGCGCCGCAGCAGCGACTTGTCGTGCAGCGACAGGAGCAAGGGTAAACTGGCATTGGCCACTTCCTGGGCCGCATCCCGTTGGAAGCCGCCGCGGAAGATACTGAGCTGGCGCAACACGACGCGTTCTCTGGCGGAGAGCAGATTCCAGGAGTTTTCGAAGACAGCGCGCAGGCTCTGGTGGCGGGCCGGGACGTTGGTGGAGGTGGTGGCCAGGAAGTCGCGGCTGGCCTCAATTTCGCGCACGATGTCGGCCGGAGAAAGGATCCGCACCCAGGCAGAAGCCAGCTCGATGCCCAACGGGATACCCTCCACCAACTGGCAGATGCGCGCCACGTCCTGCTTTTCTTCTTCTGCAAGCTCAAAGTCGGGATAGACGCGATAGGCGTTTTGCATGAAGAGCTGGATCGCGCCATATTGCTCAATACCACTGGCTGGCAGGCGTTCGGGCACAGGCAGGCCGTGCAGCTCGTAAGTCCACTCTTCGTGCAAATTCAGCCGCTCGCGCGACGTCGCCAGCACGTTCAGTTTTGCGCAATGCTCCAGCAAATCGCTGACAATACCCGCCTCGGAGATCAGATGCTCAAAATTGTCCAGAACGAGCAAGATATCCTTCTCGCGCAAGTAATTGAGGATCTGTTCTCGTGGTTCGTCGCTGCCCGCAAGTGGGTAGCGCAGCGCATCAGCTAATGTGGTCCAGATGTAGTTCATGGATGTGAGCGGGGCCAGCGGCACCTGGTAGACGCCGTGCGCATACGTTTCGATCTCTTCGGCCGCAACTTGCAGCGCCAGTCGCGTCTTGCCCATGCCGCCGGGGCCGACGATGGTCAGCAGGCGGCAGGCCGGCTGCCGCAGACGCGAAAGGAGATCGACGATCTCCTGGCGACGACCGACAAAGGGCGTGGGTTGTGGCGGCAGGTTATGGCTGCGGGACGAGAGCGAACGCAGCGGTGGGAAGGGCCGGTCCGCTTGTTCGGCCGGCACCAGCCCGTAGATGCGCTGAGGATACCCCAGGTCTTTCAGCATGTGTACACCGTGGTCCTGTAAAACGGCGTCCTCGGGAGGGTCCAGTAGTTGGGCAACTTCTTCGCTGAGCAATACCTGCCCACCCCAGGCGGCCGTCAGCAGGCGCGCTGTGCGGTTAACCGACGAGCCAAAATAATCCCCGGCGCGATACTCCGCCTCACCGGTATGGAGGGCGATACGGACTGGCAGCGTGCCGATGCCAGGCCATTCGGTGTTGCTCAGCCGGCGTTGGATGGCAAGGGCGCTATGCAGGGGCGAGCCGCCTTTGAAGACGGCGAACATGCCGTCGCCCGTATGTTTGACGACTTGCCCGCCAAAGGTCTCGATACTTTCTCGAACTATGGCATCGTGGCGCGAGAGTGCTTCGCCCATGGCCCGCCCATGGGTCTCCCAGAGCTGAGTGGAGCGCTCGATGTCGGTAAATAAGAAGACCAGCATAGGAAGATTATTGCCGGGATAGCAGGAATCCGCAAAGTACAGCAATGACCCGCTAGTCACATTTCATAACACCATCAAAGATGGTAAAATCAGCCACGTTAATTATCGTGTCTGTCTTGCCGGAAGGTGTGGGGATTGGGAGAACGTTTCCGGCCACCTCTAAGAGTAGAAGAGACGTTCCAGGAGGTCAATGATGTCAGTCTTCTTCTCCTATTACAGTGGAATCTTAAGCGATGCGCTGATCAGTGGCGCGATTCTGGGCGCCATCATTGGCATTATTATCTTTAGTGCAGAATCGACATCTGAAAGTATACAACGGGTGATGGTCGGTTTTCTACTGGGCGGTCTGCTGATGGGGGGCTTCCAGGCCTTTCGCATCGCCTCCATAACGGGGGTTAGCGTTGGCACGTCGTTCAACCCGCTGCTCAGCGTAGGGGCCGAGTCGGTAGGGGAGATGGTCGTGGAGGCTATCACCTGGACGGTGCAGGCAGCCATCGCTGTTGGCCTGCTCATGGTCATTTCAATTGCGCCGATCGTCGCTTTCAAAGGCGCTGTCGTCGGTGCCGTCATCGGTACAGTTGCCGGATTGGGAGCCTGGCGTCTACTGGAGTTCGTCGATACCAGCATCCCGCTGATCATCTTTTACGTGCTCCTGATCGGCGTCATCCTCTTCATCCTCGAGAATATCCCGGTGCGTGGCTAGGCCCGGACCGCCCTGGCTGCGACGGCGCAGGCTACTACGCACTCGCCTCCACACCGCTTTTACTGGGTTGACGTCCTCGCTCTCGAATTGGCGCGGGCTATAGCGTGCTTCGAGGAAAGCGGCCGTCAACGCGTCAATCTCCTCCTGAGCTTCAGGCCAATTTTCCTTCAAATCACGGGCATACTCCGACGGGGTTTCGCTGCCGGCGCGGTTGACACCCTGTTCTCCTGCGCGGTGCACGGTGGACAGATAATAGTAGCGAATCTGTTCGCGAGGGGGTAAGGCATTGACGCGGATGAAGCGCCAGGGCGAGCGAGGGCTGCCGTCAGGGGCGCGCGCGGCGCGCAGACGCCGGGCGACGGCGTGTCTGGCTTGCGCTATGTTCTGTGTTGCGCCGCGGAGGAGACGGTTGAACCAGCCACTCAGCGCCTGCCACCAGCGCCGGAGGGCGCCTTCTGGTAGCTGAACCCCCCGGTCACGCAGAAACACAACCAGGGCAAGTAGGGCCACAGCACCGATCAGGACCCAAAAGATGCCGCCAATGATTAAAGCCGGCGTTTCGCTTATCGCTGTCGCTTCAGGCGTAGGCATTGGCGTGGGGGGTGGTTCGGGAGTGGGTAGGACCTCAGGTGGCTCCTCGCCAGTGAAGAGGAGGCTGACCAGGAACAGGGAAAGCAGGCTCAAGAGATAGAAGAGGATCTGGATGCCGGCGGCAATGACGGCGACGATGGTATTTAGAATAGCCGCAGCCGCAAAGGTGGAACCAATGGGCAGGAAGGCAGCGATGACAGCCACCAGCAACAGGATGAGCATACTGGCGCGGTGCCAGGAAGCAATCACGCCCGGCCGGGAAGCGACGCCGTCGGCCAGCCAGCGGGCGCGCACCATGGAGAGGCGCGCCTGGCTGATGAGCCAGAGGCCGACCAGGAAATAGACGAGTAGAGCGAAGAGTATCTCAGGGCGCAGGCCGAGCCGGCCGATGGTGCGCACCGTGAACTCGCCTTCCAGCGAGGCCGGGATATCGACGGAGGTCATCGCGGCAAAGAGGGCCAGCAAGAAACCACCGGCCAACCAGCTCCGAGTCAGCTCGGCAAAGACGTAAGGGCGCTCACGGTCAACGGGCCGGTCAGGATATCGCTCTTTTCGTAGTTGCGCCGGTAGAGAGTAGTAATCGACCTCCGCGTGTGTCAGCCGCAACTGCAAGAACAGGGTGCTGAAGCGGATGGCGCGCTCCCAGGCCCAGCCCGCACAGATCAGGTAGAGGAGGTAGACGCCGTCGAGAAAGGAGAGGGGGGCCAGCAGGTAGCCGCGCACCGTCTCGGCGTCGGGAAAGCCGCTGACCAGCCAGCTCAGCAGGCGCAGCACGATGGCGATGGCCACGAACTCGGCCGCACGGTAGCCGGCGCGGTTGACGTAGCGCCGCTGGGGAGCGCCCAGCCAGCGGGAGGTGATAATGGCCTCGACGGCCACCAGAAAAACGATATAAGGCAGGAAGCGCCAGGCCGGATTGGGTGAAGCGACTTCGGCGAGGACGATAAGGCCCATGAGCTGCGCCGTGACGACAGCGGTGATGAGGAAGGATTGTAGCGGGCTGTCGCCCTGCCGCAGCGCTTCCCCACGGTCGTCGAGCCGGGTTTGGGATTCTGTTTCATCCTGGTCTGGCGTTTCTATTTGCGCTTCTGGTTTTGCGTCCAGTTGCTTTTCGGCCATGCTGGTCACACTCAGACCGACGTCCGGAATATGGGCCGGCGCCAGACGTTGAGGTCTTCTTTATAGGGGATGTAGTAGGCGCGGAAGCCCAGACGGCGCGCTCGCTCGCGGGTCTGGGCAAAGTGCGCCGTGGGCGCAATGACGACTAACACAGGGTTGAGACCGGCGCGCACAAGGCGGTGCAGCACCTGGCACGTCTGCTCGTCACCACGCGGGGTCACCACGGGCACGGTGATGCCCCAACTGAGGTTGAGGGAAGCGCGCGGCATCCACTGTTCAATGGAGAGAGCGGGGCCGGCTTCCACACGGGCCAACAGTTCCAGCAATTTCATCAGGTGCGCCCGGCCGCCGCGCGGCGCAATGGGGCCAGGGATGGCAGCGGTCAGATCATCTGCCAGGCTCTCAGCCCTTCTGGCCAGGAGGCGGCCGCTGACCTCATCAAAGCCAGAGTTGTCTGAGGAGGCTTGACTTTGCATTTGCAGCAGGGGGTCGATGCCGTTGACCGTGAGGCCGACTGCCTGCTGGCGCTCGACAAGGTGCGCGGCCAGCGAGGCCGCGACTTCGACAGCCCATTCGCTGGCGGTGTAGCGGCTCTTTCGCTCATAATCGGCCAGGTTCAGGTTGAGCATAATCGAAGTATCCAGCGAGATGGCCGGTTGCAGTGTTTTGACCACCAGATTGTTACTGTGGGCGCTCACTTTCCAGTTAATTTGCCGCTGGCTGTCCCCACTGCGGTACTCGCGCACGCCGACAGGGCGCGCCGGGTCTTCAAAGAGCCGCTGGCGGCTGGCGATGGTGCCAAAAGGAAGGCGTGAGGGAAAGCCCAACTGGGTGAGCGGCGTAATGCGTGGATAAACGGTCAGGTAGCTGGGCTGGGAATGGCCTGCTTGCTCTGACCAGCCAAAGAGATCGCCGGTGCGCAGGTGCAGGGGACCCAGCCGGTAGTAGCCGCGGCGCGTTGGTTGTATTTCATAGGTGAAAGTAACTTCTTCCCCACGGCCCAGGGAGAGGGCATGGCTGGTGCTGTCCAGGCGTGAAAGTTCCGGTGGCACACTCTCTGCCACCTGTAACCAGGGAATGGGCAGCCAGCCCTCGTTCTTGAAGGTCAATTTGACCTGAATGCGTTCGCCGAGGAAAGCGTGGCTGGTGAATTTGCGCTCGAAGCGGATATTGCGGATGGCGCGTGCGGGATACCAGCGAGACCAGGCGTAGATTCCAGCGATAACGTAGACGATGTAGTAGATGAAGTCCAGGCGAAGCATCGTTGCCAGGACAATGAGCGTCAGAATTAACAGCGTGACATCGCTCATAGGAAACTACTCGAATAGAGAGCGGCGACTCAAGATCATGTCGCCCGCGCCGATAACGAATCGACGGCCCCGATGTCCAGGGGGGTATCGTCCAGGATGCGCTTGAGAATGTTCCTGGCGTTGATGCCGCGCAAGGCGCTTTCAGGATGCACGATGCAGCGATGGCTCAACACAGCGTCAGCAATCTGTTTCACATCATCGGGCAGCACGTACTGCCGCCCTCGCAAGGCCGCGTAGGCCTGGCTGCCGCGATAAAGGGCGTAGCTGCCTCTGGGGCTGGCTCCGAGCAGAAGGTCATTGTGTTCGCGGGTGGCATAGACGATGCGCACGATGTAATCGCGCACGGTGTCGTCCACATGGATATCCCAGAGGGTGCGGGCCAGCTCCGGAATAATATTGCCGTCAACCACTTGTTGCAGCGACTCGATGGGGTGGGCGCGTCCCAGGTTGAGGAGCATCTGGCTCTCGCTTTCAGGGTCAAGATAGCCCAGGCTCAGCTTCATGAAAAAGCGGTCTAGCTGGGCTTCGGGGAGGGGGAAGGTGCCTTCATACTCAATCGGGTTCTGGGTGGCGATGACGAGGAAGGGGCGTTCCAGCTCCCGCGTGACGCCGTCAACGGTTACCTGGCGCTCGCCCATGGCCTCCAGTAAGGCGGACTGGGTGCGTGGGGTGGCGCGGTTGATTTCGTCGGCGAGTAGAATGTTGGTGAACGCCGGACCAGGAATAAATACGAACTCCCGCGACTGCTGGTCAAAGACGGAGACGCCGGTGACGTCGTTGGGCAGCAGGTCGGGCGTTGATTGCAGTCGCTTGAAGGTAACGCCAAGGGAAGTGGCGAGGGCGCGGGCCATCATGGTCTTGCCCACGCCGGGGACATCTTCGAGCAAGACATGTCCTTCGCAAAGCAGTGCGACCAGGATCATCTCGATGACCTCTCGCTTGCCGATGATCACCTTCTCGACGTTATCGAGCACCATTTGTGCGAACTGTTCTACGGTCGGCATAAATTCTGATTCCTCTTGACTGCGCATGTTGTGCGCTGCGGGGAGAGCGAAAAGAGCGTGCTTGTGGAGCAAGTATACCTCAAAAGCGGCTATCGCGGTGATGGTTTCCTTCGCCACGAATTGGGTTACTAACAGGCTCGTTTTCGTGACTATTCACTTGCACAAATGGTGAGTTTCAGAAAGAATGGCTCTACCTTGCAACGTTGGAGGCTGGTTGCGGGTGAACCGGTCGCACGGGGAGATGAACCTCTCCAACACCCGCCATCAACTTCCAGTCACAAACCAGGCTTTGGCCAGGAACAATTGTGCAACCAATAAATCACGGCAGCATTCAGGATGCGCTGGCGTCTACGACTGGCGTGTCGCCTCTGCGAACATCCCCGAACGGGCACGGGCCATTGCCCATTGATTCCAGCTTTGACACCGCCTTTGCGGAGCAGATGGCGCGCCTGGAGAGCTATAACAAGCACCATTACCGGCCCAACACCTACATGCATAAGTGGTGGGCGCGCCGCTGTGGCAGCACCTTTCGTCTGATCCTCAAACATCTGGTTACGGATGAAGCACAGCGCGATTACTATGCGCCAGGTGGCCTCGCCGGTAAGGTGCTGCTGGACCCCATGATGGGCGGCGGCACCACGCTGCACGAGGCGATTCGCCTGGGGGCCAATGTGGCCGGCGCTGACCTGGATCCAATTCCGGTGCTGCAGGCGCGGGCCACGCTTTCGGAAGTTCCCCTTGCCCAGTTGGAAGAAGCGTTCCGGACGCTCTGCGCTGCGCTTGATCGCCGCATATCACCGTTGTTCGAGACGGAGTGCCCGCAATGTAACGAGCGTGGGCCACTGCGCTTCGTCCTCTATGGGGCGCAACGAAGCTGCGGCTGTGGCCCAGCTATCCTGGTTGACTCTCTCGTGTTGCGTTATGAGAATGGGCGCCCGCAAGTGCGGCTCTGTGCGCGTTG
>CAZRTM010000090.1:0-17707 GCA_964602995.1 uncultured Ardenticatenaceae bacterium
GATTGGAGATTGGAGATTAATCTTGCCGCAGATGAACGCGGATGAACGCAGATAATTAAAAGAGAAAAAAATCTGCGTCTATCTGCGTCCATCTGCGGCAAAAATCTCTGATCTCCAATCTCTAATCTCCAATTCTCTACTGCGGCTGAGAAAGGTTTTTGTCTTCTGCCAGAGAACTCAACGCACGCTTTACACTAACCATGTGATCTAGCATGGCGGAGACGGCGGCTTCTGGATCCTCTGCTGCCAGCGCTTCTAAGATCGCACGGTGCTCCTCAACCGAAACATGCGCGCGGCCGGGCATGACGAGGATTGAGTAGCGCGGCTCAGCGATGGCCTGTAGGATGTTATCTGCCAACGTTCTCAGAAAGTTGTTGCCGCTGGCTTCACACAACAGGCGGTGAAAGACACGATCTAGCTCAGTCGCTTTGTCTACCTCACCACGACTGACGTGCTCCTCCATCTGCGCTAATGCGCTCTCCAGTTTCTCAAGATCCTCTTCCGTGGCGCGCCCTGCTGCCAGATAGACCGCCTTGGTTTCAATTGCTTCCCGCACTTCGATGATATCCAACATATCACGCTGGTGATCGCGCAGCCAGTTAACGATTGGCGCCAGGAAATCGGTCTGGCGACCATCCGAAACCACAAAAGCGCCGCGCCCCGGCTGTACACTCAAAATGCCCTGGGCTTCAAGCGTACGCAACGCTTCGCGTACCGATGTGCGGCTTACGCCCAGTCGCTTGATTAACTGCCGTTCGCTTGGTAAGCGGTCACCTATTTTAATATGTCCGTTGACGATCAACGATGTAATTTGCTCCACAGCCGCATCAGAAATGCGTGCAGAGTGAATAGGCTCCAGAGGTAAATCATCTTTCATAACAGGTCACGCCCTTTAAGTCCCACTGCTCCAGCCTCGTTGTAACGAGGGCAAAAACTGCGCCGATCATAACTATATCATACTTCTGCATATCTCTCCCTCTCTACTGTACTCTCTTGGTACTCGCGCGCACGCCACGTGTGCAAGACGCCTACGCCAGCCAAACCGGCAGCGAGGTAGAACGCGCCTGCCAGACCGCTGAGCGCCACGGCCGCGGCCAGAATCAGCGGGCTGACGGCGTTACCCAGGCGAAACGTCGCGTAACGGATGCCCAGCGCCATGCCGTGCCGGTCGCGCGGCATCGAAATGGTCGCCGCTGCCAATGTCACCGGGTGCATGATGCCGTTGCCAGCGCCAAGAATCAGCGAGGCAATGAGCAGCGGCGTGTAGCTATGCAGCAGAGGAATAAGCGCCAGAATGGGCACACTGAACGCAAAAGCGACCATGAGAGTCTGCCGTTGGCCCAGCCGGCCGGCAAGACGCCCGATCTGGCTCCGGATCATAAAACTGCTGACCGCCTGAGCCGAAAAGAGCAGACCAATCTGACCGGTTGTGTAGCCAATCCCCTCCAGATACAGCGGAAAGTACGAGAGCCTGACGTTATAGGAGAGCGCAAACAGCAGCGTCGCACCCACGGCGAAAGGCAGGCTGGATTGACGCCACCAACCCTTTTTTAATTCTGAACGTTCCAGCTTCTCTCTACCACCTGCCTGCCGCTCGCCAAAACGCAGAATGGGGGCGCCGACGAGCGAGAGAGCAAGTAGCCCGGCTGATATGGCGAAAACGGTGACCAACGAAAACCGATCGGCCAGCGCGCCCGCTGTCGCGGGGCCTACGGACTGGGCAATGGCAATAATCGAGGCCAGCCAACCAAACGCCTGAAGGCGGTCACTGACCGTACCGCTGGCAGCAACATAAGATTGGTAAGCCAGCACGCCTACGGTATGGCCCAGCCCCAGCAGCGCCGTAAAGGCAGCGACCAGTAAGGGGGATGCGGCCAGGCTAAGCCCCACAAAGCCAGCAGTGCAGGTCAGGCTGGCAAACAGTGCCTGCCGCACCGGCCCCACGCGATCGGTGATCTGTCCGCTCGGCGCCGCCATCAGGGCAGGCAAAAGGCCCGCCAGGCCCAGCATCACACCCACCCTTGCCGCGCCCACACCCAGTTCCGACAGCCTCAGCGTCACCAGCGGCTGCGAAGCGTGAACAGGAAGCTGGAACAGGAAGAACGCGCTGTAGACGAGAAGGCTGGCCTTACTCGACCGGTTCATCCCAGTTCGGCGGACCTTCCGTCGTAATGCTCACATGGGCCATGTCGTGGCCCGGCGCTGCACCGTGCCAGTGACGCTCACCCGGGCCGGTATATACAATATCGCCGGCCTGCACTGTGAATTCTTCGCTCTCGTCTCCGACGCGCCCCACACCCTCCAGAATTAGTAGCACCTGTTCGCCAGGATGGCTGTGCCAGAAAGTGCGCGCGCCATCTTCAAAGCGAACAATGCTCACGGCAATGCCCCCGGCCTTCTGCGCGGAGAGCTTACGCAGCAACTCCACGCTGCCCGTGAACGTGTTGCCATGATGGGCTTCCCCTTCCTCACTACGTATAATTTTCATGAACTTACTCCAATGTCAATCGTTCTAAAACGAAAATCTGCTACGAGTGCTCTGTTAAGTTGGTTTTTGCAAGAGTCATGTTGCGTGATATGAAGCATCTGGTTCGACACGGAGATCCTTCACTCCGCAGACTCCGTTCAGGATGACGGATCTCCAATCTCCAACCACCTCACCAGACCTCCGCAAACACCCGCAAGAAATTCTCGCCCAATATTTTGCGAATCACCGCTTCGCTATAGCCGCGGCGCACCAATCCGCGCGTCAGATGGCGCACTCCGGTTCGCGTCTTCAGCTCTTCCACATAGCGGTGTTTGGGCGAAGCGCCTGCGGACTTAAGGCGCCCATGCAGCAACGCTGCCTCCGCTGGTGTGCGCATTTCGCCGGCATCAAAGCCAACACCAACGTGCTCTTCACCAACGAGGTTGAAAATGTAATCGAGCTGGTCCAGGTAGTCCTCAATAGAGGCGCCCGTTTGTCCGGCGCCTTTCTTAACGATGGGCGCATAAGCCGAAATGCCAATAACGCCGCCTGTGCCGGCTACTGCCTGCAACAGCTCATCGTACGCATTGCGCGGCGAGTCGCACAGGGCGCGCGCGTTGGTATGCGAAAGAATAACCGGCCGCTCTGAAACGGCGACTGCATCCATTGACGTGCGGTGGCCAGCGTGCGAAAGGTCCACCACAATCCCGCTCTCGTTCATCTGGCGCACCACTTCCTGGCCAAAGCGACTGAGTCCCCCGTCGTTCTGTTCTGTGCAGCCACTCCCCAACAACGTTTGCGTCTGGTAGGTGAGCTGCATCACACGGATGCCCAACTTTTGCCACATGTCGACAAGCCCCGCGTCGTCTTCCACAGGCGCAGGACCCTGAAAACTGAGGATAAAGGCAAGCTGCCCCTCCTGCTTTGCCTGCCGAATGTCGTCGGCCTTGTAAACAATGCGCGCGCCGCCTTCCATTTCTGCTACGCGACGGTGCCAGGCTGCTACGGCGCGCGCCGCCTGACCAAAGTTATCGTCTACCCAGGCTGCATCGGCAATCACCGCCGTCACGCCACCCTCGCGCAGAATAGCGGGATATTCCGGCTTCGACGCCATCGTAAAGCCATACATCAGGTGCGTGGGATCGCGCCCATCAATAATAATAGCTTCCTCGTGAATACGATCTGCCTCTTCCCACATCGTCACGTCTTGCTGCTGTTCGGTCTGCATATTTCTCTACCTTCTGAAACAGAAAATGGTCGCCTCCACTCTCTGGTCAGCTAACCTGCGCTCCTTCAAGTTGCGGTCGCACCTCTCGCGCGAACCATTCGAGACGATCCTCCAACTCTTCCAGCTCCGTGGCGCGGAAGGAAAGCAGGAAGTGGTCTACACCCGCACTGGCAAGCTCCTGTAAGCGCTCCGCCACCCGTTGCGGCTTGCCATGCACCACACGGTCGTGAGCGTGCCCATGCAGGCCACGCGCTTCTAGATCTTCGGTCAGCGCGTCCGAATCGCCCACCAGCTCTACTGTCAATGAGAGACCAATGGGGAATCCCTCGGGGTCACGCCCTGCTTCTTCAAGCGCTTCGATGAGCAGCGCCCGGTCGGCACGAATCTCGTCGGGTACTTTTGCCGCGGGCACGTATCCATCGCCCAACGTCGCGGCCCGTCGCACAGCCGCCTCAGAGTTCCCTCCAACCCAGATGGGAATCTGCCCACGCGCTGCCGGTTTGGGGTAGAAGCGGGCGCCCTGCAGTTTGTAGAACTCGCCGTCAAAGTCAAGCTCCGGCTGCTGCCACAGGCCTTGGATCAATTGCAGCGCCTCCGTGGTCATCTTGCCGCGCTTGCGGAACATTTGCGAGCCGCTGGCCAGAAATTCACTTTCATACCGTCCCACACCGATCCCGGCGATAAACCGGCCTGGGAAAAAGGCGTGCATCGTCACCAGTTGGCGCGCAAACAGCACCGGATCCCGTAAGGGCAGAATTATCGTCGCAATACCAAACGTAATGTCCGGAACGAGCGCAGCCAGATGGCTGATCGTAATCAGCGGCTCATGAAAGTTGGGTTCATCAATTTTGACCTCATCGGGCGCAACCAGATGGTCGTGCATCCATAGCGAGTCATAACCCAGCCGTTGGGCAAGCTGGCTCAATCTGAGTAGATTTTGCGGTGTAGCCCACTCCGGTTCACAAAGAACGCCGGCGCAATTCGGTAATTTGAACCCGATTTTCATGATGGTCTCTCCTCGTATTCTTAAGTAAGCGACGGTATCGCCGCTAAAAGTTCTTTTGTATAAGGATCGCGTGGCGATGAGAAAATCTCTTCCACCGGTCCCACTTCCTTCAAATGGCCAAGGTGCAGCACGGCGATGCGGTCACAGACATAACTCATCGTGCCCAGATCATGCGAAATGTAGAGGATCGTCAGCCCCAGCGTCTCACGCAGGCGGCGCAATAGCTTCAAGATTCCCGCCCGCAGCGACACGTCTAGCATCGAGACCGGTTCGTCGGCGATCAGGACGCGCGGTTTCAGGATGATAGCGCGGGCGATAGAAATCCGTTGTCGTTGTCCGCCACTGAGCTGGTGGGGGTAGGTGTGCAAAAAAGCCTCCGCCGGCTGTAATCCGGCCAGGGTCAGAGCTTCTGTCGCGCGCGCCACAAGCTCATCCTGTTGCCGGATACCGGCATTGATAAGCGGTTCCGAAATGGAGCGCAGGGTAGTGTGCCGCGGATTCAGGCTCTCGTAAGGATCTTGAAAGATCATCTGAACGTCATGCCGGAATCGCTTCCAGTCGTTGCCAGTCAGAGAGCTCATATCGCGGCCGTCATAGTGGACAGTTCCTGACGTTGGACTTTGCAGCCCGGCCAGCACTTCGGCCAGCGTCGTCTTGCCCGAGCCGCTCTCTCCGGCAAGCCCCAGGATTTCGCCCGCCATCACCTGCAGGTTTACCTCCTCCAATGCTTTGGCGATGATGCGGGGCTGCTTCCAGGGCAGGTTACTGTTGGCGTAAAAGGTACGGCATAGGTTCCGAATTTCGTAAAGTGGTTGTGCTTCGTTCATATCGCTTCCACAGCTCCTGCCAGCGAACGAGACCATGTGAGTGGGATGCGGGCATCCTCGCGCATTTGCTCTGCCTGGTGCAGGTAGTGGCAGGCGGCCCAATGCCCGGGCGCCCCCTCTGCCAGGGCCGGCACGTCCACGCTACAGGTGGCAGTGGCGAAGGGACAACGGTGCATGAAGCGGCAGCCCTCGGGCGGATGAATCAGTTCAGGTGGTGAGCCTGGGATCGCCACAGGTTCCCAATCGCGAATGTCTCCTTTGGGTACGGCCGCGATCAGGCCCATAGTATAAGGGTGCAACGGTTGCCGAATCACCTGCTGCGTCGGCCCAAACTCCACCAGCTTCCCTGCATACATCACACCCATGAGGTCGCAGGTGCGCGCTACCACCGACAGGTCGTGCGTAATATAGATAATCGTGAGACCGTACGTTTCTTTTAGATCACGCAGCAAATCCAGAATACGCGCCTCGACAAGGACATCCAACGCTGTCGTGGGTTCGTCGGCAATGATCAGCCTGGGCGAAAGGGCCATGGCCAGGGCAATCGTAGCGCGCTGCTTCATGCCGCCGCTGAACTGATGCGGATAATCATGCAGGCGGCTGGGATTGATGCCCACCATTTCGAACAGCTCTCCGGCACGCTTCCAGGCTGCATTTTTAGCCATCCCCTCGCGCACAACCATCGTCTCCACCAGTTGCGCGCCTACCTGATAGACAGGGTTCAGCGAATTCATGGCGCTTTGCGGCACCATAGCGATTTCACGCCAGCGCATGTTGCGCAATTTCGCTGGCGAAAGGCGGGCAATGTCTACGCCGTCGAAGTTGATGGCCCCCCCGCTGATCCTACCATTGGTCGGTAGCAAACGAATTAGAGCTTTGGCCAGCGTCGTCTTGCCACAGCCTGATTCGCCGACGATGCCGATGGATACACCGCGTGGCAGTTGCAGGGACAGTTCAGAAACCGCCTGCACCGGACCACGAGCAGTCTCATAGGTAACCGATAACTGTTGAATATCCAGAAGTATGTTACTCATTAGCGCTCTCTCAGACGTGGATTGGCGTATTCCTCAGCCGCTTCACCAACAAGGAACGTGGCAATGACCATGAGCACGATGGCCATGCCCGGTGGCACAACCCACCACCAGGCATGGCGTGCGGCGCCGGAAAGGAACGCACTATTGAGCATCGAGCCCCAACTGATGACGAGCGGATCACCGAGCCCTAGAAAGCTTACGCTGGCCTCGGTAATCACTGCCCAACCCACGCTAATCGTCATATAAAGGAAGGAAAGCGGCAGAATGTTGGGCGCAATCTGTGTGTACAAGATGCGCCATTCGCTGGCGCCGGCGACGCGCGCGGCCTTCACGAACGGTCGCGTCTTGAGGCTCAACACCTGCGAGCGGATCACCCGCGTCGGGGTGCGCCAGAAGAGCAGGATAATGGCCAGGATGATGTTCCATATTGATGGTTCGAGCAGGGAAATCAGGATGATGATAAAAGGCACGAAGGGGATAACATAGGCGATATCCACCAGGCGCATAATTACCTCATCTACCCATCCACCGAAATAGCCACTGAGTAAGCCCATGTTGGTGCCAATCACAGTCACGCAGAAGGCCGCTAGAAAGCCGACGATAATCGTGGCTCTTGTGCCAATGACCAGTTGCGAGAAAAGGTCACGGCCAAGATCTGTTGTGCCCAGCAGGTGGCGTGACGACGGCGGCTCCATCCGCGCTGTCAGCCCCTGCTCGGTGCGGTTAATGGCCCAGGGATCATGAGTGATCAGGGCAGGTGCAGCGAGTGCAATGGCCAGGTAAACCAGGAGAATTGCAAAGCCCAGCTTTTGCTTCAGAGAAAGCGAGCGCAGGGTGCGCCAGATGCCGCCGGCGAACCTATTGGCGCGCGCCGGACTGGGCGCCGCTCCCTTTTCCACCAGTGTAACCAACGCGCCTTCTGAGATCGTTTGTGAAGTAACAGTCTCGTTTTTCATCAGAACGACACCCGTGGATCGAGATAGATATAGACCATGTCCGCCAGCATGTTCGTGATCATGACTGCGGCGGCGATTACCATGAACATTCCCTGCGCCAGCGGGTAATCGCGGTTCTGTGTCGCCAGCACGATTTCGCGCCCAATTCCCGGCCAGGAGAAGACGTATTCGATGACGATGTTGCCTCCCACTGCCAGGCCGATGGCCACGGCTGTCGCTGTGACGATGGGCAGCAAGGCGTTGCGCAGCACGTGCACGAACATCACGCGCCTCTCGGACAAACCACGGGCGCGCGCCAGGTCCACAAACTCTTCGCCAAACACCTCCAACATACTTGTGCGCGTCAGCAGCATGGGTAGCCCCATGTAGTAAAGCGCAGCAATCAGTGCCGGCAGCGCCAGATGGTGAAGAAAATCCGGGCTGGCGAACTTCTCCAACAAGTTGTCGGCCATGTAGCCTGGGGAGCGCATACCGCGATGCGGAAACAGATTCCAACGGTAGGAGAGGAACATGACGGCGACCATACCTGTCCAGAAGACGGGAGCGGAGCGAAAGAAGAGCGGAATGAGCGTGCCCCACTCTCCGAGTCGACTGTTACGCTTCCATGCCAGCAACACACCACCAACGACGCCAACGAGGTAGGCGACGGTTAGCGCCGCAACAGCAAGGACAACAGTGTTGGGCAGATAGTCGGCGATGATCTCGCCCACAGGCCGGTTGTAGTAAAACGACCAGCCAAAATCGCCGCCAAGCAAATTTTGCATGTACAGTAAGTACTGCTCATGCAGTGGACGATTCAGGCCAAAGCGTTCCAGGATCCCCGCGCGCACCTCGGCCGTCATCGATGGATCCAGGAACATCGCAGTGGGATCCCCTGGTAGAAAACGGAACATGAAAAAGATAAGTGTGGCGACGATCCAGAAGTTGATTAGAAGCGTCAGGATTCGCCGCAGCAGGTAACGCCAGTACATCGGTCTCCTCGTTACTCGTTCGTAGCAATCGCTTCAGCGATTGAACTTCCCAGCTCTATCAGCAGCCGCGGTTACCACAAGCGCTTAAGGCGTGTCAGTAACCTCACCCAACCGGCTGGTGATCACCTCGACGGCTGTCTGAATGGCGATACGCAGTGGATCGTACACTGGCACCTTCAGTTCATCGCGCAGCGCTTTGGTCAACCCTAACGTAGGTAAAGTCATAGAACCCAGGTAGATGGCTTCGGCCCCGTCTTCGCGCAGAGCAGCCGACGCCTCGCGCACCAACGCTTCGCGACCGCGCTCCAGGTCAGAGACGATAGTGCGTACCGGGGTGTTCATGGAACGAACAGAGGCGATTTCGGGCTTGGTTGCGGTCTGTTCCACGAAGCGCCAGGCAGCGGCCACTGCGTGTTCATCCACGGTGATAATGGAAGTGCGCAGGCCGGCGATGGCCGCGACAAAAAGCCCCGCTTCGCCGGGTCCGATAATTGGCACACGGGACAGCCGGCGCGCCTCATGTAGTCCGGGGTCCAGTGCGCCGCCTTCGATGATGGCATCGTACTTGTCGGGACTCAACGTGCTAATGTGGTCGGCGACAGCGTTGATGGCGATTTCGAAGTCGATTGCCCGATCCAGAAATTCGGGACCTTTGGGCGCGCTAATAAACTCAATGCGATAGCCATCAGGGATGAAGGGCGCCATTTCAGCAAGCCGCCGTTCCCGTTCAGCTTCGTTATAACCTGCAGTAGCCAGATAGTAGACGATAGTGCGCATTTGAAAACTCCTTTCTTTTGTGCCGGCGTATGGAGGGGATACGTTCCCCCCCATACGCCAGTTTGCAGCTTCAGATACCAGTCAATAATTAATCTACGGGTACAGGCGGTCCACCCTCGGGATAGTAGATCTTCCCCTCAGCGTCCCAGCGATAACCAGCGTCAGCCAGAATCTGGCGCGCGGTGCTCACGCTGAAATTGTAATCTTCGGCAAGCCAGGTCTCCCATTCGGGGTTGTACCAGTACTCATTGGCCGGAGCGACCATGCCCTGGCCCGGCTCGCCATAACCACCAAGAACGGCCTCAACCACCGTCTGGTGGTCCAGCGTATGTGCCAGGGCACGGCGCACCGCAGGGTCGTTGAACGGCGGGCGGCGGAAGTTGAAACCCATATAGAAGACGCCGAAGTCGCGAACGTCGATGTGACCCAGGTGTGGCACATCTTCAGCCGCAGCAACATTTAGCGGGTTGATGCCACGGTCGGGCATGTGTACCGTGCCATCCATCAGCGAGCCAAAGACGGCGTCGGTGCTGGCATGGGCGACGATAAGCACTTGATCCACCTTTGGCGCGTTGAAGTGGTTGGGATTTGCCTGTAGCAGGATCTCCTCACCACGACGGTGATACATCATTTGGAAGGGGCCACTGCCAATCGGCTCGGGGTTGCTCCACTGTGCGGGCGATTCAAGCCCCTCGCGTTCTGCGACGTCTTCCCAGATGTGCTGGGGCAGAATGTAGATCTGGGTGAAGGTGGTGTAGAACAACGGGGCGAACGGTTCAACGAGATGGAAGCGCAGAGTACGATCATCGACGATTTCCACCTCTTCCAGTGGCGATAGCGCCGCGGGGAAGAAGCCTGCTGTACCATGTTCAGCAATGAAATCATAGCTGAACTTGACATCTTCCACGGTGACCGGCTCGCCATCATGGAACATCAGATCATCACGCAGGATAACGTCAACAGTGACATCGTCGACGGCCTCCCAGCTTTCGGCGGCCCAGGGTACAGGGACGCCGTCTGGCCCAATTTGAGCCAGTGTGTCATAAGTCCAGGCCAGCGATTCGATGGCTGAGTCCAACGCGAGGGGGTTCGTGGTGGCGATGTCCGTTGCCCATCCCACGCGCAGCGTTGTTTCGTCACCGGTGGGCGTGACGTTGATCATGTTCCAGATATTCCACAAACCACGACCCGCGACTGAAGTCCAGTTTTCAAACTGCTCCTGGTTGTAGGCAAAAACCTCACGGCGGTGGAAGAGGGTGAGGGTCGGCACGTCTTCAGCGAGAATGCGCTGCGCTTCGTAGACGTACTCCCGACGAGTTTCATTATCCAGTGCTTCGCGCTGCGCTTCAGCCACCTGGTCGTACTCCGGATTACAGTAACCAACATAGTTGGGCCCCTGGTCTTCGATGCCCGAGCAGTGGAACGGCCGGTAAAGCAGTTCGTCGGGGTCCAGACGGGAGGGGCGGCTCACAAAGCCGGCGACGAAGGCGTCCCAATCCCACGGTGCCGAGGAGCTGACAGTATCCAGCGTGGAAAAGTCAGGGAAACCCTCTAGCTGCACGGTGAAGCCCAGCTCCTGCCAGGCGGCTGACATGAGGAGGGATGATTCCCAACGGGCAGGATCGTAGCCTGCAGAGGGCGCCACAATACGAACCCTGGGAATCAGGTCAGCCGCATCCGGTGGCGGAGCCTCTTCAGCCTGGGGGCCAGGCGTGGCGGTGATGACAACTTCCTCCACGACCGTTTCGCCCTGAACTTCCACTACACGAGTGACGACGACTGTTTCGGGCGTCGCCTGTGGCCCTTGTGGCTGCGGTGTGGAACAGGCGGCCAGGACAACCAGTACCATTGCCATCAAAATAGCCATGAGCGACCAGATACGTATTTGTCGTTCCATGATCAATTCTTCTCCTAACTATATAGGGGTAGGGTGGACGGGATGGGCAGGATAAGTGGGGATCAGATCATATGCTGTATCTCCTGATATATGATTGACAACATCAGGCAACGATCCTCATAAGGTCCCGAACGCGGTCATCCTTCTCAATGTTCAGAATGGTATTAGCGGCGGCGTTCGCTGCCTGAGTGCCTAGCAGCGGCTCGACCAGGCCGGCGAATTTGGAGCGGAGGGTATCGTCATCAAGCGGGTTGTCGGGCGTACCACGTGGGTTATCGACTGCGCTTTGTAATAGCCGCTCATACCCAGAATCTGACGCACGGCTGACGATGGAGACACGAGCGCCTGATTTCTGCGGAAATGCGCGCTCGTAGACGGGGTCGGTGGCAATGGCGACTCGCTGCGCCAGGTCGAGCACATTCCGGTTGCGCAGGGCTTCAGGGGCGAAGGCCTCGGGTGTGAGCCGGCCGTGGTAGAGCAAGGTGGCAATGCTGAAGGGTGTGCTGAACTGCGCCTCGGAGCGCGATGTGGGCGCTGGTATGTTATGAAAAGGGTCACCCAGCAGGCTAAAGCCTTCGACCTGGATCTGCACAACGTCTTGCCAGGCAACCCGGTCGCCCGCCATGATCTCACTCACGGCGTCCAGCGGGGAGTGTAGGAAACGGCAGGCCGGGTACGGTTTGAACTCTACCTGTTCGATGAAGAACTGCTCGCCGAGCCGGTCAGTCGGACCTTCAAGCCCACTGTAGGTCAGCCAATCGGGTCGCCAGACAAGAGTCAGGTTGTCGAGCGCGAAGGGCGCCGCCGTAAGTCCAGCCTGAGCCAGCAGGGCCGCTCGCACACCAGCTTCTGCGGCCCAGCCCCACGCCGACTTCAACAGGGGGCGGATCTGTGCCTTCACATGTGTGGCGCGTGCCCGGGGCGATGGAGCAGTGGTGAGAGCGATGCCCAGTGCATGCTGTATCTGCTCGGGGTTGAGCTTCAGAAGCGATGCGGCGGCGCAAGCTGTGCCGAACGTTTGCAGCGTTGCCGTGTCCCAAACCCGAATGTAACGACCGCCGTCGGGCTGCCAGTAATGAGCCACGCGGGCGCATACCTCATAGCCAGCAACAATGGCCGCCAACAGCTCTCCGGCGCGGGCATCGACCAGCTCGGCCGTGGCCAGGGCGCCGGCGCATACCGTGGCGCCAGGGTGGCCTTCGAGGGTATCATCGAAGTCGAGCGCATTGGCTGCGGTACCATTGGCCAGCGCCGCCGCCGGTGTGGGAACTTGCCTGCCACCCGCGACCAGGGTGGCCTGTGGCTGACCGCCCATCTCCACCACCAGACCAGCAACGAGTTGGCCCAGCTCGGTGCGCATTCCTCCCACAACACAGCCCAGATGGTCGAGCAGGCAACGAACGGCAGCGCGACGTGTAGCGTGCGGCACTGTTTCGTAGCGGCAGTCGTGGGTAAAAGCAGCCAGAGCGGCGGTCAGCGACATGATCGTTACTTCTTTCCTGACAACGTTCAGCTATTCTGCGCTTCGCTATCAGGCGCTTCGTCGGAGCGCAAGACACCGCCACGGGCGGCGTTATGTTTTTCGCCCTCGAAAATCTTAATCTGGACATGCTCGGCTGGCACTTCGAGGGCTTCGACAACCGCATCGGTAACCAGCCGCACCAGGCGCCGTTTCTGCTCCAACGTGCGCCCCGACCACATTTCAATACGTAAAGTTGGCATGCAAACCTCCTTAATCCCCAATCTCTAATCTCTAATTCTCTTGAATCTCAGCCGTCCTCTAAACGATATGCAGCTCCTTCGGGAACAAGCTCAACAGCTCATAACCGTCCTCCGTGACCACTACAACATCCTCCAGGGCAAAGTTGCCAATGCGGGCATCGGGCTTGTCCCAGAAGACTGGCTCCACGGTCAGCACCATGCCCGGCTCGATTACAACATCCGAACCGCGGGCCAGTGAGGGTGGCTCGTGAACGTCAAGGCCCAGGCCGTGGCCGACGCGCTCGATGGTTGCATGCTCTTTGAGGCCCCGTTTCACCAACACCTCGTAGCAGGCGCTGAAGATGTCATCTGCAGTAGCGCCGGGGCGCACAGCATCGACGCCCGCCTGTTGTGATTCGAGTGTTGCGTCGAAGAAGCGGCGCTGCTCGGCGGTTGGTTCGCCTATGCACGCCATGCGCATGAAGTCCGCCCAGTAGTCGCGGTAAACGGCGCCTGCATCCACTACGATCAGGTCGCCCTTAACCATGGGCTTGTCAAAGGGCAGGACGTTCATCATCGGATATTTCCGCGGGCCTGAGCGCACCATCACGAACCCGGGCCGGTCACAGGTCTCGGCTGCCATCCGAGAGAACATCACGCCGGCAATCTCGCGCTCGCTCATACCGTCATGAAGGGCAGCAAAGCCGTCCTCAAACGCTTTAGTGGTGGCGTCGCAAACCTTGCGCAGCGCCTCAATCTCTCGCGCCGACTTGATCATGCGCACCTGCCACAACGCTTCGCTACCATCCACGATGGTTGCGTTGGGCAACTGGGCACGGAGACTTTCGTAATCCGTCTGGGACATACCCAATCGCTGGCCATAGCCGAATTCAAAGCCAATGCGCCCACCATCCAGTCCCAACGCGCGCATCACGTCGCCGGCGCCCGTGATGGGGTCAGGAGCCGCATCTTTGACGCGCCAGCCACCCCAAGGCTTCAGTTCGGTAATCCAGGACGTTTCCTGAGCCACATTGAGCAATGTTTCGGGCAACACCATCGCCACCGGAATCGCGTCGTCGCAGGGAATGATGACGACGATGGGCCGGTGTTTCGAATCCCAACCAATGGTCTGTAACCCGGTGAAATAGACGACGTTTTCTTTCGAGGTTACGATGAGCGTCTCCAGACCACGTGCCGCCATCTCGCGGCGCATGCGGTCGATGCGCAACGTATATTCATCAGCAGGGAAGGGGGCGAATTCAGGGTTGTTCACGGATAGAGCCTGCTTATTGGTCATCGGTTAAAATCTCCCTCTTGCAGGTAATGTTGGATCTCCTCAACGGAGCGGTTGGCAAGGCCCAGCGCTTCGACAGTGCGGCCTATTGCATAGAAGTCAGTTTGCTCCACCACGCCCAGTATGGCATTGATGCCGTCGGATACCGGCGTTGGCACGCCGAGCAGCTTGCCCAGCGAGGAGAAGAGGACGGTGCCATAAGCAGTATCTTCTTCAATATACCGGTCCCAGATGCGGTCGCGGATCCCGAATGGTTCTCCTTTCTCGCGATAAATAGCAGGGCTGGAACCCAGCTCCACATAAACAGCGTCAATATCAATTGGCTCAAGACCCAGCGCGCGGCAGAGGGCCATTTTCTCAGCATCCAGAGCATCCATGCAGCGTAGCACGCCCTCGGTCATTCCTTCATTCATCAGCGAGAGATAGCCATCGGCGCGTTCTACGGCAGCATAGTTCAGGAGCATGGGACCAGGATGAATGATGAAGTTGACGTTGTTGAGTCCGGTGTCGAGAACGTTGGGCGACGGCAGGAAGCGGATAACGCCGTCGAGCGCCTCATAGAGCCGCTCGTTGTTGCGGGCGGGGAAGGCAGCCGTGCGCGGCTGCCAGGGGAGCTTGATACGCACCTCAGCCGGGCCTACCATGCGCGCCGATTGCGGCAGCGTCAGCGTTTCCCCGACAAGCACGTCATTAATCACGTCAATGCCGTGCTCCTTGAAAATCTGGGCCACTTCAATCGAGCCGGCCGATCCGGATGCCAGCACGAAGCTCATGCCGGGCTTCATGAACGGCGCGCACAGTTCCGCCAGCGGGCGTTGCCCATAGGCCGGCGTAAAGCACATGACGATGTCGCGGCCCTCGAGGGCTTCGGCGATGTCTGTGGTGATGCAGGGCAGAGGCACAAAACCTTCGCCTAGATCGCCTTCGGTGGTCACGCCGCCCGCCTCTACAAAGGCACTGATGCGCTGCGGTGAACGGTTGAACAGGGCCACGTCAATGCCACGACGGGCCAGCACGGCGGCGGTGCCCACACCACCCGGCCCCGCGCCAAGGATCGCGACGCGCTTATTTGTTGCAGTGCTCTCACTCATGGTCAAATACCTCCACCTCGCCTTCGCGGTAGTGGGCAAGCCGGCTCTCATCCACATCAACGCCCAGGCCCGGTTGCTGGGGCACGACGAGGGCGCCGTCGCGCATCTCGAATGGCTCACGGGCGATATCTTCTTGCAGCATATACTGGCCGTACAGCTCACACCCCAGGTCGATGGCGGGGCTGGCAGCAGCGACATGTAGCCCGGCAGCAGCGCCGATCGCGCTCTCAAGTGCGCCGCCCACGTAACCACGCATGCGATACGCCTCGGCAATGATGGCCATTTTGCGTGATTGCAGGATGCCGCCGGGACCAATGATGTAGATGCTGGCATAATCTGCGGCACGAAGATGTGCGATGAGGGCCAGAGCTTCGGCCGATTTGGCCGATTCGTCAGCCATGATCGGAATCGGTGATTCCCGGGTGACTTCCGCCATGCCGCCAAGATCGTCACGGTGTACAGGTTGCTCGAAAAATTCAATGTTGAACGGCTCGACCCCCCGCAGAACCTTCAGGGCCGTTTTGACGTCGTACGCTTGGTTGGCGTCGATACGCAGGCTCACATCGTCGCCTAGCTCGCGGCGCACGGCGCGTACTGTTTCCACATCGTCAGCAGGGTTGGGGCGGCCAACTTTGATCTTGAGCACCTTCCAGCCGCGTTCGATCATTTTATGACCTTCCTCCACGGCGTCCTTGATAGGTACTATGGGCAGCGACCAGCTTAGCATCACGCGGTCGCGCACCAGGCCGCCCAGCAAGGCATGAACCGGCACGCCAACCATTTTGCCGGCCAGGTCGTAAGCCGCCATTAGCAGCGCGCCTTTGGCGCGTGTATTTCCGGGTACTGCTCTGTTAAGAGCACCAGTAAGCGCTTCGATATCGAGGGGGTTGCAACCCAGAATGGCAGGAATCAGTTTGTGGCGCAGGACGACACGTACTGTGTGCGGGGTCTCGCCTAGCTGCGAATGCCCGACCATATGGGGGGCTTCACCAAAACCAAACGTGCCGTCTGAGGTGAACAGTTTAACAACAACATTATCCTGGCTGATCGTCGTACCGATGGCCATAGGATGTGCCCGCACGACGGGTATGCGCACGGACTGTACTTCAACGCGGGTAATGTGCATTACAGAACCTCTGGTTTAATGAATAGCTTGCAAATTCTACGAAAACTGGCATGATGGAACGGTGGTCATCTGGTATGACCAGTATCATAATTATTTTTCTTTTGTTGTCAAGTAATTGGTATCATGTAGTTGTGAGCGGCAATATAAAAGAGGTTTATGTCTCTCGCGACTACCGGTCAATTCATTGGGGATTTAAGCTGTGAACGTTCCAGGCGCACAAAGTTCATCTACGCCAACCACGATTAAGCCTATGAAAGAAGCACTCACCGGACTAAAGGTATTAGATCTGACCCGCGTGCTGGCGGGTCCTTATGGGACGATGATATTGGGGGACTTCGGCGCGCAAGTCATTAAGATTGAGCAGCCGGGGCGTGGCGATGACACGCGCCGTTGGGGGCCGCCGTTTAATGAACACGGCGAGAGCGCCTATTATCTCTCGGTGAACCGCAACAAGGTCAGCGTGGCCCTCAACCTGAAAACGCCGGAGGGCCGCGACGTCTTGCGCGATTTTGTGCGCCAGAGTGATGTGCTGATAGAGAATTTCAAAGTTGGCACCATGGCGCGCTTAGGGCTGGGTTACCCTGCCCTGCGCGAGCTGAATCCGGGGCTTATCTACTGTGCCATCACCGGCTATGGCCAGGACGGTCCCTATGCCAACCGGCCCGGCTACGACACGGTCATCCAGGCTCAGGGTGGGCTGATGAGCATCACCGGGCCGGCCGAGGGCGACCCCTTTAAGGTCGGTATCGCCATCGTCGATATCACGGCCGGCATGTACGCCGTCATCTCCATACTTGCCGCGCTCCAGCACCGCCATCGCACGGGCGAAGGCCAGTTCATCGACATCGCCCTGTTCGACACCCAGTTGAGCTGGCTGGCAAACGTGGCCAGCTCCTACCTGGTAACCGGCGAGCCTCCCCGCCGCTTTGGCAACGCCCATGCCACCATCGTTCCCTACCAGCCCTTTGCCACCGCCGACGGCCATCTGATGCTGGCCGTGGGCAACGACGGGCAATTCGCCGCGTTGTGCCGGGTTTTGGGCCATCCCGAGTGGGCCGAAGATAAACGTTTTGCCACCAACGCCGCGCGAGTGGAGCAACGCCAGACGCTACTAGAGCACCTCGAACCGCTCTTCAAAGCACACCCCACCCACATCTGGATCCTGGCCCTTCTGGACGCCGGCGTGCCATGCGGCCCAGTCAACGATATACCTGCGGCGCTCAACGACCCACAAAGCATCGCGCGCCACATGATACAGACAATACCCGATCCGCGAGGCGGCGAGCTGCGCCTCGTCGGCCCCGCCCCCAAACTCAGCGCCACCCCTCCCAC
>CAZRTM010000091.1:0-17683 GCA_964602995.1 uncultured Ardenticatenaceae bacterium
GCGCCCAGGTTGAAAATGTTGACCGTCTTGCTGATGTGCTGCGTCTCGTTGACGGCGGCAATCAGGGTTACCGCCTGCGGACCGTAGATCGTCAGCTTGGGCTGGGTCTGGAAGGCAGGGCTATCGGCGGTGCTGCAGAGGTCGGCGCCGTTTGCCAGCTCTTCGCCATCGTAGAAACCGTCCAGGTCGCTGTCGGCATGTAGCGGGTTGCTGCCCTGGACAAACTCATCGCCATTGCTAACGCCATCTTCGTCTGGATCGGCGTTTGCGTTGCTGACGCCCCAGGCATTGGCCCAGGCGTCGGGCAGGCCATCACCGTCACTATCATTCATGTTGCCGTAACGGGCGATGGCGCCGGTGGTGGGTCCCATGTAGCCGTCTGCATCGTAGGCCGCCAGACCGATGGCATAGTACTGGCCCGGCGTCAGACCGGAGAGCGGGGCGGCGTTGACGTTGCCAACGTCGATAGGCGGCTGTCCCTGGTTGGCAACTGCTTGCAGGGCGGGCATCTGGCAGCCCAGGGGCGCATAAGCCAGCGCGTAACCGGCGGCGGGCCCGCCCTGGTTGGGCGGTTGCCAACTGATGTTAAAGGCGCCGCTGGCGTTGTTGTTGATGGCCAGATTTTGTGGAGCGCCCAGCAGTTCCAGGGGCTCACGCGGCAAGTACACGGTGGTGTTGCTGCAAGGGCCAACGTTGTCGCTATTGTCGTAGGCGCGCACGCAGATTTCAGTGGTGAAGTTGTCGAGCAGGCCACCGAGGCGTATCTCTTCCGTGCCGTCGAACCAGATCTGTTTGCCGTCGAAGTAAGTGTAGTATTTACCACGTGGATTGAGGCGACGCACCATAGTGCGCGCGCTGCCGTCGTGCTGGGGGAAGGTGTACTCGATAAGGTAGCCAGCCAGATCGGGCACGTTGGGTGTCTCGAAGGTGAGGATGACAGCGTCGTGGATCGGTGTGGTGGACAGAATGAGTGGTGCGGGTGGCGGCGTGGTGTCGCTGATGAGGACGGTGCCCGGCGCCCAGGAGACAACGGGGCCGTTGCCGGCGAAACGGTCGTCCAGGCGCGCAGCGACAGCATATTCGCCCGATGCCAGACCGCTGACGTCCCAGGCGTAGCTACCATCAGCCGCTGACAGGCGATTGGCGATGAGCGTGCCGTCGAATGTATCTTTGTCAGTGGGCTTCTGGCCGACTGGCACGTAGATCAGCTCCATTTCCACGTGAGGATCTAATGCCTGTCCGGCGCGCAACGCGGTCCACTCCAGGGTGATGGTGTTGCCTACGGGCATAGTACCCGGCAGTAATGGTGTTTGCCAATCGAAGCTGGGCCGCGGCGGGTCGGTGAACCACATGATGCGATAGTTGTTGGTTAGCGAGGTGGGCAGGCCGCCGCCGATGTTGTCTATTGTCAGCTTCCAGTTACCGGGCATGATCGTCTCTTGGTTGGGCAGCGGACGCACGACAAATGTCGTTTGTTTTGTGGGTTGTAGCGTGTTGCTGATGGTGACGCCATAGCTCAGGGCGTTGCCGGGAGTGATAACGGTGTTGTTGGGCGCGGTGAGCGATACTTGAAGTTCACCGTTTTGCCAACCGGTGTTGAAGGCCGCGCGGCCGGTACCGGGGTCCACAGTGAAGGTGCATTGTAGCGAGGGACCCATGGCGTTGCCGCTACAGCCGTGGCCGGCAGGCGAATCGACGGGCCAGCTCTGTGCCGGACTCATAATCGCCGGTTTCAGATTGGCCTGTATCTCGCCCGGTGTGACCGGATCCTGCGCCGTGGTCGCTTCTGGCAAGAGAACGAGCGGTGGCGGAAGCCAGGCCTGGAGAGATTGGCCGCCCGAGCCGTGCTGGTCGATGAGCACATGATCATCACTGCCGAAGATGAACTCGGCGCCGTTCTCGTCCACATATAACCCGAGGTCGATACCGGCAATGGTCAGGACGGCGGACATGCCCCAGGCGTATTCGGTGCAGGTCTCATTGGTACAGAACTCGCCGAAGGAGATTTTCAATGAGATGGTGATGTCCACGGGCGGCAGCCACTTGATGATGTAATCCTTTTCCACAACCAACCAGGCGCCGATGTAGCCTGTGAAGTGGAAGTCGTTGTTATCCGGCAGCCAGGGGTACTTGTTCTGGAAACCCTGGCCAATCCAGGCGTGCATGTATAACTCGCCACCGATGAGGCCGCCGCAACAGGTAATGGACGCTTCGACAAGGATATCCAGAGGTTGCCAGGCTACCTGTAGGTGAATGTTGGCATCCAGCGCCTGCACGATTTTGGCTCCCGCGGTCAGGGAGAAGAGGCCGGCGGTGTCGATGAGCACCGTACCGAAGCCGTCGCTCAAGGTAGCCCCGTCTAGCGTCTGGAAGCCGACGGTTACTTCAATTTGCACGCTCTCTGGGCCAACCGTCACTTTGCCGCCAATGAGGTTGACGCCCACGCCAGTGCTACCTACGGCAATGCCCGGCGTCGGGATCTCCAACACCAGTAATGCTTCGGCAAACTGTGTGTTGCATAGTTTGAAGCCGACCTTCACGGATGGCGGCACCCCTGTTTCGCCCACGGTGGGTAGGCCCATGAAGGCCTCGCCACGGATGACAGTTGAATCTACGGTGTCTTCCTCGAAACATTTGTCGATATCGATGGAGACAGTCGCCTCGAAGGTGTCGAAGCTGAATGACTGTGAGAGTTCGGCGAAGTTGCTATCGGGGTGATCCTTGCTGAACATCATCAGCCCTTGCGGTCCGCCGAGCATCAGCGTGCTCATGTTGTCAGCAATGTGTACGTCGGGTAGCTCCCACGGCTGCACATTCTTGTCGCCATCGCCATTGAGCCAGACGTAATCCGGCAGGCGCACGTCGAGACAACTGGTGTCCTTGTCGTCCCAGGAACAGCTCTTGGCTCCCGCTGCTGCGGCCGGCAGGCGGGGCGCTCCCGGCGGCAGCACGGCGGCCTGGACCAACTTGGTGGCGCCACCCATCGACGGGTCCTGCGTGATTTTGCCATTGGCCTGGCGTAACTGCCAGACGTGTGGCTTTAGCTGCTTGTAGTAGTCCACACTCTGTAGCAGCCCGGCGCCAGCCGTGTCCTGCAGGCGCAGGTGCAGGCTGGCCAGCTCCACGAAGCTGCCGGCGCCGTGGAGGGCGGGCGACTGCGTGGCCTGCGTCTCGAAGACATAGCTGTTGGCCGAGCCGGGGTAGAGCGTCCAGGGGATATCCCATTGAACGGTTTGCGGAGCCTGTGAGGTTTCTACGGTCAGCGGCACGCTCAATTGGGCCTGGCCCGTTATCTTCATGGTGCTGGGGTCAATGTAATGGTCGTCCGTGGTCAGGGCGGCGGCCCAATAGTTCTGGAAGGGGGCAAAGTTGACGCGAGTATCTGGCGTAGGCCACAGTTGGCCGCCAGTGACCACGCTGGTGCCCACAACGCCGCTCTTGACGCCCGGGGGTAACGGTAACGTAGTCATGGTTGAACCGTACATGAGGCCAGGTGAAACGCGGCCGCGATCAGCGCCTAATGGGTGTGGTACGGCCAGTCCCACGCCGCTATCGGCTGATGTGCTCAGAATGTCATTGACTTCGTCCCAGCAGACGGAGCCTTGTCCTACGACAACCCAGCGGTTGCCGACAGCGGGGCCAATCATCGGCGTGCCCTGTCCCTCCTCCTTGGTGCACCAGCCGCCGCCGGCCTGATCCACAAAGCCGCCTTCGCTATAGATGCTAAGGCCCTCGGCTTGCTTTACGGGCGTGTCTGGTGTGGGAATGATAACGGGCTGGCACTCCCATTTTATGGTGGGAATGGTGCCCCAGGGACAGCGCATGATGCTGACGCCGTAACTGTATTCTTTGGCCTGCGAGGGATCTTCAATATAGGGCACGGGTGGTTCCTGGTTGGCCAGCACCAAGGCCCAGGTACCGGCCTTTTCAATGTCGGTCACTTCCAGGCTGCGCTCGGCTCCGCCCCCGGCGCCGCCGATGAGCTGGAAGCCGGTTTCAGCCCACTTGTTGCTGACCACGGTATCCACGCGCTTGCCATCGTTCGTGGGCGCCACCAGACCCGGTTCTATGGCGGTCTCACCCTGCACAATGACGGCCAGGGAGTCATATTGCGCCAGATCGAACTCCAGCACACGCAGTAGTTCGTCGGAAGCGTAATTGTTGACGTAAATGGTAGGATTGGTGCCGTAAATCAGCGAGTGACTCTCGGCCAGCTCATACTCAATGCGATAGTTACGCTCCTGGTCCTTGGCATAGTTGTTGGCATTGGTGGCAATGGCCTCGGCGCGCAGATCCACATTGTTGCCACAGATGCCGCTGCTGGCACAGGCATGATCGTTTATCAGGATGTAGGAGGTCTGGTCGTTGGCGATGGAGGAGGTGTTTTCCAGCAGCACCTCAGGCTCCGCGCCGCTATAGTCCAGCAGTTTGAGGTCGGCGCGAGTTGGCAGCGTCTGTTTCAGGGCGTGATTGCCACGAATGGCTACGGCGCGCCAGGCAGGCTGGCCCGAGTTGGTTGCCAGCTTGTACTGGTGGTTGGTGTTTTCCAGAATGCCCTCGTAGAAGCTGGGCACACCGGGGCGGTTGAGCATATCCTGGCCGAAGTTTAGCAGAAGCGGGTTGTAGGTGATATGCAACTGGGCGCCTTGCGGCGGTACGGAAAAGCGCGTACAGAGGGGCACCTGAGCCGGGTTGTCTTCAATCTGGTATGGAGGCGGTGCGGGAGCTCCGGTCGGGGAGTAGACGTCGCACGGCGCGCTGTTATGGCTCAACATGAACGCGGGGCCGTGGTTCGGCTTTGGTGAATGATCATACCAGGCGCGCACCGAAGCTGTGACGTCATAAACCGTGGTATGACCCTTACCGCCCTGGTTGATAGGGCCTACGGCCAACAGTTGCGTTTCTAGTGGTATCGTTTCAGCAGGGTTGTCAATGTCAGGCCGCGTGGACCAGTTGAAGAGCGATGTTTTCGTCGCCAGCCGGTTGTCAATCATCGACCAGCAATTGGGATCGGCCAGGGGATCGGGGCAGAGGTTGTCGAGGTTGATTTGCCAGAGGGAGGCGTAATGAGCGATCGTTTCATTCTCCCAGTCAGGCCCGTCATCATGCTTGTAAGTAGGGCCGTAGTAGTAGCCGGGGGTAATCAGAAGCTCCGCGGTGGCTACTTCCAGGGTGTGGTTGGTGAGTGTGGCAGGCATGACGTTGAACTGCATGAAGCCAAAGTAGGCTGGCGACTGCATGCTGCCCAGGACCATAGCGCCCATCTGGTAATTCTGGTTTGGAGCGTCGCCACCGGCGCCAATCCAGGCCATGCCGGTGCCAGCGCCGCTGGTGCGCAACACGCGCATGGTAGGGTCGATGGCGGCGGGGTACTGGCGCTGGGGATCGGACCACCAGGACCAGGGCGTGCGCACAGCGAGAATCCACTCGCCCTCTGGCCCAGCCGGCCAGGCTTCGTAATGACCTGTGACCGAAGTGCTCCTATCGTCCATTTCAAAGGCCAACACGGGATCCATGACGAAGGCAACCGTGCCGTCGGGCTGGCGAACCTCGATAGCGCCTTCCGTATCGAAGCGCTCTGTCTGTTGCTGTCCATTGGCCCACAGTGTGGCGCCGGGCAACAGGGTGAGTACAGAGCGCATTTCGAGATGGCGCGCCCCGCGGCCGGCGTCCGGCGCTGTATCTAACACCAGTAAGTGCTCCAGGCTGTCGGGAGCGCTGACCAGTTGTTCGGAAATGGCGTCATCGCTCCAGCCGTTCTTGTAGTGCAGGATACGGCCGTTTTCCAGTTGCTCGGGGGCAAAACCACCCTCCGTATTGACCTGGGCCAGGGGGTTGTAGGCGCCGAGCCAGCCGACGTAGCCCAGTTGCGACGCCTGCCAGCGTAGGCCGGCCTCGCCGGCGCTGGCTGAGAACCAGGCCTGACTCAACCCGGCGCGGCTGCGGATGCTGTTATGTTTGATGAGGAACGTGTTGCTTTCGGTGTCCAGGCGGAAGGCGGGGTCGATGATTTCCCAGGCGCCGGTTGCAACCTGGTAGTGCATGGACTCAGTGGAGACGATGGTCTTGTACTGGTCGGGGTTGATTTCGAAGGTGGCGCTGTTGGCAGTGCGAAAGGCCATCAGCTCCGTAGTGGCTTCCAGCTCCAGAGGTAGTTGGCGCGCCCGCAGCGTTTCAGCTTCTGCTGGTTCGCGCCATTGCGGGTCCAGTGATGTGGCAGGCGGTTTGTTGGTGATGGTGATATCCAGCGGGCCAGGGTCAGGCTCCTGGGCCTCGTTTGGGCTTATCGCCAGCGGAGGAGGTGGCGTTACCGGGGGTAGGGATGAGGCCAGCAGCACAGTAAGCAGGATGAGTAGGGCGAGGAGGGGCAGAGACTGATAGCGGTGTGGACCGGTCTGGGAAGGTAGGCTTAGCATAATGTACGCTCCGGCTCTGTGCTCAACGCGAGCATATCGATGATAGATGATTAAGCGTTCCTGGCAGATGGAGGACCAGCGAGCATCTTGCACTCACCGGGTGCTTCTGGCATAGTGTAAACAGTGACCGTCCGTTTATCGTCCGTGCAGCGTCCATGCCAACCGCCATCGAACTCTACTTCCTGGGATCACTACATATACAGATCGACGGCCAGCTGGTGAATGGCTTTCGCTCACAGAAGGCGCAGGCGCTGTTAGCCTATCTGGCGCTGGTCGCGCAACCGGTGACGCGGGAACGTCTGGCCGATTTGTTCTGGCCCAATGCAACGGGTGATGCCGGTCGCACCGAGCTGAGGCGCGTTGTATATAACCTGAACCGACGGCTGCCGGGGGTAATCCACAGTAGCCGCCAGAGCCTCTCGTTTGAGGGGGCGGCAGACGGGGGCGAGGTATGGTTGGATACGGCGGCGGTCGAGCGGCTGTGCGCGGCAGGTAACCTGCTGCAACTCGAGCAGGCCGCGTCCCTTTACCGGGGTGAGCTGCTAGAGGGATTTTACCTTGAGGAGTGCCCCGATTTTGAGAGCTGGCTGGGCAGGGAGCGCAGCTCATGGCAGGAGAAGCATCTGCATCTGTTGCGCCAGTTGACGGACCTGTATGAGAGTCGAGGTGATTACGAGAGGGCGGTGCAGGTGGCGCGGCAGCGGGTGGAGCTGGCGCCATGGCGCGAAGAGGCCCAGAGACGCTTGATGCTCTTGCTGGCGCGCAGCGGCCGGCGTAGTGAGGCGCTGGCCCAGTATGAAAGCTGTTGCAAGGTGCTGGAAGAGGAGCTGGGCGTGACCGCGCAGGGGCGCACGACGGCGCTCTACGAACGGCTACGAGCTTCTACTTCCTTAATACGCCACAACCTGCAGCTAGCGCCGGATCCCTTCATCGGCCGCGAGGCACAGTTGGCGCAGTTGCTTTCTTTATTGAAAGAGGATGGGACACGACTGATTACGATTGTCGGACCTGGCGGTATGGGCAAGACGCGCCTTGCCGTGCAGGCGGCTCATGCTGTGGCCGGTCACTTTTTGGATGGAGTGGCGCATATTCGCCTGGAGACGGTGTCGCGGCCGGCGTTGCTGCCGGAAGCTATCGTAGAGGCCCTGGAGGCAGCCCACTTCATGGCCGGAGCTGGAACAGACCGTGCCCTGGCTTATTTGCAGGATCAGCTGGCGCAGCGCGAGATTTTACTGTTGCTTGACAATCTGGAACATTTGCTTAGTGCCGCACCGCAATTGGCAGCGCTGCTGGAGGCAGCGCCGGGGCTGAAGATTTTGACCACATCGCGGGAGCGGCTCAATCTGAGTTGGGAGCGGGTTTTGCGGCTGGAGGGGTTGGCGACGCCAGAGGAGGATAGGGCCGGCTGGGAACGGTATGGCGCAGTGCGCCTGTTTGTAGCGGCTGCACGGCGGGCCAACCCGGAATTTTTTTTGACAGAGGCCAACCGGCGGCCAGTTATACGGATCTGCCGCCAGGTGGAGGGCATGCCGCTGGCCTTGGAGCTGGCCGCAACATGGACGCGGATGCAAAGCTGTACCGCCATTGCCGAACGGCTACAAACGGATCTGAGCCTGTTGGCCCGACCACAGCGGGACCGCGGGCCGCGACAGAGCAGTGTGCGCGCCACGTTCGATCGCTCCTGGGCTTTGCTGTCGCCGGGGGAGCAGGTCATATTCAGCCGGCTTGGTGTCTTTCGCGGCTCGTTTTCGGTAGCGGCCGCGCAGGCGGTGGCGGGAGCTGGCTGGCAGCAGTTGGCGACGCTGGTTGACAAATGCCTGTTACGAGCGCTGGTAGCGGCGAACGATCAGCCCGCGCGCTTCCAGTTGCACGAGCTACTGCGCCAGTATGCGCTGCAGATGTTGGCAGAAGCTGAACAGGTGGAACTGGCCCGTGAGAGGCATTGCTGCTACTACCTGGAGATGGTCCAGGCCCAGACGGCGCAACTGCAGGGCGGCGACCAGAAGGCGGCTCTGGAAAGGATGGCCGCGGAGGCCAGCAATATGGAGGCAGCCTGGGAGTGGGCGGCGCAGGAGGGACGCCAGGTCTTACTGGAGGCAGCGTTACCGGGTCTTTATCTTTTCTGGAAAATGCGCAGCCGTCTGGAGCGGGGGGTCAATTTGCTGGCGGAAGCGGTGCACCAACTTGAGCGGCTGGGACCGGCAACAGTGCAGGTGCGCGGCCGGGTGCAAGCCCATCTGGCGTTGCTGCGATACTACCAGGGTGAGCGAGAGCAGGCCGGCGTTGATGCCTCTGCTGCGCTGGAGCTGGCATTGCGGGCGGAGGACGGGCCGGGGCAGGCAGTAGCATATCTGGCTCTGACGCATGTCGCTTATGGTAGTGGCCGCTATGGCGTCGCTGCTGAATATGGTGCGAGGGCGCTGGCCTTTTATGAGGCGCTGCAAGACCAGCATGGGCAGGCGCTGGCGCTGAGCATGTTGGGGCTGACGACGATGGTGCAGGCCAAATATGTGGAAGAAGGTCAGAACGGGCAGCGTCCGCCGCAAATTCGCACGGAGTATTTGCAACAGGCGCAGGTCTATTTTCAGCAGGCACTGGTTCATCACCGTGCGCTGGACGACCGTTATGATGAGTCGAACACCTTGCACAATTTGGGCTATATCCAGTATGTCTACGGGGAAGAGAGCGGCGAACTCCACCATTTTGAAGCAGCGTTGTTCAGTTTTGAGGAAGCAGCGGCGCTGGATGCTGTTCTGGGCGTCAAACGCCCGCAGCGGTTGAACTGGCTGGCCTGCACGCTGGCCATGTTGGGGGAGCAGGAGCGGGCGCGAGACCTGTTCCGTGAAGCGCTGTTGTGGGCCATGCACACGCGTCGGCTAACAGAAGCCACAGATATCCTGGCAGGCATTGCGGTCTATGTGGAGGAGGCTGGTGCGGCAAGGGAGCGGGCAGTGACGTTGCTGTCCCTGGTGGAAGCGCATGAGGCAACGGATGTCCGCGTGCGCCAATGGGCACAAGAGCACCGCACACGCATCGAAGCAAAGCTGCCCACACCGGCTGCGGCAAGGGCCAGAGCGCGGGGGCGGACGCTGACGTTAGAAGATGTGGCGGGAGGTGAGTTGGCGAGCGGTTGAGCTGCACCATCTGCTGTAGCCTGGCGTTGAACTGGCCGCGGTGCAATTGTGTAGGGCGAAGGCAAACAGATGTTCCGAATTTACCAGATTGTTATGAGGGAAGTAGCTCGCAGACTATGGTCACGTGTAACCAGTGGCACGCCCAAATGAAGAGCAGTTGCAGCAATCAACCGGTCGGGCATACGGCACTCATTTGCTGAGTTCACGGGGAAACTGTCCCCACATTTCTTTACGGGCTTCCTCAAGTTCCTTTTCAGTTATATTCACGCCTAGATCCGCCCATATGCCTTCTATACTATGCTGCCTGGATTTGGGCGTCTGCTTTTGTGCCAGAAACTCTACAAAGTGTAAGACTTCCTCCTGTTGTTCAGGAGGTAATGTTCTTAGCTTCTCCAGCACCATTTCTTCCACAGGCATCATCTGTTACTCCTCGTTTAATTACCCAACGTTCGCTTCGACAAGATTATAGCATATCTGCCACATTCTACTCTTTTACTCTCGACGAGAACTCGCCACTTCCCTGAACCTCATCCGCCAACATCTCCATCTCTCGGCGCCACGTCAGATCTTCTACGTGATAGCGCGAGATATGGCTGCGCCGATTGGTTGATTAGAGAATTAGAGATTGGAGATTGGGGTGTAGCCGCGCCGCCCCTTTAACTTTGCCCCACTTCCGCTGGCTGTAAATAAGGCAGTGTCCGGCTCACGTCACGCATGAGCTGTTCCAAACCTTCACGAAGGGCTTCGTCGAGGAGGCGTTCGGCAAGGGGGCTGCTGCGATCAAGGCGAGAGGGGCCGATCCATTGCTCGGTAAGGGAGCTGACCGGCGAGCGGCTGTTGCGCCGGTTGCTGGTCACCACGTAGGTCTTGGAGAGGAGCTGTCTGTTGCCAACAGTCAGGCGCGCTTTGAAGGCGATCTTTCCTTCGTCACGGCTGCGTACCACGTTCATCAGCTCACCCTGCAGCAAGAAGCGCCCGGGTGGGACGGTGTCCCTTTCGCATTCGACCACTTCCGTGCCGGCGCTTTCCAGAGCATCACGCAGCTGCTCCTGGAACCAGGCCGAAACGCCACCGGTCTTGCGGATCCTGTCCAGCAAGTCGGCGTAGCTCAATTCGCCTTCGACGATGCCGTGCAGCTCGGAGGGAATGCGATCGAGGGCAAACGGTTTGACCAGCAACCGTGGCCTCTGTTGCCGTCCGGCAACCCGGGGTACAGTCAGCTCCTCCAGCGGCGAACTGTACAGGCGCCAGACCAGTTTGCTGGGATTGAGGACGATAAAAAAGATGCCCGCAACCAGGGCCAGAATGAGCAGGGCGACAATTTCTTCCATCTACTGTTACCTACCTACTGTTACGTACTCCTCGTACTGTTGGTACGTGGCTGAATCTATTATTTATCCCTCCTGCCCACCCATGGTATGTGGGATGACTCAGAAAGGCGTAAGAAGACACGCTGTTGCAGGAGGCCACAGCAACAGACGCTGGACGTTGCCGGGCGCCATACCGTGGAAAATGCCATGCTTTTTGCACATATGTGAACATTTCGCACATAAGTGAAGTATTTTGTTACAATGGCGCTAATCGTATTCTCATCTTCGTGCCCAACATCGAGAGGTCCTTTCCGTAACAGCCTAAGACAATTCAGGTGGATACAGAGGTGGAAGACCGTCTAACGTTACTGGCCTCCGTCGCAGACCTCTATTATTTGGAAAATCAAAGCCAAGAGAAGATTGCCCGCAAGTTCGGCTACTCCCGTTCCGCAATCTCGCGTCTGCTCACAGAGGCCCGTCATAAAGGTGTTGTCGAGATTCACGTCAATTATCCGGTTCCCCGTAACAAGGAACTGGAACGGCAACTGCGCCAACGTTTTGGACTGGCCACAGTCATCGTCGCCGAGCGCGGTCGCAGCGATTATCGCCAGATGCTGCGCAATCTGGGAAGGTTGGGCGCTTTCCATTTGTTGGAAGTGCTCTCGGATACGGCGACGTTGGGCGTTTCCTGGGGCACTGCCATTTTCGAGGTAGCCAATGCGCTGCCGCGGCGCTACATGCCCGATGTCAAGGTCGTGCAGATGCTAGGCTCCGCCGGGTATGGCGATCCGAACGTGGATGGTTCAGGTGTTGGGCGCGCTATCGCCGACCGCCTCAATTCGCATCATTTTGCCCTGGGTGCGCCGCTCATTGCTCGCGATGAAGTCACCCGCAACCTCTTCCTGCGCGAACCAAACATCAGCGTCTTTCTCCTCCTCTCGCTCTACGCCGATGTGGCGCTGGTCGGTATTGGTAGCGTCGAGTTAGGTCGCTCCAGCCTGCTGCGGACCGGTTACCTCAAGGAAGAGGAGATTCTGGACATCAAAGCCAGAGGAGCGGTAGGTCATATCTGTGCCCAGCACTTCGACGAGCAGGGGCAGATTCTCGACTGTGAGATTAACCGTCGCGTCATCGGCGTAGATTTGCAAAAACTGGTGACCTCTGGCTGCCAAATCATAGGCGTGGCCGGTGGAAAGGTAAAGGCGCCGGCCATTCTGGGTGCGCTGCGCGGGAAATTCCTGGACAGCCTGGTGACTGACAGCGCCGCGGCCGAGGTCATTCTGGAATTGGATCAATAGCTTCCGTGAGACGACTATGCCTTCAATCATTCTGACTGTTAACCATGATGCCGGCCTGCACGCCCGTCCGCTCGCACAGTTCGTCAAAGTTGTGGGCGCCTTCGATGCAGAGGTGCAGGTGACCAATCTAAGCCGTGAGAAAGGGCCGTCCAACGGCGCAAGCCCGCTGAGCCTGTTACTGCTCGCCGTGACCAGAGGACAAAAAATCCTGGTCGAGGCCACGGGAGCAGAGGCGGAAGAGGTGTTAGAGGCGCTACGTGCGCTGGTCGAAAGCAATTTTGAGGATGAGAGGGAATGATGCCAGATATTAGCTCCACCACGTTCGTGATCTTGTTAGGCGCCATGGTTGTCATGTGGCTGGCCCAGTTTGCCCTTACCTATCGCCAGATGCGCGGTTTTTACCGTCGTCTGCGGCTGCTCAACAAGAAAGGGCTGACGGCTGTGGGCATGAATGGCGGTCGTTACCGGGGCCGCGCCTACGGTGTGCTGGTCGTGGATGAAGACAACCGCATCGCCCATGCCGAGAGCATGGGTGGCTGGACCGTATTTGCCTCGCTACGGCCGGAACCTGACCTCGTGGGCATGAGCCTGCGCGAGGTCATCGAGAATGAAGAAACGCTCCCTGTCGCTGCCAAACTACGTGTTGCCTTTGCCAACGCTGCGCGTGATTTGCAGGCGGCGCGGGAGCAAGAATCGCCAGATAGCGTTCTCGCTGGTCAGCTTTCGTTGCAGACATGACCGGCATGCGGAAGGGGAGGTGTACGCTGTATTAGTAAGGAGGTGGCAATTGTAGAGAGTAGTGTAGTCGCGCTCGTCCAGTCGAAATGTTGCATTTGTTACCGGTCAAGTTGAGGGAGGAAAAATGTTAGACACTCTTGTGTTCCTGGCTGAACACTTTATCGGTCTCTTCCAGAGAGGTGGTGAAGTGTTTGTCGGTCTGGTGACCGGCATCGTACCGTTGCTAATCATTCTGCTCACCTTTGTAAATGCGTTGATTACGCTCATCGGTCCCGAGCGCATCGACCGCGTTGGCGAGTGGGCAGCACGTGATGGGCTTATCTACTATCCCGTGCGCTATATCCTGCTACCCTTTCTCGCCGTCTTCTTTCTAACCAACCCCATGGCCTACACGATGGGACGCTTTTTGCCGGAGAAGTACAAGCCGGCCTTCTACGATGCAGCCGTTTCATATGTGCACCCACCGACGGGAATTTTCCCCCACATCAACCCGGGAGAGCTGTTTGTGTGGTTGGGAATTGCCGCGGGCATTGAAGCCCTGGGTCTTTCGGTGGTGCCGTTAGCAGTCCGCTATCTGCTGGTGGGATTGATCGTAATCTTCATCCGCGGCATCGTGACGGAACGCATCACCATGATTATGTGGGCACGCCGTGAAGCCGAAGCCCCGGCCACGGCCTAGGCTATCATAGGAGGAAAGCAATGGATAAGCTTAACAGTTTTCTTGCTCGTCTAGGTCGCGCTGTCGGTGGTGTGGTTGGCGCTCTCTATCAGGCCGGCCGCGACGCTATTGACCAGATTATCGTCAACATCCTGCCGTTCATGGCCTTCATCGCCCTGGTAATCGGCATTATTCTGGAAACGGGCATCGGCGACGTGATTGCCAATGCTCTGGCTCCACTCGCAGGCAGCCTGGTTGGCTTGCTCGTGATCACACTGATCTGCGCCATCCCCATCCTCTCGCCGCTCCTGGGGCCTGGGGCGGTGATTGCCCAGGTGGTAGGAACGCTCCTCGGCAGCACCCTGATTGCCAACGGCAGCATTCCCCCCAGCTATGCCCTGCCGGCGCTCTTTGCCATCAATCCCCAGGTAGGGTGCGACTTCATTCCAGTGGGCCTGGCGCTGGGTGAGGCCGAACCGGAAACAGTAGAGATAGGTGTGCCGGCTGTCCTCTTCTCGCGTGTGATTACCGGCCCCATCGCGGTGATTATTGCCTTCTTCGCCAGCGTTGGACTGTACAGCTAAGCCGGCTTTATGGTGAGGTTCAGGGATGGAGGTAGCGCTGGTTCTGCGCTACCTCCATCACCTGCGCCTCTTTGAAATCTTACGGAAATGAATGAGGGTGCTGGTAGTTGCGCCCCTATGCATCAATGCGATTGGAGGTAACAGTCAAATGTCCGAAAAGAAATATCGTCGCGTGGAAATCGTCGCCGGCCCACGTGGTTGGGGTGGTCCGCTCATCATCGAACCGCGCCCTGGCAAAGACCTGATTTATTCTGTTACAGGTGGCGGCATCCACCCCGTAGCCCAGCACATTGCCGATCTTACCGGCGGCACTCCGTTTGACGGCTTCCGTTCCAAGCGCGACTTTGACGAGATTGCTGTGGCGGTGATCGACTGCGGCGGCACGGCACGGGTAGGCGTCTATCCCATGAAAGGTGTGCTGACCGTTGATATCTATCCGACAAAGCCTTCCGGACCACTCTTCCGCTTTATTAAAGAAGATAACTTCGTCTCCGGCGTAGGCCCGGACCAGGTGCGGCTTCTCGATGGCGAGGGCGAGGAGCTATCTGGCGTGGCAGCCGAAGAAACAGCGGCGGCCTCCGATGGAGCGGAGCCGGTAGCAGAGGCAACGGCGGCGCCGCCTAATGAACCAAAGCCGGCAGCGCCCCCTCCGGTGGAAGAAGGCGAGGCGCAGGATAAGAAGAAAGGATTTCTTGGCAGGCTCTTTGGGCGGTAGCCGGTGCACTCTCGGTAGGACACCGCCCAGTGTAAAGCCAGGTGCTCCGCTCTTGGAGCACCCAGACAGGACAGATAAATGATCAAATTTGAGGCCAACGTTGTGGCCATTGGGCCGCTTGTTTCGGAGTTTCTTGACGAGAACATTGTGGTCCTGTTCGGGCAGAACGCGCCCCCCGAGCTGGCTGAGTTCAGCATTCTGCACGACGGGAACGGTAATGCCGTGCGCACGCCAGTCGTGCCAGGCGATGCCGTGATTATCGATGACCGGCGTTTTATAGTGCTGGCCGTAGGAGACGTGGCCAACGACAACTTCAAGAACCTCGGCCATCTCGTGCTCAAGTTCAATGGTGAACGAGAGGTAGAGATGCCGGGAGACGTGTGCGTGGAAAGGGAGCCTCTTCCACCCATTAACGTGGGTACGGTCATCCGCGTGGAGGGAGAAGGAGAGTAACCATGCACCTGAGCGGAGAAACCTGGAATTATGCTGGAAACATATCGTTACCTGCTGAAAGGTTTCCTGCGTTCGTCTGATCCTGCGGACAGGGGTGAGCAACTGCGCGACGCCATGGTGCCCCGGCCGAAGCGGCAGGCGTACGTGCAAGAAGCCCAGCTTGCGGCCTCTCGCCCGGTGGGCGAAGGGCTGGCTGTGGAAATGAGCTGGCGGCTGCCTGGAGAGAAAATCCTGATCAACCGGCCGGGCAGCTGGCTTGCCGCTCTCTCCTTTGAGGAACTGATTGTGGTTTCCTTGCGGGACGAAGCATTTCCCTGGCACTGCGCCGTTTACAACCGCTCCGCTGCGCGAGCCGTACTGCTCTGCCAGCCTGTGGCGTCGACGGTCATGGCTGCCAGGCAGCAGTTGCCTGTTCCTGATCTGCTGCAGCAGGCGCCGGAGGTGGTAGGCCATCTGGCGCTGCTGGCGCAAGAGTCAGAGCTTGCAGAGAGGCTGCCCGAGCGCGGCGCGTTGCTTCTACATGGACATGGCCTGATCGCCTGGGATGTGACGGCGATAGGTGCTATTGCAGTGGCTGAAACGGTTGAGCGATGGTGCGCGGTCACCCTGGCGCACGGCGAGGTTTCAGACGCTGCCGGTAAAGGAAGGATAAGGTGACCGAAATCAAAGGGTTGGCGGCCTCCGCCGGCATTGCTATCGGTCCTGTGTGGGTATACCGGCCTCCTGCCGTGTCGCTGGACCGGCGTGCTGTGGATAATCCCCATGACGAGTGGCAACGGGTGCAGGAAGCAATCACCGTTGCCGATGCTCAGATGGCGCAGCTTGAGGAACAGACTGCGGCAACCATTGGCAGCGAGGAAGCCGCCATTTTTCAGGCGCACCGCCTCTTTCTGCAGGACCCCGATCTGCTGGCCCGCGTACGCCAGATGATTGAGGAGGAATGCCTGAACGCCGAGGCTGCTGTGCATGACGCTATCGCCGCGTATGTTGAGGTACTGGAGGCAATGGACGACGACTATTTCCGGGCGCGTGCAGCGGATGTGCGCGACGTCGGTCGCCGGCTGATCCAGTGCCTGCGCGGCGAGATGACGACTACTGACCTGCCTCAGGAACCTGTGATCGTCCTGGCGGACGATCTGACCCCATCTGATACAGCACAATTTGACCGGTCGCGGTTGCTGGGTCTGGTCACCGTGCGCGGGGGACCTACTTCGCACACGGCCATCCTGGCTCGAGGTCTGGGAATCCCCGCTGTAGTCAGCGCTCCGATTGTGATTGATGAGGTGCGCGACGGCACCATGCTCGTTCTTGATGGCGAAAGTGGCTCCGTCGTGCTGGCGCCTACCCCCGAGTTGTTAGCGGAAGCCCAGGCAAAGCGCACCCTATGGCAGCAGCGACGCTCGCTGGCCCTGTCAGGGGCTGCAGCCCCGGCCATTACCCTTGACGGTCACCGGGTTGAGGTTGTGGCCAACATTGGCAGCAGCGCAGACGTGGCTCCAGCCCTGGCAGCAGGAGCTGAAGGTGTTGGCCTTTTTCGAACCGAATTCCTCTTTTTGAATCGCGACCAGATGCCGTCGGAAGCAGAGCAAATTACAGCTTACCGCGAGGTGGCCACAGCGCTGGAGGGCCGGCCTCTGGTCGTGCGTACGCTGGACATCGGCGGCGACAAAATGATTCCCTACATCGAGATGCCCGACGAGCCAAACCCATTTTTGGGGTGGCGCGGCGTGCGCATGCTCGACGGCCAGCAAGAGCTGTTTCGCATCCAGCTACGTGCTTTGCTCCAGGGTTGTGTGGGAGCGGACCTGCGCCTGATGGTGCCAATGGTGGCTTCCGTGGAAGAGGTTCGTGCGTTCCGTGCTTTGTTGCAAGAAGTGAGCGCGGCGTTGCGCGCGGAAGGGAAGCCGGTGGCAGACAAGGTGCAGTTTGGGATCATGGTAGAGGTGCCGGCGATGGCTCTGATCGCCAATCAGGTAGCGCCTCTGGTCGACTTCTTCAGCATAGGCACCAACGACCTCACGCAATACACTGTGGCCGTCGATCGTACCAACGAGCGCGTAGCTCCCCTGGCCTCACCGTTCCACCCTGCCGTTCTCAGCCTGATTCAGATGACAATCAGGGCCGGGCACGATCATGGCATCTGGGTAGGTTTGTGCGGGGAATTCGCGTCGGAGCCGTTAGCCATCCCCTTTTTACTGGGTGCGGGTCTGGACGAGTTTAGCGTGAGCGCTGCATCCGTACCTACGGTGAAAGCACTGATCCGCCGCCTGGACCGCAGCCACTGCGAAGAGGTCGCAGCTCAGGCGCTCGCCCTGGACTCTGCCGCTGCGGTCAAAACGTTCCTTAGGGACCAGTTGGAGCGTCCGGTCTAGCGGGT
>CAZRTM010000092.1:0-14560 GCA_964602995.1 uncultured Ardenticatenaceae bacterium
CTGCGCGTCAACCGGCCTGAAGCGCGCAATGCGCTTAACTGGGAAGCGCAGGAGCTGTTTGCACGACACGTCTCGGAGCTGGCAAGGGCGGCCGATGTGCGGGCGCTGATTATCACCGGCACGGGCGACGCCTTTGTCTCTGGCGGTGATTTGAAGGAGCTGGCCGGCGAGGAGCCAGCCGCAGCAGGCGAGCGGCTGAACCGCATTATGAGCGATGCGTTGCTACAGTTGATGGAGCTACCATTTCCGGTGATTGCCGCGGTCAACGGCCACGCTGTTGGCGGGGGCTGCGAGATTCTGACTGCCTGCGATTTGCGCCTGGCGCGGGAGGGTGTCTTTCTGAGGCATGCCCAGGTGCAACTGGGATTAACGACCGGGTGGGGTGGAGCCGGCCGCCTGGTACGTCTGGTAGGCCAGAGCCGCGCCACGTACCTTTTGCTCACCGGCCAGCGCCTTTCAGCTCGTGAGGCACAGGAGATAGGGCTGGTGCATGAGGTGGTGGGCCAGGATGAGGATGTGCTGGAGCGAGCGCAGCAATGGGCACAGCAGTTAGCGGCCTTTCCGCAGGGGGCGGTGACGGCGATGAAACGGCTCCTGCTGACGCTACCGCGCCTCTCTGTGGGGGAACAGCTGGTTTATGAACGGGAGCTGTTTCTGCAGTTGTGGGGCTCTGCGGACCACATGGAAGCGCTGTCGGCATTCATGGAAAAACGTCGCCCACAGTTCGGACAGCAGGGCGGTGGTGATTAGGGCGCCGGAATTACATAGCGCCCGACTGCTGTAAGAGCTGGCGCACGACGCGTATGGCGCCCAGAGTGACACCCGCGGTGGATTGGCCGGGAAAGATAGAGTCGCCCACCAGCTTCAGGTTGGGAATGCCGGTGTCTGGCCCGCGGCTCTGGAAGAGAGAGGTTTGGGGGAAGCCGCCGACCATGCCGCCGGCGCGGCGCGTGTAGAAGGCAAAGGTGACTGGGGTGCCCGGCAGAATCAATTCGGCAGCAGCACTGATGCCGGGCAGGGCCACTTCCGCCAGCTCCAGGAGCCGATTCGTATAGGCATCACGACGCTTGAGGTACTCTTCCTCGTCTGCGCCGTGGCGTAGCTCCCACCACGGTTCGATGCGCGTGTGGGTGGAGAGAGTGGCCGCCCGTTTCCCGGCCGGGGCGCGGCTTTCGTCCCCGGCGGGCGAAAGGGAGAGAAAGAGAGAGTTGCCCTCGCCGAGCCGCGCACGCTCTCCGCTGAGGACCTGGTGGTGAAGGGCGTCGGTGTCGCTAGTGGGTAGGCGAGCGGCATCCAGCCCCAGGTAGAGGGTGAAGGCGCCCCAGGTGGGGGTGCGCTCGCTTTCCCGGCGCAGGGCCTTGGGGGTACCGTCGCCGAGTAATCTGACCAGAGACCAGGGTGTGACGTTAGCGACGAGCCAATCGAACTCGCATACCAACCGATTGTTAGTGTAGACACGCCGGGCACGTCCCTTTTCCAGCTCAATACGTTCAACCTGCTGGCGATAGCGCACCGTACCGCCATTCTCCTCAATCCAGTTGGAGAGCGTGCGGGCGATGTTGCCCATGCCGCCGTGCACGTGATTCACACCCCGGCGTGGCAGGTCCAGGGCGGCGCTGCCGTAGAGGGCATTGGCATCTGCAGCGGTGGTCTGTGCCGAAATGAGTAGCTGGCCGTCGAGAAAGAGGGAGAAGGCGGGATCATCCTGGTGCGCTATGTCCGCGATGTCGCGTAGCAGATAGGGGGTGGCGCGCAGGGCGCCGGGCCGCAGTGAGGCAGCCAACCGCGCCAACTCGGCAAGATTCTGGGGCGGCCAGGGTAGAGCGCGGCCGGCCAGGTCCCAGGTAATTTTGGCCAGCATTTCTTGTTTGCGCCAGAACTGCTCGCTGCCGGGGAAGTGTCGTCGTCGCTCCTCGGCCCAGGCTTCACGGCTGGCCCACTGGTGCACACGTCGGCCGCCGGGCAGGTGGACGACCCATGCCGGATCAAGCGCTGTAACCGGCCAGGAAATGCCAAGCCGCTCCCCAACCTGCGTGTGGGGGCCATCTGGCCCGAAGCCGGCTGCCAGCGTCGCGCCAGCGTCGAAGCGGTACCCCTGGTGATAGAAGGTCCCGGCTGAGCCGCCGGGATAAACATGGGCCTCCAGGACCGTGACGCGGAATCCTTCTTTCAGCAGCAGAGCGCCCGCGGTCAGGCCGCCAATCCCCGCGCCGATGATCAGGACATGGTCGCGTTCTGTCATCAGGAATGTTGTTGGCTGCGAAGCGCTCGCCACAATGTATAAGCAAGGATTGGCATGGCTACCAGCAGGTAGAGGCGGCGGCGTAAGGTTGGTTCAAGACTCAGACGGGTGATTAGCTGGCGATAGGTAAAGAGAGCCGTAAGCCCGGGCCGGTTGAACAGCAGGCGTGTCAGCAGCCCGTGCAGGCCGTCGTGGTGTTCGTAGAGCACCTGCTCCCTGATGCGGGTATGTTGGCTGTCGATGGCTTCAAAGCGGTGGGTGTGCTGCCAGCGGCGCAACGGGCCTTGTGTCTGGCGGTCGGTGAAGCCTGTCTCGCTGACGTCGAAGTGAATGGCGCGCCAGCGTACGGGGACGGGGCCGAACCAGAGGGTGAAGTCGATGGTGGCCCCTTCACGCAGCGGCTCGCGTTCGTGGATTTGCACGAAGAGGGGCGGCGGCATCAGCCGCTTGAGGACCTTGCTATCCCGGTGAAAGGCCATCACCGCCGCTTGCGGAGCCGAAACAGGGAAGGTGTAATGGAAGGTGGGCATACGTTGCAGTATCAGGGGAGCCAGGCGGGCTGGTAGGCAGCGTCTGCGATTTTCTGAAATTGGCCGGTTTCGATTTCCAGCAACCAGATAGAGGGCTGAGCGTCCGGCTCGGCCATATTGTACCGTTGGAAGAGGAGCTGAGTGCCATCCAGGGACCAGCGCGGTGGGCCGAAGTTGGTTTCGGCATCAGCGGTGAGGCGTTGTGTGCCGCTGCCGTCTGCGCGCATCAGGTAGAGCTGGCGGCCAATGGGCACCCGGGGCACTTTGCTGGTGAACGCAATCCATTCCCCGTTGGGGGACCAGGCCGGGGCGGCGTCGTTCGTTTCCTCCTGTTCACTGAGGCGCGTCCTCTCTCTCGTGGCGGCATCCACACTATAGATATGCACGCTGAAATGCTCGCCCTGATATTCGATGTCGGTAGTCAGGAAGCGGTTCTGGAACGGGTGCCAGGCGGCTGATTCGCCAATGCTATTGAATACGGAGAGAGTTTCGCCACTCTGCAGATTATAGACGAGGGTCACCTCTTCCGCAGGAACCAGATAGCTGAGCCAGTTGCCGTCTACGGAGAATTGCGCTCCACTGCTGAGGAGCTGCTCATCGGCAAAGACAGGGACCGTTTCACCAGACCCTGGATCAAGCCACCAGAGCCGGGATGGGCCAGGTGGCGCGCCGGTGGGCGATAGCTCACGACGTTCGTAAACGAGGCGTCTGTCACCCGGTTCCCAGACGGGGTTGGTACAAAGGTGTTCGGCGCAGGCCAGCACCTGACGATCCGAACTACCGTCTTCGTTGATGATGCGAATGTCGCTACCACCGTCCGCGCGCTGCACAACATAGGCGATTTCTTTGCCCTGGGTCGCGACCTCGAAGTCGATAACGTTAAGCTCAGCAGCGGTGAGTGCGGTGGGTGAGTTGCCTGATGGCGAGATTGTGAAAAGCCGCGTCTGCCCCGCATCACTGAGGTGGAGGTAGGCGATTTGGGGCGCGCCTGTCTGAAATTCCCAGGTGATCGGTCCGGTAACGCGCTCCTCTTCTGCTGTCCACAGGTTTCCCGTCACTGCTATCTGATACGCCGTCTCTGGTTGTAGCGGTAAATGAGGGCGGAAGAGGAGCGTGTATTCATCCTGCCAGTTATGGGTAGCGCTGAGAGCAGGGGTTGCCTGTACATCTGGAAGGCTTCCGGTGTCCATCGGCTCCCGGAACTCGATGCGGAGGTGAGTGGTCAGGGGTACCTCGCTGGCGCCATCTGCTGGGAACGTCGATGCTACAGACGGTCGCGCCAACTGCCACAACCAGAAGTAGAGCGTTGCCGCCAGAGTAAGCGCCAGAATGACGATTAACCCAACGCGCCATTGGTGGCGTTCCTCTTCTTGAATGGAATGTGTCGTTCTAGAACTCATTACCCAACAGATGTGACCGGTCAGCGGCTATGACAGTCGTAGCAAAGGCCATAGAACTCCAGCAAATGACCCTCTATCTGGAAGTTGAAGCGTTCCCTGATAGACTGTTCGATTTCCTGCACCACGCAGTCGTCAAATTCAAAGACACGGTCACATTGGGAGCAGATCAGGTGATGATGGTGGCCTTCATCCATCAGAATGTAATGGGCTGCGGCTGTGCCCTGGTAGATGGGACGAATCAGCCCCAGGTCGTGCAGCAGGTCCAGGGTGCGGTAAACAGTCATGCGGCCGACGCTGGGCGCGTTGCGGTGCACGATGGCCACCAGCTCATCGGCGCTGATATGGCCGCCACTGCGGGCCAGCGCTTCCAGAATCTGGCTGCGCGCAGCCGTCATCCGGTGTCCGTTGCGTTTTAGTGTGTTGCGGAGTGTGGTTAGTGTATCGTTCATAATCAACTCTAGAGCCGCCAGAGCAAACCTCGTCTGGGGGCCAGCAGAAAGACAATCACAAAGATGGCGGTGGTGACCAGCACAACGGCCGGGCCAGAAGCGATGTTGAAGTAGTAGGAGGCGTAAAGCCCACCGATGCCAGAGACAGCGCCGATGATGGCGGAGACGGCCATCATCGACGGCAGCCGCCGCGTGAGCAGGGAGGCTGCCGCGGCCGGTGTGACCAGCACCGCCAGTATAAGCGCAATACCCACTACCTGCAGGGCGACGACAATGGTGATGGAGATGAGCACCAGCAGCAGGTAGCGCAGGAAGGTGGTGGGCAGACGTAGGGTGCGGGCCAGGGTCATATCGAAGGAAACGACCAGGAACTCCTTGTAGAAGAGAACGATGAGTAGCAGCACCGCACTGCCCAGGATTAAAATCAGCCAGAGGTCGGTGGTGGAGACACCAAGGAGGTTGCCAAAGAGGAAGTGGGCCAGGTCCACGGTGTAGTTGCCCACGCGCGAGAGCATGGCCACGCCCAGAGCAAAGGAGCCAGCGAAAATAATGCCGATGGCGGTGTCTTCTTTGAGCATACCCTGCCCGCTAAGAGCGCCGATACCCAGTGCGGTCAGGATGCCCATGGTTAAGGCGCCAACGGCGAGAGGCCAGCCCATCAGGAAAGCGATGACGACGCCGGGCAGGATGGTGTGCGCCAGCGCGTCGCCCAGGAAGGCCATGCCGCGCAAAACAACGTAGGTACCCAGCACAGAACAAACGACGCCTACCATCATCGCCGCCAGGAGTGCGCGGACCATAAAGGTATAGCTCAGGGGGGTAGTGAACCACTCAATAATCGACATTGTTATCTAATAGCTGCCAGGGTGAAACACGTCACGGCACGAGGATCTCGTCCTCACCTTCGCAGCAGGTGTCGGTGAGGAGCATGGCGCCGCCATCGTCCTCGATGACGTGCATGTGGCCGCCGTAGGCGCGCAACAGGTTTTGCGAGGTGAGTACCTCAGGAGGAGGGCCATAGGCCACGATTGCCTTGTTGAGCAACATCACGCGGTCGAAATGCTCGGCCGCCAGATTGAGGTCGTGGGTGGCAACCAGCAACGTCACGCCATCACGGTGCAGGGTATCCAGCACCTCGAACAACTTCTCCTGGCTGGGCACGTCAAGCCCGGTGAAAGGTTCATCCAGCATCAGCAGCTCGGCCTGTTGTGCCAGAGCGCGGGCGATGAAGACTCGCTGCTGTTGCCCGCCGGAAAGCTCGCCGATCTGTTTCGTGCGCAGATGGCCGGCGTTCACCCGCTCCAGGCTGGCGCGAACCGTTTCCCAATCATGACGGCTGGGTCGCCGGAAGAGGCCAATCTGGCCCACGCGCCCCATCATCACCACGTCTTCGACGGTCACAGGGAAAGACCAGTCAATCTGGTTGCGCTGTGGCACGTAGGCGATGCAAATATGTTGCTGCGGATCGTGGCCAAATACTTCAATGGTACCCTTCTCGGGCTTCAGAGTGCCGGCAATGACCTTGAACAGGGTACTCTTGCCGGCGCCGTTGGGGCCAACGACCGCCACCCGTTCGCCGCCCTCAATCTGGAAGGTGATGTCGCGCAGCGCGTAGACGGTTTCCTCCGTCTGCCTGCCGCGCAGATTGAAAGTGGATCCAGATTCACCGGGCGTATAGGCCAGGTGCACGCCGGCAACGCGCAGCAGGGGAGTGTTGGGTTCATGTGGCACACCGCGCTCTTTCATGCCAATTATTTTTTCCATGGAGCTGTTACTCCCATATCCGTTGTTTACTGCGTTCATTATACAATGGCTCAGGGCGCCAGACCGCGCACAATTAAATCAATGTTGGCGCGCATCATTCCGATATAGCTATCAGCGCCGCTGTTGCTGTCGCCGAGGGAGCCAGTGTAAAGGGACAGGACTTGCACCTGCTCGCAGCTCGACAATTCGGCAGCTACCGTTTCGGCTACCTGTCTGTTGGCCGTCGTCTCGGCGAAGATAGTGCAGACGCCGGCCTGTTCCATGCTTTGCACCAGAGCCACAATTTCTGACGCTGAAGGCTCGGCCAGGGTGCTGGCGCCGGGAACCACCGTTCCTACCACTTCGAAGTCGTAAGCGCGGGCAAAGTAAGCCAGCGCGTCATGGTTGGTCACCAGCTTGCGCCGCTCGGGCGGGATGCGCGCCACCTGCTCGTCGTAATAGGCAAGCAGCGCTTCAAGCTCGGCAATGTAGTTTTGTGCGTTGGCAGCATAGAGCGCCTCAGTCTCGGGGTCCAGTGTACTCAGCGTTGTTTCAATGTTTCGCACCCACTGCACCACCTGCCGGGGGTCCAGCCAGGTATGGGGGTCAATGGCCCCGCCTTCATGTTCGTCCGCTGCCCCACTTTCTGCACGGCGTACAATTGGCTCCACACCGGCGGCCACCGGAACAAGTGGTACTTCTCCGGCGACGTTGGCCAGGTCGCGGACCAATCCCTCTTCTAGATTCCAGCCATGAATGAAAATGACATCGGCGCTGGCCACTGTCGTCAGGTCTGAGGCGGAGGGCTGGTAGCTGTGCGGGTCCTGGCCGGCGGACATCAGCGTGGTTAGCTCAATGGCCTCGCCGCCCACGTGAGCAACGACGTCGCCGATGACGCTGGTAGTTGCTATCACTCGTAGGGCGCCTTCGCTGGAGACCGCTTCTAACGGAGGAATCTGCAATTCTGTCGCCGTTTCGCCTGTTGCCTTTAAGCCGGAGCCGGCCGCACTGCAGCCAGCCAGCAGTAGCAAGACCAACAGGAGTAGGAGGATTGGTTGCAGGTTGTTGTGCCTGATTTGCTTCAATGCTTGCACTTATGTCTCGCAATTGATACTAAATATCATGATATTAAATATCAATTGTAGCGATCGTTTTTCAACTGTCAATTAGTTCACGCAGTGGTGATTTGGCAAAGGGTGCGTTTCACATGAGTTGGACTTATCGCTCGGGCCGGTCTCCCGACCGCGCCCGCCGCTCTCATGCAGACAGGTGGCTCGGTCAGGAGACCGGCCACAGCGCTCATCACAACTGAAATGAAACACACCCTTTGGCAAATCGCTTTTCATAATGCAAAGAATGACAAGTTGCTCGTAGACCTCTAGGAACTGGCCTGGAGCTGTAGCTCTGAGACAGATGAGGAGAATGTAAGCGGGTGGGTGGGGAACTGGGTCCGGCGCGTGCTATCTGGCGTTGTTCTGAATTATAGTTGTATAGCGATTTGCCAAATCGCTTTACATAACGTAAATCCTGAATTACAATGATGGCGATCACTGTTAGTGGAAGGCTTGAGGAGCGCAGGCTGTCCGGCAATGGCCCGGAGCAATCGAGCGCGTGCCTCCTTTCGAGAAAGTAGATGGCAACACAGAAAGAGAAAGGAAGTGGACGTTGGCGAAAAGGGTGCTTGCTCTTCCTGGCTGTGGCAGTGGTTCTGGCCGCTTTGCCGTTTCTCTGGCGTAGCTGGGTGGAATCCCATTATGGGCGGCACATTGTGGAGCCGGAGGAGCTGGCGCCGCGGCGTGTGGCCATCGTCTTTGGAGCCGCTGTTTACCGCAATGGACGCCTTAGCCCCATGCTGCGCGACCGTGTGGAGACGGCAATCAGCCTCTACGAGGAGGGGCTTGTCGATTACCTGCTGTTCAGCGGCGACAACCAGACACTTGAGTATAACGAACCGGGGAGCATGATGGCCTATGCTATCGAGCGAGGTGTGCCCGAAGAGGCGATTCAGCCCGATTACGGCGGACGGCGCACTTATGATACCTGTTATCGCGCGCGCCACATTTTCCAGGTGGATAGCGCTGTGCTGGTCACGCAGAGTTTCCACCTGCCACGCGCCCTTTACACTTGCGACAGCCTGGGTTTGGATGCCGTGGGTGTCTCGGCGGACCGTCGCCAATACCACCCGCGCACGCTGGCCTGGCAACGCAACCGCGAGCTTGCCGCCCTCGTGCGCGCCTTTGTAGACGCCACTCTGCAACCCCCGCCGCCGGTGTTAGGGGAGCCGATTCCGATTTCGTAAGTGGTCTACGGCCGACTGGTCACTTTTCGCCACGAATTTCACGAATTTTACGAATTATTTTTACGTTTATAGATCTCGATTTGTTGCCCGTTGCGGTCGAGGGTCTGGATGAAGTTGAACTCCTGCCGCAGATAGCGGCGGAAGCGTTCGTAGTCGTCGAGATTGACAAAATGGTGGGCAACGGGATCGCCGCCCTCTACATGGAGTAACACCATCTGCACATCGTATGCTTCAATCTGTTTCAGGATAAGCTCAGTGGTGATGATACCAGTTTCGATCTGCGCGCCGGCGATGATGGATGCCTCGTAAATCGATGGGCGGTCAGCCAGGAAATTGATCGTGGCATAGTCGGCCAGAACGGTGTCGGAAGGTTCGGTCAGTTGTGCAACATAGTGTGCCAGTGGCCAGGTGTCATTATCCGTGCGGATGCTGAGTTTGGGAATGGAGGGTAGGGAGGTAAAGAGAGCGAACAGGAAGAAGATAGCGACGACGAGTGGGAAGTAACGAAAAATGTTGGACTGGCTTTTTTCGATCTGTTTGAGGCTACAATCAATCTGCCAGGCTAGCAAGATGGCCAATGTGGGGATCAAAAAGAGAAAGTAGCGGATGTGAAGTGGGCGCGTGATCAGAAAGAAGACAAGGAGGGTTGCGAGTTGCCATAGGAGGATACGCAACAACGGTGGTGAGTCGGAAGCTGATTTGCGGTTCAGCAACAGGAGCGGGCCAAGGAAGAAGAACGCGGGGGCCGACACGAGGAGTAGCAAATATGCCAGTATGTTGCGCCCAACAAGATGTAAGAGGGTTATGTCCTGATCCATAGTTGCATGGTGGCCGAATGCTTCCCCGTAGTAAAAGCCAAGCTGACCATAGAGGATGATGGAAACGACAACACTGCTCAGGATGAAGGGAAGGGCAAAGGCCAGCCCGTCTTTGACTGTGCATGATCGGTTGTGCCGGTCTTTCCACAGGCGTTCGCCGAAATATAGCGCCAGGCCAATAACGGGGAAGACGCCAAACAGTTTCCACAGAACGGCGCACCCATAACAAAGCCCTGCGATGATCCACCATCGCCGCTGCTGGCGGTGGACGGCCAGCAGTACAGCAGCAAGGCCAGCCATCTCCCACCCCAACATCATGGCGTCGGGCCGATAGATGCGCGCCTGCTCGTAGAGAATGCCGTCGGTAAGGATGAATACCGTGGCCAGTGTTGCGATTCGCCAGTTCCAGGTGAGGCCGAGAGCGACGGCAAGGAAAGCGGCGCCTAGGAGAGGTGGTATGACGGAGAGTAGGCGCAGGGCGGTGGGAGAGCGTCCGGCAAGGTCGATAACCTGGCGACCTGCGAGCAGAAAGAGGGGCTGGTTCTCGGCGATGAAATCAACGCCTGGCTGCCGGCCCTCATATAGCTGCCACGCTTCGTAGAATGCGGCGCCTTCATCGTCGTGCATGAGCGACCCGCCCAGATTGAAAGTGTAGAGGAGGGTGAAGCCAGCCAGGACGACGCATAACAGGATGCGAAGTTGCGTAGTGTCTGCCTTCTCATTTACTCTATAAGCGCTCTTATGCTCAATAATCTCCACGATTGCTTACTCCTGCGCCAGTGCCTGTGCTGAACATTGCAAAACATAGAGGTCACCGCTTTCAAACAGCCTCGCTTCTGTATCGATCTGTTCCAGAACAAAGTGCTGGCGGTTCTTGATCGTTGGATAGGTCAGGGAGTGATAAGGTTCAAAGAAGACATAGGATTCAGCGAGGACAGCAGGGCCGTAGTCACGCCGGTTGACGACAAAAACGTCTACGCCGTGATTGCGACAGAATGCTTCTACGTCGCTCACATCCTCAGCGTAGTAGGCCAGAATTGATGCAGAGATGGCGTGTATATTGAGTGGGCGATCGCAACTGAACAGCACCTGGCGTTTTGAATAGAGGGGGACGCCATCAAGCAGACAGGGAGCACCACCAACCAGGGTATCCTCAGGTAGCGTTTCGAGAAAGCGGTACAGTTCTCGTTCAGCCGGGGGAGGATTATAAAAATCGCGCTCCAAGGCTTCGATGTATAGGGGAGCAACAAGCAGAAATATCACGCCCAAAACCCTCCACTGAGTTGTAGACGGAGCGAAGACGTGAGGTTCTTGCCTGTATTCCTTTTCATAGTTTGCGCGAGAACGGTTGCGATTGATAGCGGTAAGGAGGACCAGAATCGTGCAGAGTACGACGAGCGTCACGCGCATTTCTGTGCTTCGCCAGAGCGGCGCTGTGTCCCCGTTACCGGACACCAGAAGGGCCAGGGCTGTGGCGAGTAAGGCGATGAGGAGCAGGGGCCATGTTAAGTTATGGCTGTGCGTTTTGAGCCAGGCGGCGGCAATGTGCAGCGCTTCTTCGCCATTCAGGGCGATGAAAAACAGCAGGAGGAGAATGAAGGTGGCCTGTGTATAGCGGCTTGGTAGATAAAGGGGAAAGGCGGACGTGGCCAAAAACCCCAGCCACGCCAGAGAGAAGTTGAAAATGCTGGCATAAAAGAGGTTGTTCAGGATCGAGGGAAAGGGCCGCGCCCGGCGTCCACGAATGAGCCAGATAGCCAGCGCTAAAGCTCCCAGCATTACCATGTGGAAGGCGTCTGTATGACCGCTGGCGAAACCGCCACGCCCCCATATAGGGAAAAGGTGAAAGATCTGCCAACGCCCATGCCGCCCGAATGCTGCGTCGGTGAGGCTGTGTTGGCCTTCGCTAATCAATTCTGTGGCGCTGGTCTGTGTTGCTTCGGCAAGTGTAATGAGCTTTGGTGACATGGTAACCAGCACCAGAATGCTTGCCAGAAACAGTGGCGCCAGAGGTTTCCAAATGATTCGGGGTCTCCAGAGCTTTACGCCGCGTTCTAGTAAAGAAAAGCCGTAAGTTACTGCTCCCAATGGAAATAGTGGTGCGTAGATGACGCCGCCAAGAAACACGAAGAGTGCTGCCCAGCCGTATCGCTTCTGCATTAAATAGTAAATCAGGCCCAGGATTATGGGCATCGAGAATGAGCGCTGGAGGCCGCCGGTTACCGAAATAGCACTGTGGGAAGCGAGGTTTATCACCATAAAGGCGAACGCCAGAGCAAAGGCGGTTCCCCTGTCGCTGAGCTGCTCGCCTATACGATAGATAAAATAGACGGAGGCCAGTAAGAGGGGAAAGATCAGCAATTTGCTGAAAAGAAGGGGATCCACGATGGGGCTGGCAAACATGAACAACAGCCCATAGCCAGGGCTTGCTATCGCGTAATCCATTGTCCAGTCGCCGAGGTTAAATCGAACGATGTGATTGTCTATATAAGGGTCGCCCTGAAAGAGGTCAGGGTTCTCGAACAGTCGTACCCAGTATAAGTTGCGGAAATCCTCTTCGACTTGAAAAGGATCGAGAATGCGTGGCGCCTGTGCCCAGACGGCAAAAGCAGTTGCGATGACAAGGGCAAGAAGCAAGTAATAGTTCTGGACGAGCAATTTCCCAGGGCCGACTCTATCGAGTTTGGCTGGGATTGTGTCTGGGTGGTTGTGAATGCCTGAGACAAGATTTTCTGGTTTCAACGCTTACGCTCCTGAGGCGATGCGGAAAATGTCAAGGTTGGTAAATGATGCGCTCCAGCCTGAATCGGGGGAGTGCTTTATTCACTTAACCAACTCATATATGTATACAAGATTGTCGCACAACTCGTACTGTTTTATAAGGCGAAGGGGAGGCTGTGGGCATGAAGAAGAAAGCATGTAGATCGTTTTCAAGTTCCAAGTAACTCTAGAAAGGGATAGGCAAGCCAGCCAGGATATTCCCGGCAAAGACCGATACAGTAAGCCTAAACCCCATTCTGGCCACCAAGTTCCAAAGACGGCTTTGTCGCGAGTTGCAGCAACAGAAGCGGCCCCATCGTTGCTTAAACCATAGTAAAGCGAGACATGAAGTGGCGGTCTGCTTCAAGGGTATAGGTGCGGAGTAGCGTAGCTACTAGCAGTATGCTTGTCACCCTCAAAAGAAATCTCTGCTCCGTTTTCAGCACAAATCTTTTTCCCATGTCTATTATTGACCAAAAGCAAGCAACGTTTTGGCCTTCCCTGCGACTGTACTAACAGTAGTTTCAAGCTGGGTAGGCCCGATCAAAACGAATATCGGCCTCGCTAGTTAAAGTAAGGATAGCAGGCCGGTCATTATGATTCGCCCGATTGAGACTGAGAGACCGCTGCAATATGGCCTTGAGGTATCGTGCTCACAAGATTCTTGCCGAGCCAAACGGAGCATAAGAGGCCAGTTAGGACAATTACCAATGTTGCTACGATACGGTCAATCCCAACTGCGATTAGTGTAATACCGATATCGATACCCATTAAGTGCGCCGTCGCAGTTACAAGAACTTCCTGAACACCTAAGCCGCCGGGAGCAATGCTCACTATTTGCGTTAACATTGCCGCTGCGGCAAAGAGCAGACAGTAGCTAAGTGGGACCTCCTGGGACATTAAGCGAAAGGCAAGCCAGAACCGTACAGCCAATTTGATCACAGTAAGTAAGTGGAGTGCATAAAGACGACTCACTAGCGGTCTTGGGAAGTTCAGAAGCTCCTTTCCCATCTGGAGTTGTTTAAGACGCTTGCGCCATCTAGCTCGAGGCGAACGGAGTGGTAAAGGCAACCATGGCATAAACGCTAAGGCTATCATTCCGGCGAAACTCAAAGTCAGCGGCCAGGGAGGCATTATTGACTGAGAGGCTGTCACATAAAGGAGGGAAACGATTCCAATAGCACCGCTTGCCGAGGTGGCTAGTATGAACAGGCCAACCGTTGCTCCAAGAAAGCGAGTATACGATAATTGATATCGCCGCTTAAGATAAATGCCTTTGGTTACCATACCCCCAGCTAACGGAAGTTGATTAGCAAATGAGTTAGCGAACCCAAGGGCAAGACTTTCTCCAAGAGATACTGGTGCTTGTAACCAGCGATATAGATAATAGTTCTGAATACCGTGTTCGGGGACTAGTACGACGCCCATTAGGACAAGGACTATTTCGGGCGATATTTGAAGAAGATTTCGATATCGCCATGCATTTGGATATAGATACCAGACTGCCATCACCAAAAGCAGCGCTGCGAAGAGAAGACTCAAAAGGATCTTTGCATGTGAAGTTCCTCTTTGAATCACAATCGGTAAATTGATAGATTCCTTTTTCATCTAAAGTCTTTGAAGTTCTACTCGAAAACAGAGTCAGTACCGATTGGGCTGATAGAGCGCTTCAATTCGGTCGTGCCTGAGTAACCAGAATGTGACCAACCCAATCCATCAGGTGTCTCAATCGGCGTTCAAGTGGTAAGAGAAGATGAAGGAAAGGTACAATTAATCGATCTGGTAACCGGTAGCGGCCTTTACCAAAGGGAGGGAAGAACCACAAACCGATCCACATGCTTGGATTGAATCTCGCTTTCAGTAGTTGCTCCCTTAGACTCCACTTAGTCGACCATCGATCATAAGGCTGATCTCCGGAAGTTAAATCTCGGCGAAGAATGATTCTACCCATGTAGCGAGCGATCCCGTAAAAGGAAACCCAGTTCGGAGTACTAAGGATTAGTTGTCCGCTTGGTTGGATAATGCGACGAAATTCGGACAAGGCCTGATCGGCTTTCCGGACGTGTTCGATAACCTCGCTACACACAATTGTCTTGAAAGCCTTCTTTCTGAACGGCAGACGAGCAGCATCAGCTACAACATACAAGTGCTCCGGACTGAGACGCCTGGTATCTTGAAGGGCCAGATGAGAAATGTCAATTCCGATCGCTTTTGCTTCAAGGGGGATAATAGTTAGTTCATTATTCGATCCACAACCTACGACCAGATAAGGCTCGTTGGTACCAACCATTAACGCTCTCAGTAACCTTTGACGCTCTT
>CAZRTM010000092.1:14570-17596 GCA_964602995.1 uncultured Ardenticatenaceae bacterium
TCAGTGCATTTTCACCAGATAGAATCTCTTGGTGCCACTTATCATAGAATTCGATGTCGCTACTTATTCCCATGGTTGTTCCTTATGATGAGCCATTAATTACTGCCTCCAGTGCAGAACGATAATGTTTCGAAACCACTTCCCAGTCCAACTCATTCTTCGCCCGTTGCCGGCTGGCTTGCCCGAATTGCTGTCTCTTGGATTTATCTTCAATGAGATGAAGCACAGCATCTGCAAATTCATCCCAGGCTTCAGGTTGCACCAGCAACCCAGTCATTCCATCGATCACAGCGTCAGGAATCCCTCCTACAGACGTAGAAATGACAGGCTTACCGGCAGCTGCGGCTTCAATAAGTACTATTCCAAACCCTTCCATGTCTCCTTCAACTGGAATTGCTGGAAGAAGAAAAATATCGCATGCATGAAATAGCTCGACTAAATCGTTTCGCGATAGTCTTCCTAGTAGACTTACATACGCTGCCAATCCTAGTCGATCAATTATCTCAACTATCCTTGCTTCTACGTTGTCTTTGTGCGCAAGAGATTGTTGAGGATTGTCTCCGACAACTAAGAACATTACATCTTGGCAGCTTGTCACGATCCTTGGCAAGGCATGCTCAATGAACTCTGCCACACCTTTTCGTCTAGCCAGACGACCTACCGATAACAATATAACGCGTCCGTTTGCAGAATACTTTGCGCGTATTCTTTTGACGTCGGGTTCAGCACAAAATTCAGAAAAGCGAACTCCCGGATTTACGATTGTTATCTTACTAGGCGCTGCTCCTCTTTCGATTGCTGCTACCTTCGCTTGATGACTAATTGCTATAACTTTGTCAAAATGAGGCAAAAAAGCACGTACCATTAGCTGGTATATATGGTGCGGATGGATCAGATCCAGACCGTAGACATTTACAACTGTCTTCGTATTCGTCAGCCTGCCAATAAAATAAACGATTGGAGCAGTTAGAGAACTTCCTGCAACAACAAGATCGAAGTGGTCACTTCTAAGCAAGCGGAAACAGTATAGAAAAGCGTCGATAAAGTATCCAACTAGACCAGGCCATCGAGAGCGCGTTACCGAATAATCGAGTCCCGACTCTACTTCTGAATCACATTTCGGGGCAAACACATGGACTTCCGCATTCGTCTTAAGATGACTTGCCAGCTCGCTAAGCATTGTTTCCATGCCACCTATCTTTGGTGGAAAGTTCCATGTTATAAGTAAGATACGCAACGAGTTCTTCATGCAATCCATTTTGGGAGTAATTAGGCAAGCTGGTTAGATGGAACCAATCAGAGCTTGAAAATGTCACAAAACTAGGACAATCCTAGGCGCTATTCTGTTTGCTTAACCTATACTTTGAGGTTCTCAGTGACTTCCACAGAGCTTACTTGAGTGGTATTGAGAGATAAATCTGAATACTGTGTCTGTAACTGTGTTCTAAGTTCCGTCCGATCGAAACGCAATTGTGCCACTTGTTCCGAAACCAACCCAACCAGGAAAACCAACACGGCAACCGTCATCAGCATAGCAGACGTAGGTCCGTAACGCTGGCCAAGCGCGACTACTTTAAACAAACCGTAGCCGATTCCTGTTAAGAACATAAAGATGCTGGCTGGAATGAACACTTTTAGTGGTGAAAAGAACGTAGCAATCTTGAGGATAATCAAGAAGAAACGTGAACCATCTCGGAAGAGCTTGATCTTACTCTTTCCTACTCGCTGTGCAGCCCGGATCGGAACATAGGCCAGACTGTAGCCCGCTCGCACGGTTGCCAGCGTAATTGTTGTAGGGTAAGAGAACGTATTGGGCAGGAGGTAGACGAAGCTGCGCGCCAATTCAGCTCGAACTGCACGGAAACCTGATGTCAAATCCTCAATCTTACGGCCACAAACATAGGTCGCTAGCCAGTTGTAAATCTGATTAGCGAGATCACGATGAATCTGACTTTCAGAATCGCGTGTACGAGCACCAACGACCAGGTCGTAACGTCCAACTTTATCTAGCAGGCGCGGTATATCCTCTGGTGCGTGCTGACCGTCACCGTCCAGCAATACGATCACATCGCCAGCAGCATTGCGAATACCCGTTTTTACGGCAGCACCGTTGCCAATGTTATAAGGATGCTGGATTACCTCGGCGCCAGCTTCCTGGGCGACTACCGCAGTCCCGTCGGAAGAGCCATCATCAATGACCAGGAGCTCCATGGTATAGGGCAACTGGTCGAAGACATCGAAGATACGCTCAATGACATCACCAATCACTTGGGCCTCGTTAAACGCGGGGATAACAACCGAAACATCAATTTTATTCATGAGCGTTCGCTCTCTGTGGATTTTTCCCTTATACAGGCAACAGGTTCATCATACTCGTGATTATAACGAAACCTAAGATCGGCCATATGGGAAAAATCATCTACTCTCCTGCCAGATTCCCTTGCACCTTTGGTTTGACTCTTTTGTAATGTTTACTGTCGCGTTCTTGTGACGTTTTATCTTTTTGCCTCAAGATCGGCTAGAGGTTGGACTCGGTGAGCGAGCTGTCACTAGAACTATCCCCCTATTCCACAATTGAATTGTGTCGCCTATAGTAAGGCCAACCAAACGCAAATCGAGGCAGCCCCTAAGTACGAGACCAATGAAATTCTTTGAGCGTTCGTTAAACAATACTCTATGGCAGGTACTTCTTCTACTAATCATCCTCCTCATTCTAGGCTGGTTCTCAATATCGACGCTTGTATTCTGGAGTCCCGACACCGGTTTACGTTATTTGCAGGTTCGTGAGCTAATCGATAAGCAGTGGCAGAGCACCTGGGTCGATTACCCAGCTCACGTTCTAGATCCGGAGTTAAAATATGTTCCCTACTATTACGCCTTTATTGTGGTCGGCGCTCAGATCTTTCTCGAAATTAGCAGTTTCTTTCCACTCCTCGCTTCACTCCTATTCCCAGTTGTCGGACGGCTCGGCTTAGTAATTCAGCACGTATAGGGAGGAATGGAGTCCTGTATTGAAATCTAACGCC
>CAZRTM010000093.1:0-17461 GCA_964602995.1 uncultured Ardenticatenaceae bacterium
GACTGGCTGAAGCGCTGAATGGCCGCCGCGCTATCATTGCGCAGCTCGATGATGCCCATCAAATTGTAGGTGCGCGCCCGGATAGCCGTATCATCCAACAACTCCGCTGTCTCCAGGCTATGATGGCAATAATCCAGCGCCTGCTCAAACTGCCCCTGCCGCGCCTTAATCAGGCCCGCAATCAGGTACAGCTCAGCCGCCTCCGGCGACAACTGATCCTGCAGCGCCGCCAGCCCCTTCTCAATCACCTCCAGGGCCAGCCCATAGTCACCGCGCTGTTCATGGGAGCGCGCCTGCCAGCGATGGGCGCTGGCCTCTCCTTCCCGGTCCCCCTCCTCACGCGCCAGCCACAACGCAGACTGCAAATAGCCCTGCGCCTCCTCGTGGCGCCCCATCTGCACCGACAGCTCGCCCAACGCCAGATTCAGCCGCAGCAGCAATTGCGCTATTTCCTCATGCGGAATGTGGTGGCAGCTCTCCAGCGCCCGCTCCAGAAAAGCCAGCGCCTGCTGGTTGGCGTGCAGTTGTTTGGCCTGCTCCCCCGCCTGCAGATTATAGCGCATCGACAACGCCCACTCTTGCCCCAGATAGGCGTGATAGGCAATCGGTATCACCGCATCTGGTTGCAGTTCCACCAGCGTCTGCGCCAGCGCGCGGTGCAACTGCCGGCGCTGGTTATAGAGTAGCGTCTCATACACCACTTCCTGCGTCATGTGGTGAGCGAATGCATAAATGTCCTGTTCCGGTTGCTCTTTGCGTAAAATAGCTTGTGCGCGCAGCTCCTCCGACTCAGTCCGAATGCGCTCCAAGCCCTTCTCCTCAGGGTGCGCGCCCGCTACCAGCAGCAGATCAACCAGATAGCCCACCACACTGCACACCTTCAGCGTCATCTTCGGCGCTTCTGGCAAACGGTCCAGGCGCGAAAGAATCAGCCCGTGAATTGAGTCCGGCAACCCCAGCGGGATCTTGGAAAAGTCGATCCCTGGTCGTAGCCGCCACTCTCCTCCACTGAGCGCGATCACATTTGCTCGTTGCAACTGGCTCAGGAGCGCATCGCCTACCTGCCACGAGCCATCCGCTCGCTGTTCCAACTGTCCCCCGTCATGCAGCGCCGCCAGCAGCTCGCCGACAATAAACGGATTCCCGCGCGACACCTGGTGCACCACCGAAACCAGCAGCGGCGCTGGCGGCGCGCCGGTCCCCGGCAACCGTTCTGCTGCCAGATCTGCCACTGTCCCTTCCTGCAGCTCATTCAGGTGCACCGCTCCATAGCCCGGTAGTTGCGCCAGAGCCGCCAGCCGCGTGGCAGCGCCGTCCCGCTCCACCCGTTCCAGCAGCAGCAACAAAATTGGCGCCGCGCTCACAGCCCCCCGCGCCAGAGCCATCGTCAACTGCTGCGAGGCCTCATCCATCCACTGCACGTTATCTACAATCAGCAGCAACGGCCGCTGCTGCGCCTCCCAACGCGCCATCTCCGCCAGCAGCGAGAAAAGCGCTTCCTGGCGCACGTCGCTGCTCAGCGCCGCCGTCGTCGCGTTGTCACTGACCGGCAACCCCAGCAGATCACCCAGCAGCGGCAGGCGGACGCTCCAGCGTGGCTGCCGTTGCTCCACGTAGTGCGCCAGCCAGCTAATGGTCGCTGCCTCATCCTGCCCCTCCACATCCAGCAGGTCATAGAAGATCTGCCGCCAGGGGAGATAGGGAGTGTCGTTGCTGGCGCTCTGCGCCGCCCCATAAGCCACGCGCACACCCTCGGCCAACGCCTCTCGCGCCAGTTGCGCCGCCAGGTGGCTCTTACCCATGCCCGCTTCGCCGGTCAGCCGCACCACCCGGCCGCGCCCAACGAGTAGCTCCTGCAGCGGTTCGCGCAAGCGGCCCATGCTATGCGCACGGCCCAACGGCGGGCGTGGGAAGGCCGATTCCAGGCTCAGCGCCGGCAGCCGTCGCCGTGCTCGCAACAAGCGGCTTACGCTCACTTCTTCACGCTTGCCCTTCACGCGCACCGCCGGCAACGATTCCCACACAAAATGAGGGCCGGCCCTGTCGCGCACCTCGTCGCTGACCAGGATCTGCCCCGGCTGCGCCGCCACCATCAGCCGCGCCGAAAGATTCACAGCATCGCCAAGCACGCCATACGTGCGCCGCTGGCTGCCGCCATAGGCGCCCACGCGCATGCGCCCGCGCGTGATGCCCACGCGGAAAGGCATGAGATAAGGAAACTGCTCCGTCAGCCGCGCCATGGCCAGCGCCGAGCCTAACGCCCGGTCCACATCATCTTCATGGGCCAGCGGCGCGCCAAATGCCGCATAGAGAAAACTCCCCTTGTCGCCAATGGTCAACTGCAGAAGGCTGCCTTCGCTCTGGTGCAAAATCTTCTGCACCTCGCGCACAAAGCCGTCTAGCTTCTTCTCCGCCTCCGGATCCTCGTCATAATCGATCCCTTCAAAGCGCAGAAAGAGCACGACCGCCGGGCGCAGCTCGGCCAGATATTCACCCTGACCAGCCTGTAATCGCTGGTACACCGGCCGCAGCAACCACGGTCGCACCTGATCATCCGTCAATGCCTCAGAGGGAAGCACTGCCCACGGTTGTGGCGGCGGCATCTCGCCAATTCCACCGACCACCGCGAAGCGCTCGCCCATCTGCTCATTGTGACGCCAGGCGCCGGCCTCCAGCCACCCTTCCAGGGCCGCCGCCGTCGCGCTGTCCACAACCACCTCGCCCGTCTGCGCCAACTGTTCCGCTTCCGACAGCCGCTCCAGCGTCACACCCGCCAGCACATCCAGCAGCGTATAGTGTGGGTCGCCCACCACAAACCGCTGCACGGCGCCCGTGGCCACTGCCACCTTCACTGCCAGGGAGATAGTAGACCCTTCCCCTTCTCCAACCGCAATCTCGGAGAAGCGGCCCATCGCCTCCTGCATGGCCAGGGCGCAGGCCACTGCCCGCCGCCCCTCATCTTCGGCAAACCAGCAGGTAATCGCATCCCCCGCAAAACCGGTGACGGTGCCCCCATATTGATGCACCCAGGCAATCAGATCTTCGTAAACTTGATTTAGATACCCGGTCAGCTCCTCCGCCCCCCGGCGCGCACCTAACTCACGCGCCAGCAGCTCCGTCAGCGGCGTAAAACCAGAGATGTCAGCAAAGAGAGCAGCTCCCTGAGCGCGCCGAGGTAAAGGCCGGCCTGCAACCAGAGCATGGCGCCGGTCAATTGGTATATAGACGGCGGCTGATTCAGCCATACACACTCATCCCGGTCGCTTACCCGTCACATTGGGCGCTGCCGATGTAGCGGGCCCTGATCACCTTCCTTGACAGATTATGCTCCAGGATTTCTACAATGACGAATTCCGCCACCCGATATTCAACATTTGCTCCAGTGCCGGTAGCCCGATCCCAGGCCAGCACAATAATCTCCTGGTTTTTCAACCCATCCAGCGCACTGCTGACCTCTGGTATGTTGCGTGAGCCCGGCAACCCTTCCACCCGATCATCCACATTTAGCACATGGTCCGACGGATCGCGCGGATTAATGTAGCTGTCCCCAACGTTGCCCGGCGGCGTCAGGCTGGCCAGCAACGCCTCATCGCTGTTGTCCCCATTCCACGTCAGCCAGCCCTCGTTGCCCGGTCGCGAACTGCTCAGAATGTCCCGCAGCACATCACCGGGCATCACGCCGGCCAGGCTGCTTGCGTCCAGGGCAATGGGGTAAATTTGACAGACCCCCGCCCCCGCCTGGCAGGCATCACCGGCCCCATCGCCGTCGCTATCTGCCTGATCCGGATTAAAGACGAGCGGGCAGTTGTCCTCAGCGTCATCCCATCCGTCCCCATCAAAGTCAGCCGTCCGTGCCGGGTCCAGAGGGAAGGCGTCCTGCACATCAGGAACACCGTCGTTGTCATCATCGCCATCACAGGCATCCCCCTTGCCATCGCCGTCAAAATCGGCCTGCGTCGGATTCGATGTGGTGGGGCAGTTGTCTTCCAGATCTGGCACGCCGTCGTTATCTTTATCGTCGTCGGCGTTGTTGCCAATGCCGTCCCCATCGCTATCGAACCACTCTTCCAGTTCATCCGGGAAGGAATCGAAGATATTGGGCACTGGATCGTTGTCCCGATTCTGGTCACAGGCGTCGCCGATATTATCGCCGTCAGCGTCAGCCTGCCCTGGGTTGGCTACCTCCACACAGTTGTCCACCACGTCAGCCACGCCGTCGCCATCAAAGTCCGAGGCAGCCGAGTGCAGCCGGTAAGGCAAGCCGTGGTTCAGCGCCAGCGCCACATTGCCCGTCTCATCCACCGCCTGCACAAAGTACTCAATCGAGCCAGACGGCGCGCCAATCTGTCCCGTTGCCAGCCGCGCCGGGGCGTCATAATCCAGGTCCAGCGCCGACCAGCTATTCTCGGTTAGCTCGCGGTACAGCAGCAGCACGCGGTGCACGCCGCTCTGCGCATCGTCCACCACCACGCTGAAATGAACGCCCGCTCCTGTGTCAGTGGCCTCCACCGACCAGATCGCCGGCGGTACGTAATCCGTCTGCAGCAACGGCGCGGTGTAAACAACCAGATCCAGGCTGTCATAGAGGCGCAGCACACCACGCGCCTGACCGTCGGTGCTCGTCGTGCGGAACTGGCCCGGCGTCACCACCAGCCGCTGTTGGAAGGTGCCATCCACTGTCAGGAAGCGGTTCACGCTTGCCGGACTGGTGGGATAGAATGCCTGCGACAGGTACAGCCCTTCCCCTTCCAGGTTTACTTCCTGCGTAATAATCGTCGTAACCACCGGATCGAAGTTGGTTATGTCCGTGAAGCTACCACCCATCATCAGCACGCCGCGCGCCACCTCGATGGGGTCACTGAAGTTGCGCGTGGTCAGCGGCACCAGCGGCCTGGCCCCGGTCGCCAGCAGCCCATCCTCACCCTGAATGGTGTAATAGCTACCCGTGCGCAGCGTGCCGTCCACCATGTGCTGCGTGAAGTTGAACGTCAGATTCTGCTGCCAGCCCGTCGCCGCCGCGGGAGAGCCGCCGAGAGGTAACGGCGGATTGCTGGAGAAAACGCTCTCACCACCGGGCGGCGTCGCGCTCTGCTGTGGCATCGCCACTTTGCGCATGGGCAGGCCGTAGACCGTCATCTCGCCCGCCACCTTCTCATCATACGTCGTCATTCCGCCGTTGCCCAGGCTGTTGTAGTAGCGTTGCTTGGCCCGTAACATGGCGCTGCCCACCGTCGGCAGGCTCTCCGGCGCCCCCGGCGAGGGGTTGTAACCCAGTTCCTGGCTGAAATTGAGCATCAGCCGTTCCGAATAGGCCAGCAAGTCCGCATCGCCATACCCGAAGGCGTTGTTGCCCACGTAAGTGGCGCCCAATGCCGCGAAATATTGCGCGTAATCGCTGCCCGTGAACGACAGCGCTGCCAGGCCGTCAGGCGTGTTCAGCGCCGCGTGGCAACCAACGGAGTACACCAAGGCGTTTTCAAACCCTGCCGCCTCCTGGAACTCAGTGGCGAACACATTGTCCGGATCATTGGGGAAGAAGCGGAAATGGTCAAAGTGGGAATTGAGCGAGACCAGATCATATTGCGCCCCGGAGAGCGCCGTATTACGGAAGTCAGCCCCGGTCCAGTTGTCGTTAATCAGGGTATCAATCTGCGTCACGCCCTGCTCTTGCAACGTCTCCACTGTCGCTTCCGCCTGGTCAATCAGGAAATCATACCCGGTCACCAGCGCCCGTTGTGGTTGCAGCACCGGCTCCTGCAGATAGGCGTCGATAACCGTCACCATCTGCGCCGGGCTTTCCACCAGCCGTCCCAGTGCATACTGTGGAATGTAAAGCTCGCGCCCATCCACGCCCACCGGCAGGCTGGCGGCGTAATAGTCGTCGCTCAGGTAGTAACGGTGCTCTCCCGCCGCGCGCATCGCCGGCGTGTCATAGAACAGGTAGCGCCGTTCGTTGGCCACCAGCGTCAAATCGGCAAGGCGCCGGTGCGGAATAATGTCGTCGCCTCCCACCAGCACAATGTTCTGCACGTTCGGATATGCCATTAACTGGCTATAGAGCAGGCTCTTGATGGTGCGCGCCACGAAATTGGCCGTTTGCGGATTTTCAGGCTGGCTATCCCACTGCGCGTACGCACTGTTGATCTCGGGATAACTATCCAGGTTGATGATCAGCCCGTTCACATCCGGCGCCGCCACCAGTTCCGACAGCTTGCTCCCCAAACCAACCGCCGCCGGCGAATCCGCTCCGCTATACGCTGCATTCAGCCGGCTCTCGTTATAGAGTACCAACGTCTCCACCGACGGATCTTCCGCAGGTGGGGTAAAGGTTGGCACCGGCGAATCGTCAATGGGCAACGCCTCATCCGGCTCCACCACGCTCGCTTCAATCAGGTACGGCTCACCCACGGCGCTTTCATCGTGCGCCACCACCGCCAGATACCACGGCCCGGCCAGCTCATGCACGTTGTGCTCAATGCGCTCCAACTTCTCCGGCAACGGTCGCGCCGAAATCGCAGCCAGGGTCTCAATGCCGCCGTCCGCCGCAATGTCGCTCAATTGGGCGATGTCGCTCAACTGTGCAATGTCGCTGAGCTGCGCAATATCGCTCAACTGTGCGATGTCATAAAATTGGCCGATATCACTGAGCTGGGCAATGTCGCTCAACTGCGCAATGTCACTTAGCTGCGCAATGTCGCTTAGCTGTGCAATATCACTCAGTTGCGCAATGTCACTCAATTGGGCAATGTCGCTCAACTGCGCGATGTCACTCAACTGCGCGATATCGCTGAGCTGCGCAATGTCATAAAGCTGTGCAATGTTGCTCAGCTCGGCAATATCACTCAACTGCGCGATGTCGCTCAACTGCGCGATGTCGCTTAGCTGCGCAATATCGATCAGATTCCCCACGTCCCGCAGTTGCCCGTTTTCCTCATTAATCCGTGGCCCAAATAAGAACAAATCGTAATCAGCGTTGCTCCCCAACGTGGCGCTGATCACCGCGCCTGGCGTGCCCACATTCAGCCGGTACCAGTTGACGTCCATCACCGACACCGCCGTCTCCCGCACCGTCTCACCCGGCGTCAGCAGGGTGGCGCTCTCGCGGTTACCGTTGCCAACTTCCACCGCCCCTATGTCACACTCTGCAACGCCGTCTTCATCCCCATCCTGTGGCCGCGCCACCCCGCGCTGGTCCTGCGCCGGGCAGACCATCGCCAGCGCACTATCAATCGCCGGGCTTCCCGGCCCCGGCGGCGCGCTCGGCGTGTGGCCACCATAATCGCCCACCGCCTGCAGCAGCGGATCCGCCACCTGCATTGTAGCCGGGCAGGTAGCGTCAGCGGGCCACAGTAAGTTGCCCCCACCATCGCCGATGGTGCCCGAACACTGCGCACCCTCTGCCGCCACCAGCACGCTATTGAAAACGGTCATACTCCCACCCTGCTCATCCTGCACCTGCAGGGTGTCGCCCATAAGGCTGGCGCTGTTGTCCACAAACGTGCTGTTGATGACCTCGATATGCCCGGCGCGGCTATCCAGGGCGCCGCCATTCGACGCGCTATTGTTCACGAAGGTGCTATTGGTGACTGACACCTCGCCATTGGTGTGAATGGCCCCACCCGAGCCGGCCATATTGAACTCGAAATAGCTGTCGCGCACCATTGCCGTGCCGTTGACATACAGCGCACCCGCTCCTGCCCCGGCCACATTGTCAAAAAAGGTGCTATCACTCGCAATCAGGGCGCCACCAAAGTCGACAACGACAGCGCCGCCGTTGCACTGCGCGCAGTTACCGGCGTTACCAACTTCCAATGAAGTCCGATGGAGCGTAAGCTGCGCGCCGTTATGCACGTAAAAGAAGCGGAAGCTCAGCTCGCTGGCCCGCGCAATTGTCGCCCCACGGCCATCGATAACCACATTGCCATTTATCGGCGGCAGCGCAGTATTTCCAAACTCGGCGTCTGCGGTATCGATATGCAACACATCATACGTGGCGCCGCTGGCAAGTTGAATGATATACGTGTTGGCAGGGTCGGCGGCAGCCACACTTAGCGCGCCACGTAAACTACAATCGTCCGGCGTCTCGACCAGGCAGGTTGTGGCGCCAGCTTCGTCGTCTGTGCGATCCACCGTAAGAACAAAAAAGGCAGCCTGTGCAGGCTGCCATGTTCCCAACAGAAGTGGTAAAAGAACTGCAATGAGCAATGTTACCAGCGAGAATGGATGGCGTATTTTCATAGTATTCCCCATCGAAACGCCTATTAATATGGTACGAGGGATCTCCTGGTTAGTCCTCCACAAATTGTACTTCAGTACTATTGACCAAAGCAACTACCCTTGGCTCAAGCAGGCAATCCTCCCCAGCGCCAATCCCTCTGCACCTTGAAATTTTCACCGGACAAAGGTAGCATTTAGTCGAGCGGCAACTGTCCGATTATCCTGGAATGAGAACAACCTAATGATGAGCAATAAGAGTTACCCCCAGATCATCAGCTCTTCCACGCTGCGTGAGATGCTGGAGCAACAACAGCCCGTCACCATCCTAGACGTACGTCCGGCCGAGCAGCGAGCCGAATGGCATATTCCCGGCAGCATCCACGTCGATGCCTACTACGCCCTGCAACGGATGGACCGCCGCGCCCTGGAAAACCTCAACCTGCCACATGACAAACCAGTCGTCACCGTTTGCGCCGCCGGAATCACCAGCATGGTCGCTGCCAGCCATCTTGAACAACAGGGGTACCAGGCCTTCTCCCTGGAAGGCGGCATGAAGGCCTGGAGCCTGGCCTGGAACAGGGCCGACGTGCAGCTCCCTGACGGCGATACGCGCATCATTCAGTTACGCCGCACGGGCAAAGGATGCCTTTCTTATCTGGTCAGCTCCGGCGCCGAAGCGCTGGTCATCGACCCCTCGCTGCCAGCCGACATCTACCTTTCGCTGGCTGAGGAGAACGGCTGGCGCATCACTACCATTCTCGACACCCACATTCACGCCGACCACCTCTCCCGCAGCCTACCGCTGGCCGAAGCCAGTGGCGCCACCTACTATCTCCCCCACAACCCTCGCGCCAGATTCTCCTTCACTCCCCTCCACGATGGCCAGGTCGTCACCACCGGCAATGCCCGGCTCAAAGTGCTTTCAACGCCCGGCCACACTCCCGAAAGCGCCTCTTTCCTCCTCGCCGAGCAGGTTCTGTTCACCGGCGACACTCTCTTTCTGGATAGCATCGGCCGCCCTGACCTGGAAGCAGACGAAGAAGGGGCGCTGCAACGCGCCCACGCCCTGCACAACTCGTTACAACAGCTTCAGACTCTCCCGCCGCACACGCTCATCCTGCCCACCCACACCGGCGAGCCGGTCCCCTTCGACGGCCAGCCGCTTGCTGCCACCCTGAGCGAAGTGGTGGCTCAGGTTGACCGGCTGCAAATGCCCGAATCAGAATTTGTAGAATGGATTCTGGCTAACCTGCCCCCCACACCACCCAACCACAGCTACATCGTGGCCTTCAACGAAGCAGGCCGCCAACCGTGGGGTGACGTAACCGACCTGGAAGCCGGCGCCAACCGCTGCGCCGTACGCTAGCCATCAGCCTTACATTAGGACCATCACACTAATTGGCTTCACGCCACATCGTGATAACATTGCCGTCAAATTTCATCGCTGTCACTCTCCGCGTGCCCGAGGAGTGAAAGGCGGCCTTCCGTTTCGCCAACGAAGGAAAGGAGCAAATAATGTCCGCGCCCAGTTCGCGACGTGCCATATTTGAGCAGGTTCGCACACTTTCGATGCCCCACGACCACGTTCAACAGCGGGTTGCCCAACTGGCCTGGCCACTCTTTGAAATGGCCATCATCGCCGCCTGGGCGCTCTGGGTAGGCCGCGGCTACCTCGACTTCGATCCATCTTTGTGGCCCACCGGCCGCGAATATCCCTCTGCCGTACAGACCCACTTTATCTGGACCCTCCTGCCCCAATGCGGCGACTGCATCTTTTGGAACGGCTTCATACGAGGCGGCGCTCCCGCCTTTGCTGAATTACACGGCAGCTTTCTGCACCCGCTGGTTATCGCCGGCACCCTGATTTGGGGAGTTGTCAACGGCTCTAAAGCCGTCCTGATCGCCAGTCTCATCACGGCCGGCATCGCCCAATGGTGGCTGGCCAAAGCGCTCCATCTGGGGCGTATTCCCCGCCTGTGGAGCGCACTCCTGGCTGTGGCCGGCGGCCACCTGTCGGCGCGCATGGAACTGGGCGCGTTTGGCGTCGTTCTTTCCCTCGCCGCCTGCAGCCTGGTGTTGGCTGCCGCCGTGGATCTGGGGATCAACCGCCGTCGCCGTGCAACCCTCCTGCTGGCACTGACCCTGGCGCTGGCTATTGTTGCCGGACAAGGCTACATGCAAGTCGGTCTGGCACTGGGCGCCGGCCCGGCCCTCCTCTTCTTGCTGCTGGATGAGGAACGAATCGCGCCGGTCTGGAAACAGTTTGCCGTGGCCGGAGGGCTGGCCATCTTACTCGCAGCCTACTTCCTTATACCCATGCTCCACTTCTACCCTCAAACCTATAAGGAAGTCGATCCCACCTTCAGTAGCGCACAACCACTGGCCTACGCCCCTCTCAACCTCGTCATAGATGATCCCGACTTCCACCATAGCGAGGCCCTGCAAAAACTGCCTTACCCCCACCTCAACGCCAACTTCATCGGCTGGCTTCCCATCTTGCTGCTGCTTCCGGCCGTGCGCTTTGTGCAGGACTCGCGCTGGCGCGAATTGGCTTTTCTTTTCACCGCCATCGTCTTCGTCTTTCTGGCAAGTAGCGCCATAACCCTCAAATTGCTGGCCCTGATCGCTCCAACTTTTGCTGCCGGCATCCGCCACCCGGCCCAGATCGCCGCCCTCGCCGTGCCACCGCTCCTCGCCCTCTCCGCCTGGGGCTTACACCACCTACTCCGGCGACAAGAGTTGTGGCCCAACATCATCCTCGCCCGCTCCCGGGCCGCCCACTCCCGAGAATATGGAGAAGCCAGGCTGCTTTCTGTCAACTTCTCCTGGCTGGTCATCATTCCACTCTTGCTCTGGTCGCTCTTCTCCGTCTACCGCTTCAGCCAATACTGGCTCTACCTGACGCCAGAAGATAACAACATCAGGGAAGTCGTAGAACACGTAAAGACGCAGAACACGCAGTGGGTCGGCCTCCCCTTCGGCGAACACCACTGGATGCTTCCCGCACTCGAAGCAGGCTTAAAGGTCAGCGGCGGCATTCGCACCTGGAATTGGGCCGATCGCGCCCTACCCGCGGCGACCATCGAGGTAGCGGCCCTTCCCAATGACCAGGCGCCGCCTGACGCCGAACTCCTCAACGGCCTGACGATCCTTAGATTCCCCACAAACGAATATGCCTATGTCCAGGCTGGAGCCGAGAAGATCCCTTGCGCGGCCACAGCCAGGGGCGGCCATATCGACGTCCGCTGCAACACATCTGAGGATGGCATGTTGATCGTGCAGGAAAACGCCTGGTCAGGCTGGCAGGTCACCCGCAACGGCCGCCCCGTCATGCTGCTAGACGGCCCCTGGCTCTCCACCCCGGTCCCCGCGGGCGAACACACCTTCCAGTTCCGCTACCGGCCCTGGGACGTCCTGCTGGGCCTCTCCCTGACTGCCCTCGGCCTGCTCCTGACCCTCTACCTGTGGCTTAACCCCCACTTGCTACACCACGGCTGGTTCAGCCTGGAGCAGCAATCGGAAGCCAGCAGCCAGGAGTGACCCTACCTGCCCACCGAGCGGCTCTACTTGGGAAAGAAAACGAGATCTCGCGCGGCCAATTTGCCCGGCGAAAATGGAACCTTCCCCCACCCAACGGTGTATCCTTCATAGAATAACCACAAGTGAAGGAGGTTCCCCTCATGAAGCGAAAACTATTCTGGATCATCTCACTCCTGACCCTGGCCCTCATCACCCTCCCTGCTTATGCCGGGGGTTGGGCCGTTATCACTATGGATGCCCTGCCCGGTGATATCCACGCCGGCCAGGAGGTGACGATGGGCTTCACCGTCCGCGGTCACGGCCAGACTCCGGTTGACGGCCTGATGCCTAGGCTTAAAGCTTTCAATCCCGAGACCGGCGAGCGCCTTGAAGCCCAGGCCCAACCTGGCGCTGGCGAAGGCCACTACACCGTCTCCGTCACCTTCCCCAGCGAAGGACAATGGCAGTGGGAAATCTCGCCCCTTCCCTACCCACAAGTGGCACAAATGGCGCCACTAACCGTCCTCCCACCTGCTGCCCCAATCGCCGAGACCGCCTCCGTTCCAGCCGCTGTTGCCACCATTCCACAACTTCTGCGCACAGCCGCTCTACTCCTCTTCGTCGCCGCCATCGCCCTCTTCCTCCTCGACCGCCGCCACAACGCCAGCGTCCCGGCCATCTCCCACAGCGGTGATTAAGGTGTTCCTGACCATGAGAAAAACATCCTTCCTCCTGGCCATCGCCGCCGCGCTCCTGCTGCTGGCCTCCTTCCTACCCCTATCCCTCGCCAGCACTCAGGCACCAGCCAGCCCCACCGCCGCACCAACTCCGGACCTCATCCAAACCGGCCACGACCTCTTCCTGGCTAAAGGCTGCGCCACTTGCCACCGGCACTACGGCGTCGACGCCGAGACCGGCCTCATCACCATCGGTCCCAACCTGACCAACTACGAGCCTGACCCCGACTTCCTCCGCGCCTGGCTCCGCAACCCCACCGACCTCCGCCCCAACACCGAAATGCCCAACCTCAACCTCAGCGAAGACGAGATTGAAGCGTTGCTGGCGTTTTTGATGCAGTAGAGGATTGGAGATTAGAGACTGGAGATTGGAGATTAGAGATTGGTTCTTGCCGCAGATGGACGCAGATAGACGCAGATTTTTCCTTTTTAGCCTATCTGCGTTCATCTGCGTCCATCTGCGGCAAAATAATCCCCAGTCTCCAATCTCTAATCTCCAATCTCCCCCGACAATCCGTGCCAATTTACCCAATTCGTGGCAAAATAATCTCCAATCTCCAATCAACCAATCTCTAACCTCAGGAGAACTTATGCCCACCGACCTCGCCCGCCGCATCTTCAACGTCGCCCACATCACCGGCGAATTCAAACTACGCTCCGGCATCATCAGCAACGAATACTTCGACAAATACCTCTTCGAATCCGATCCCCGGCTCCTGGCGGAAATTGCCCGCGCTATGGCCCCGCTGCTGCCCGAGCAGGTCGACGCTCTTGCCGGTCTGGAAATGGGCGGCATCCCCATTGCCACCATGCTCTCGCAAGTCACCGGCCTGCCCACCCTCTTCGTGCGCAAAAAGGCCAAAGAGTACGGCACGCGCAAGCTGGCCGAAGGCGGCGAAGTAGAGGGGCGCACTCTCGTCATCATCGAAGATGTCGTCACCTCTGGCGGGCAGGTCGTCCTCTCCGCCAACGACTTACGCGAGCGGGGCGCGCACATCGAGCACGTCCTCTGCGTCATCGACCGTGAAGGCGGCGGCGCAGAAAACCTGGCCAAAGCCGGACTCACCCTCCACCCCCTCTTCACCATGTCCCAACTAAAAGCCGCAGCAGAAAGCTGATAGCTGACAACTAATTACAGATTAATCAGAAAGCCGCCAACAGCAATCAGAAGAAATCCAAGCACAAACCAGCGCAATCCCGGTTTCCAGCTGCGGAAAAGGATGAGCGTATTCTCCCGCCGCGCCGCGCGCACCTCCGCCGGCGACGGCTTATCCTTAATGGTGGTTACGTTCTGCTGCAGCTTCTCCCCACCCATAGCAGAAAATGTATCGCGTACGAAGACAAACCCCCCATAGACTATCGCCCCCGTACCCGCCAGGATAATCGGAATGCCAACCACATGATAGGCCACGCTGAGCCAGTTCCCCGCCCGCACCAGCGGCATCATCGTCTCAAAGATAATCGACCATAAAATAGAGCCAACAAAGACAGCCGCGATCACGATGAGCGCCCATTTCTGAAACTTTTCCATAGTGCATCAACCTTGTTCACTTCATTGCTAATACGATGATTGTCCCTCGAGCAGCATCCCCGCTTTCTGGCTTGCCCGACTGTCACATGTAATAATCCCATACTCTATAAAAATCATCAAGAGAGCAATAATAGGGTCTACGACCCTTCAGGAAAGCAAAGCATGACCAACATCTCGATTATCGCCTTCGGCACCCGCGGCGACGTGCAACCGGCCATTGCCCTGGGCAAGACATTGCACAGCCGTGGCCACAACGTGCGCCTGCTGGCCGGCGCTAACTTCTCCGACTGGATTCGCAGCCACGGCCTGGAAGTGGCTGAAAACGACGTCAATATCCAGGAGTTGATGCGCAGCGACGAAGGCCAGGACTGGGTGGAGCAAGGCACCAAACCCCTGGCCCAGGTGCGGCTCATGCGGCGCATGATGTCCACTTATGGCCACCAGATGGCCCAGGCTGCCTGGGAAGGCTGCCAGGGTGCAGACGTCGTCATCAGCAGCTTCACCAGCGACGTCCTCGCCGTCTCCATTGCCGAAAAGCTGGGAGCCGTGCACGCCAGCATGCCCGTGCAGCCGCCGATGATCGCCACCCGCGACGGTCGCGCTCTGTTCAACGCGCCGTTGCCCAATCGCGTCAGCATCGTCAACTATCTCTTCGGCAAACTGTTTCTCGAACCGTTCCCCTGGCAGCTTCTGGGTGATGTCAACAACCGCTTCCGGCAGCAAATATTGGGTCTGCCGCCGCAGAGCCGCAGCCAGAACACACGCGCCCGCCGCCAGATGCTGACCCTCCTCGGCTACAGCCACCACGTCGTGCCCCGGCCCGCCGACCTGCCGCCCAGCTACCACAACACCAGCTACTGGTTCCTCGACGAAGAAGACGATTGGGAGCCTTCACCCCAACTCCTCCAATTCCTGGAGGCCGGTCCACCGCCTGTCTACATCGGCTTTGGCAGCATGACCGAGCGCGACCCCAGAGCGCTTACCAACCTTCTGCTACAGGCCGTCGAGCTGAGTGGCTGTCGCGCCATCCTGCTTTCCGGCTGGGCCGGTCTCGGCACCATCGACATGCCCGATACCGTCTTCTGCCTGGACCAGGCCCCACACCAGTGGCTCTTCCCGCGCATGGCCGCCGTCGTGCACCACGGCGGTTCCGGCACCACTGCCGCCGGCCTGCGTGCGGGCATCCCCACCATCATCGTGCCTCACCTTGGCGACCAGGTTTTCTGGGGCCGTCGCGTGGCCCAGCTTGGCGTTGGTCCCCGGCCGCTGCCCCGCCCCAAACTCAACGCCCGCGATCTGGCAGACGCCATGCGCCGCGCCGCCTCCGACGTCACCATGCGCCAGCGTGCCGCCGATCTGGGCATGCGCATCCGCGATGAAGACGGGCGTGCCCGCGCCGCCGACCTCCTCGAGCGCTGGATCGAACGGCAGCAAAGTTAAACCATCGGTGAATGCTTCGCGCCTCCGCATGCCAGACCCGTATAATAAAACGCGGGCCAACGGTCCGTTCAGACATGAAGTCGCCGGTTCTACCGGGAGGCGCATCACATAGAGCAATGTCTCATAAACAATCCACCGTTCAGGCGCGACTCGTCCTACTGGCCCTCATCCTGCTTCTGCTCATCGCTGCCTGCCGCAACCAACCTAATGGCCAGGGTTCGGACAATAACGCCACCGCAACCGGCCAGGGGATTGTGCAGGAGCGCCCCGAGCGCACGCCAACACCCAGCCTGACCCCATTGCCCTCCTCCACGCCGACTCCCACCCTGACCCCGACCATCACGCCCACACCCACGCCCACCGCGCCGCCCATCACCCTTGGCGGCAACCCGCTGGCCCTGGCCCAAAATGGCCCCACGCCGCAGCCGGGCGCCTTCTGCGGCTTTGTCGATTACCTCGATTTCCCCGTCGATCCGCCAGATGCCTACCGCATTCCGCGCGGCGGGCAAGATTTCGGCCGCTTCCGCGAGCGCTACAACGGCTATCACACCGGCGAAGATTGGTGGGGCGAATCACGCCGTTCTTCGCTGGGCACGCCGGTCCATGCCATCGGACACGGCCAGGTCACCTACGCCCACCCCTTCGGCTGGGGCGTCGACCAGGGTGTCATCATCATCCAGCACTTCTTCGCCGACGGCCGCAGCTATCTCTCCTTCTACGGCCATCTTGACCCTGAAACAGTCACCCTGCGCCACGGCGAATGCGTCACGCGCGGCCAACACATCGCAGACATCGGCGAACCGCGCGGGTCGCCACACCTGCACTTCGAGATACGCAATCACACACCCAACGACCCCGGCCCCGGCTACTGGGGTAACGACCCACGCCTTTCCGGCTGGTATCCACCTTCCCAGACCATCTGGAATGAGCGCCTTGCCGTCTCACCCGGCGTCCTCTGGTTGCGCCCCCTTGTGGAGCAAACGTTATACGGGGCCGGCATCTGGAACGGCGAAACGATGGTTGCCCTCCAGGACGAGGCTATGATTGGGCTGAATATTACAGACGGCTCAATCGTCTGGCGCAATACATTCCCTGAAATGCCCACACCCACGCCAACCGCAACGCCGCAGGATGCCGGCGATGCACGCGGTGACGACGACGATGAAGAGGAGGTGCCTGAATACATCCCTCAGGCCGCTCTCATCGACGCCGTCAACCCCATCGTCTATACCGCCGACCGCCGTGGCCTGATCTCAGCCTTCGCCCTGCCCCAGGACCAACCGCAAGAAGGAGCTGTCGCTGCCACAACCGAAGCTGCTCCCCTGTGGACCTTGCCCCTGGAGGATGCTCGCGGCGCGCCGCGGCTGTTCCCGCTACCCGGCGGTGGTGTGGTTCTCTCCGTCTGGGATGACCTCTTCGCCATCTCTGCAGATGGCGCGCTCCTCTGGCAGCACACCTTTGAGGACCGGCCCCGGGAGTCACTCTTGCTTGAAGACCAGCTCCTTCTCAGCACGCCGGGCCAGGGCACATCCCTCTGGTCACTGGACGCCAGCGGCATCACCCCCTGGGACAGCGCCGTCGTCAGTGGCCTGCCGGTGCGCGCCGGTTCCCAGCTCTTTGTCTATAGCGGCGATGGCGTCTACCGTCTGGACCCGCAGACGCACAGCAGCGAGCTTTTCTTCCCCTTGCCTTCTGGTCTCGCCAGCCAGGGTGACATCATCGCCCTACCCGGTGGCGGCCTGTTGGTGGCCCACATGGACACCGCTGGCCGGCGGCTGCTGGCGCTCAATGAAGATGGCACTCTCCGCTGGCAGCGCGCCTACGCCGGCCTGCTCGATGGCCAGCCCCACCTGCTGAACATCAACGACCAGATTTATTTGCTTTCTGAAGGCAACGGCGAGGCCTGGGGAGAGCTTTCTGTCTACGCCCTGGACCTGGAGAATGCAGCGTTAACCTGGGTTTTCCGCGCCGGCACGCGCACACCGCTACCGGGCCAGACCTGGAGCTTCCTTTCCCA
>CAZRTM010000094.1:0-6995 GCA_964602995.1 uncultured Ardenticatenaceae bacterium
AATCTCCAATCTCCAGTCTCCAATCTCCAATCTCCAATCTCCAATCTCCAATCTCCCTACTGCACAACGGGCACAATGGGCACCGTCTCCATCACTTCGCCGTCGTCATACGTTACGGAGGCGACGATTTGGCCGGTGGTAGTGGTGGAGGTGCCCTCGGGGAGGGTTAGCTCTGTTTCCCAGTAGCCGAAGCGGTCGATGGTGGCGGTGCCCTGGGCCACGGTGCTGCCTGCAACGTCGATGCGCACCTGCACCTGACGGTTGGGGGCGTTGAAGGCGCTGCCGTAGATGGCGAAAGGTTCGCCGATGGGCACTTCGCTGTCGGGGAAGTTGCCTACAAACAGGCCGCGCGCGTCCGGGTCGTCCGCTTCCAGAATGGTCAACGGCGTCTGCGCTGCGCCCCAGCCTTCTGCGCCGAACTCGCCAAAATAGGCCACCGCGCAGGCCGGGCCGAAGACGTTCTCGGGCACCAGGATATAGCCCCACCATGACCCGCCTTCGCCTACGTCAAAGCTCTGGCTGGCAGCCACCGTCTGGCAATCCTCGTAGCGCACGCTGATGGTGATGGAGCCGCCGCTGGGCCGCTGCGTGCGCCCGGTGAAGAAGAGTACCTGACCGGCGACGGCCGTGCTGTCCGGGCCTGGGTGCAGCAGGGTGATGGTGGGGTCAGAGGTGGCCCCGCTGCGTTCGATGGTCACTGACTGTGTGGCGGTTGCCTCGTCACCGGCGCTGACCACGATGAGCGCCGGGCCAACCACATTGCTGGGCGCCGCCAGCGACGTTTGCCACGCAGTGCCCCCGGCGCTGAGAGCAGCCCGGCTCTCGGAGAGGGTCAGGCCGGCGGCGGTGAGGCGCACGGTCACTTCGCTGCTGCCCTCCGGCGCTTCGCCAGAGACGCTAACCTGGCTGCCTGCTTCCAGCGTTGCTCCTTCTGCCGGGTTGCTAATGCGCAGGGCTGCCGCTTCACCTTCTGGTTCAGCCGTAGGCGTACCAGTTACTTCTGCTTCCAGGGTGGGCGTCGCCGCTTCCGGTGTTTCTGCGGTCCCTTCAGGCGTCGTGGTTTCAGCCGTCGCCTCCGGTTCTGCAACCTCATCAGTTGGCGCAGTGGTCACCGTAGGCAACGGCTCCGCGGTGTTGGTGGCTGGCGGTGAAGGGAGGGCGGTCGGAGATGTGTCCAGGCGGTCGCACCCCGTCGCAAAGACGGAGGCGAGTAACAGCAAGAAGAGAACATGTCGCAGTCGCAGCATAATAACCCCAGAGTTGTGGTTTGCTTAACCGTAGTCTAACAGAGTTCTCTCCTCCCTCAATCGGCCTTTGGACTGAATGGGCACACTGTCTGATTATTCCCTTTCCCTGGCCGCAAGCCCTGCTCCGATGGCCACGCCCATCGTCAGGCCGAGGCCGATACCCAGGGCTATATTATCGAATAGTAGGCCCATCGAGCTACCCAGCGTCAGGCCAATTGACAGGCCCAATGCGATGCCAAGAGCCACCCGTCTGCTCCGTTCTTCATTGTCGTTGTTGTTCTCAGGTTCCACTCTAAGATCTCCTTCTTAGCCTGTTGGGGTCAATAGATGTAACAACCGGCGCAGCCGGATGCCACCCTTTGGGGATACCCGAACTTTTGCTTTCGTGCAAACGCAAGTTAGAGGAGAGTGGTCAGAGAAGGCAGGCGGCACAGCCAGGCTTCACGAAACTTTCGCAAAATCTGGCTGTGCCGCATTGCAAGGAGAAGAAGAATCTACCTGAAGGTAGTTAAGCAGAGAGCATCATGCATCGTAGTAAAGATAGAATTCATAGGGATGCGGGCGCAGGCGCAGGGCGTCTACCTCGCGTGAGCGCTTGACGCTCATCCACGTCTCCAGCAGGTCTTCGCTGAAAACGCCGCCCTTGAGCAGGAAATCGTGATCCTCTTCCAGCGCCGCCAGCGACTGCTCCAGAGAAGCAGGCACCTGAGGTACCTTTGCTGCTTCAGCCGGGGACAGCTCGTAGAGATCGTAATCCGAGGGGTCGCCCGGCTCAATCTTGTTCTGGATACCGTCAATACCGGCCATCAGCATGGCCGCGAAGGCCAGGTAGGGGTTGGCCGTGGGGTCCGGGCAACGGTACTCAATGCGCGTGGCCTTAGGGCTGTCGGAGTAGGCCGGGATGCGGATGCCTGCCGAGCGATTGCGGCGGGAGTAGACCAGGTTGACCGGCGCTTCGAAGCCCGGCGTCAGCCGCCGGTAAGAGTTGGTCGTGGGAGCACAGAACGCCAGCAGGGCAGGGGAGTGCTTCAGGATGCCGCCGATGTAGTAGAGCGCCAGCTCCGAGAGGAAAGCGTAGCCACTGGCGTCGTGGAACAGCGGTTCCCCATTTTTCCACAGGCTGTTGTGCACGTGCATACCCGAACCGTTGTCGCCGAAGACCGGCTTGGGCATGAACGTCGCCGTGTAACCAAAGCTACGGGCCACGTTCTTGATGATGTACTTATACCACATCTGCCAGTCGCCCATTTTGGTCAGGCTGGTGAAACGCAGGTCAATTTCGTGCTGGCTGCCACCCACTTCGCTGTGGTGCATTTCCACTTCCAACCCTGCCTCCTGCAACGCCAGCGTGATCTGCGAACGTAGATCCTGCAAGATATCGACGGGCGGCGACTGGAAGTAATGCTCCTTGTGGCGCGCGCGGTGTCCCAGATTAGGCTTGCCGCCGTTGCGCCCCGTGTTCCACATCGAAGCGTCGGAATCGAGGTAATAGAAGGCAGCGTTGGGACTGTTCTCAAAGCGTACGTCTTCAAAGAGGAAGAACTCCGCTTCAGGACCCCAGTAGCTGACATCGGCAATACCCGTTTCCACCAGATAGCGCTCTGCTGCCTGCGCCACACGCCGCGCATCGCGCGAATAGGGCGTGTGGGTGACAGGGTCAAAGACGTTGCAGATCATGCTCAGGGTGGGCACGTTCAGGATGGGGTCTTCTACAGCTGTGGTGGGATCGGGCATCAGCACCAGGTCGCTTTCGTTGATATGCTGGAAGCCGGTGATGGACGACCCATCATAACCGATCCCCTCCTCAAAGCTGCTTTCGTCCAGCGCGTTCAGGGGCATGCTCACGTGCCGCCATAGCCCCAGGAAATCGACGAACCTGAGGTCCACAATTTTCAGCCCCTTGTCCTGTGCAAAAGCCAGCACCTCTTTAGGCGACGTCAATGCGCCCGGCGCAGCGCCTTCACCGTTGCCATTGGTGACAACACCGCTCTCCTCTTTCAACGTTGCTTTCTCTGCCATCATAGCCTCCTGCTAATTCTGCTTCTGCAAGGTATGGCCCTCACAGAAAACGATGATGTCCGGCGGTTCTTAACGCTGCTGCAAAACGAAAAACGCCTCCGCACCGGCGACAAACTTCGTCACGGTGGGAGGCGTCCTGGCCTCAAAAAGTTATTCTTCTAAACCGCCGGGCTGACTCTATATCAGCAGCGCATCTCTAACGCCAAAAAGCATACTCTATTGTTTGGCGCACGTCAATAGTGCAATGTGTGAAAATTGGAGATCGGAGATTAGAGATTGGAGATTGGATTAAATGACACGGAGGAGCGCAGAGAAGAACAGAGGACCACGGGGATTAGGTTTGTAGTGGACGCTTTAGCACCTTTCAGCCTCGAGTACGAGGAGCACTAATGTGCCTACTACGAACCAAAAAATCTGCGTTCATCCGCGTCCATCTGCGGCAAAGAATCTCCAATCTCCAGTCTCCAATCTCCATTTACGCCTTCCCCAACACCGCCGCCAGCAGCGCCATCCGCACATACATCCCATTTTGCACCTGACGGAAGTACGCGGCGCGGGGGTCTTTGTCCACACTGTAGTGGATTTCGCCGACGCGGGGCAATGGGTGCATCACCACCATTTTTTCTTTGGCCTTTTCCATTAACTCTGGGGTGATGACGAAATAATCCTTCACCGCTTCATACTGCGCCAGGTCGCTAAAGCGCTCTTTTTGCACCCGGGTCACGTAGAGCACATCGGCGTTCTCGATGACGTCGGCCACGTCATGCGTTTCGCGTACATCGATGCCAGAGTCAATGATCTGGTTCATCAGCGTCAGCGGCAGGCGCAGAATTTCCGGCGAGACGAAGCGCAGGCTGACGTCATAGTGTAGCAACAGCTTGGTCAGGCTATGGACCGTGCGCCCAAAGCGCAAATCGCCAACCATCGCCACTTTCAACCCGTCCAGCCGTCCCAGCTCTTCGCGGATGGTGAACAGGTCCAGCAGCGCCTGGGTGGGGTGTTCACCCGCACCGTCGCCGGCGTTAATGATGGGCACTGAGGCGTAATCCGCCGCTAGCTGGGCCGCGCCAATTTCAGGGTGTCGCAGCACAATCACGTCAGAGAACTGCTCCAGCGTGCGCACTGTGTCCGCCAGCGTTTCGCCCTTGCTCACGGAGCTGAACTGCACGCCCTGGGTAATAGGAATCATGCTGCCACCCAGCCGCTCGATGGCGGAGATGAACGAGGAGCTGGTGCGCGTGCTGGGTTCATAGAAGAGGCAGGTCAGCACAAAACCCTTGAGCAAATCACTGGCGCCCATGTGCTCCACCATCTCGCGCATTTCGCGGCTGCGCGCGAAGATATAATCCAGCAGCTCCGGTGAGAACTGGTCTACGGAGAGGATATCCTGGCCTGTCAGACCATTGCTCCGTTTCCCGTTCTTGTACGGTGTCTGTTCCAGGTTAAATATAGGTTCCAGCGTCTTCAAATCCATCTAGCTTCTCCTTTACAAAATCATTACTGAGTCAAGGTAGCAGTTGCCCGTCGCCAGGTGCGGCCATGGCCCTGCCATTTTCATAAACCACCTCGCCGCGCAGAATGACCCGTTGTACCTTGCCGCGGACAGCCATCCCGGCGAAAGGGGTCCACTTACTCTTGCCGTGCATCATTTCGTCCGTGATGGTGTAACTGTGGCTAATGTCCACTTCCACACGGGTATCCGGCTGCTCCGGCAACCCATAGATGCGCCGCGGGTTGTGCGCCATCAACGTCTCCAGCCGTTCCAGCGCCAAGCGTCCTTCGGCCACAGCGTTGAGCATCAGCGGCAGGGAAGTTTCGAGGCCGGGCACACCGGGAGGTGGAGAGTCGCTGTACTTTTCGGCCAGCGTATGCGGCGCGTGGTCGGTGGCAATGCAGTCGATGGTGTCGTTGATGTGGTCCCACAACGCCGCCACGTCGTCCTCGCTGCCCAGCACAGGGCGCATGTCGCCCAGAGGCCCCAGCCGTTCCGCGTCGGCCTGGCTCAGAAAAAGATGGTGCGGTGTCACTTCGCAGGTGACGGGCAGCCCCCTTCTTTTGGCCTGCGCAATCAGCTCAATTTCCTCGCGGCGGCTGATGTGGCAGAAGTGCACCGGCCGGTCATAAGTGGCCGCCATGCCGATGCCCACGGCCACACTCTGCTTTTCGGCGTGCATGGCGATCAGCTTCTCGCGTGGCCACAGCCGGAAACATTGAAAAAGGGTGCCCACATCGTCCACACGCAAAGCGCCGAAGGTGTCGTTTAGATATATCTTCAACGCCACGGTATAGGGGGCCAGCTCCGGCAGTCGCTCGATATCCTGCGGGCTGGCGCCGGCAAAAAGCCCCACATCGCAGCGCGCCTCTTCTCGCGCCCGCTGCTGCGTTTGTTCCAACACGTGGGGCAGGGTCAGCGGTGGCGTGGTATTGGGCATCGCCAGCACAGTGGTCACACCGCCGGCAAGCGCCGCCGCCGTACCGCTGGCAAAATCTTCTTTATGTTCGCCCCCGGGCACCCGCAGGTGGGTGTGAACATCTGCCAGGCCGGGGAGGGTTAATAGAGTCATAATCAGGTATCACTTTCCAAAAAAAAAGCCCGATCCTTCTCGAGGATCGGGCCAATAAATGCTTTAGTTGGATGCGGTAAGATGAAGTTGAATTCCAATTTCCAGTCTAAGGGCGGTCGCATATTTATCACCAGTCCGCTCTATACACTGGAACGCTATGGTAGCATGGGCCTGGGGCTGGGGCAAATTAAAATTTCATAAACTGTGGGAGCTAATCTATCCGGCGCCAGTCGCTTTGGCGCTGGAGGCGGAACGGTTACAATATACTTTCGAAGTGATATACGTGTGAGTCCCTACCTACCAGCCATGACCTATCTCGAAAAACTGAAAGCAGCCCAAGAAAAGAACAACTCCTGGCTCTGCGTGGGCCTGGATCCAGACCCGGCGCGGTTGCCGCTGCCCACCATGCAGTGGGACGAGCCGGTGTTGCCCTTCAACAAAGCGATTATCGACGCCACGGCCGATCTGGTTTGCGCCTTCAAGCCCAACCTGGGCTTCTACTTGCAGTGGGGGGCGGCGGGCGTCATCGCCCTGGAGCGCACCATCGCCTATATTCCGGATGATATTCCCGTCATCCTCGACTGTAAGACCGGCGATATTGGTCACACACAGGGGGCCTGGGGCAACGGCCTTTTTGATCAGTGGCAGGTGGACGCCGTTACCGTAAACCCCTTCGTCGGCGAAGATGCCGTCCAGCCAATGGTTGGCGAGCGGCCGGACAAAGCGGTCTACGTATTGGCGCGCACCTCTAATCCCGGCGCACGACGCTTCCAGGGTGATTTGCAGCGCGAGGAAGGATTGTCGGCCGCAGTGCTGCACAGCCGCTGGCAGGTGCAGGGCACAGTCGGCTATGTGGTGGGCGCCACCTATCCCGAGGAGCTGGAGACGGCGCGGCGGCTGGCCCCTGCTGCCCCGTTCCTCATCCCAGGCGTGGGGGCACAGGGCGGCGAGTTGGAGGCTGCCGTGCGATATGGGCCGGATACCGTCGCCGGACCGGTGATTAATGCCAGCCGCAGTATCATTTATGCGTCAGCAGGGACCGATTTCGTGGAGGCCGCCCGCGCTGCGGCGGAACGACTGCGCAGTGAGATCAATGCGCAGCGGGAGCAAGTGCAGCAGTTCTAAGACCGCCTGGACCATTTTACAAAGTGCTGTTCAGCTCGAT
>CAZRTM010000094.1:7095-8783 GCA_964602995.1 uncultured Ardenticatenaceae bacterium
ATAAGGCATAAGGCATCATCCTGCAGAAAGGAGTGTCCTGTTGCGCCACATAACCCAGTTGGTTGCTTTTTTGCGCCTCGGCCGGCCCCTCTTCCTGGTGGGAGGCTTTGTGTTGTACGGGCTGGGGGTAGCCATCGCCCTTTATGGAGGCACAACATTTGATTGGCAGGCCTGGGCCTGGGGGCAGCTTGTGGTCACCGCTACCCAGGTGATGACCCATTACAGCAACGACTATTTTGATTTGGAGGCCGACCGCGCCAATTTGACGCCCACGCGCTGGTCCGGCGGCAGCCGCATGTTGCCCGAGGGGCGTGTGGCTCCCGCACTGGCTCTGGCGGCCGCACTGGCAGCGGCGTTACTGGCTTTGGTGGTTGCCCTCATCGGCGTCTTCGCCCTACAGCCAGGCCCGCTGGCGCTCCCGTTGCTGCTGCTGGCTTTGCTGCTGGGCTGGAGCTACAGCAGCCCACCGCTGACGTTACACTCCACCGGTATTGGCGAGTTGGCCGGGGCCTTTCTCATTGCGGGGCTGACGCCGCTGGTTGGCTACTATCTGCAGGCCGGACGCCTGAGCCTGCTGCCCTTCCTGGCGATCATTCCTCTGGTACTGTTGCAATTTGTGATGCTGGTGCTGATTGAGTTCCCCGACCTGCAGGGCGATGTAGCTGGCGGCAAGGAGACCCTGGTTGTGCGTCTGGGCGCGCCGCGAGCGGTACGCGTTGTGCAGCTTGCGCTGGCGCTCTTCTTTCTGCTGCTGCCGTTCCTGGTTGCCGCCGGGCTGCCCACGCTGGTAGCGTTGGCCCTTGCCATTTTCACGCTTCCGGCTGCGCTTTGGCTATGGTACAGGCTACGTGAGGGCCGCTGGGCTGAGCCGAGCTGGTGGAACTGGCTGGGCATCACAGGGGTGGGGCTGATTGTAGGGGCATCTACTGTATCGCTGGTTGCGTTTCTGGCCCTGGCCTTGAGTTAAGGGCAGGGATTTTTGCCACTGGACCCCAACGAAGTTTGGTTTCACGAATTTTAGGGGAGCAGAACGAATTTTCCCTTTCCGCGTGACGTTTTGGCGTCTACTGTCACATATGTAACAGATGCCGGCACGAGCCGGGTGCGCGAGAGGGGGTGCGAAATGTTAGGCTCCTGCGCCGCGCAGTGACAGGTAGATCGATCAACGGAGGAAGTCTGATGAAAACAGCGAGATATTCTTCGATACTCATCATCGTGGTAGCTATGGTCATGATTTTGGCTGCCTGTTCTGGGTCTGCTCAGGACATAGAAGTGCCCGCGCGCGATACGGTAGCGCCCGCACTTAACGAAAACGACAACAACGCCAATACCAATAGCAACGACAATGCCGACAATGCCAATCAGAACGGAGATGACAACAGCAACGAGAATGGCATGAATGCCAATAGCAACGACGACGACTTCAACGAGAACGGCAACAATACCAACGCCAATGACAATACCAATCAGAATGGGAACGACAACGCCAACGAGAACGGCGACAACACCAACACCAACGACAATGCCAATCAAAACGGTGACGATAACGGCAATGAGAATAGCACGAACGCCAATAGCAACGACGACGATTTCAATGAGAACGGGGACAACGCCAATACCAACGACAATGCCAACCAAAACGGGGATGACAACGGCAACGAGAACAGTAGCGACAACGCCAATAACAA
>CAZRTM010000094.1:8883-10978 GCA_964602995.1 uncultured Ardenticatenaceae bacterium
ACAACACCAATGCCAACGACAATGCCAATCAAAATGGGGACGATAACGGCAACGAGAACAGTAGCGGCAACGTCAATAGTAACGACGACGATTTCAACGATAACCGCGATGACAACTTCAATGACAACGACGATGACGATGACTTCAACGAGAACGATGATGATGACTTAAACGACAATGACGACGACTTCAATGATAACGACGACGATGACGACGATGACTTCAACGACAACCATGACGACCACAACGAGAACGACGATGACGACCACAACGAGAATGACGATGACGACGACAATGAGAATGACGATGACGACGACAATGAGAATGATGATGACTAAACGGGTGACGGCCGGCGCATACGCCGCCGTCGCAGCGCTTACGTGAATTGCCGTAAACCGTACAGGTAGACTGACCGAATCGTATCCGCACCGAATGCACATGACTCTGTACAGTGCCACACCTTTCGAGCTTCCCATCATGGAAGAAACACCGGAGTAATCTAGCAGCGTGATTGACGATCGCAGCTTACTCGCACGCGCCCAGAATCTGGACAAGGAGGCCATTGCTCAGATTCACGATGCATACCACGGCGCGATCTATCGCTACATCTCGTTCCGCGTGGATGATGCGCAGACGGTGGAAGATTTGACCAGCGAAGTCTTCATCCGTTTCGTCCACGCCTTGCGCCAGCGGCGCGGGCCAAAGGAGAACATCGGAGGCTGGCTCTACGGTGTAGCGGCCAATGTGGTGAAAGAGCATTACCGGGTGCAGCGCAAGCAGCGTCTGGCCCAACTGGACGAGACGATACCGGGAAGGGGACCCGATCCTGAGCGTGACGTAAGCGCCCGGCTGGCAGCAGAGCAACTGCGCCAGGCGCTGGAGGATCTGTCTCCGGAACAGCAAGAGGTTTTGGCCTTGCGCTTTGGGTATGGCATGCGGCACAAGGAAGTGGCCGAGACGCTGGGCAAAAGCGAAGGGGCGGTGCGGATGTTGCAGGTGCGTGCAATTGCCGCTCTTTCTGAGCTGCTGTCGGGAATAGAGTTGTTCTCATGACACAAGTACCGCGAGAAACGTTAGCCGAATCCCTGGATCTGCTGGAGCAGGGCCTGACTGTTGACCAGATTCTGTCCCGCTTCCCCGAGCAGAGCGAAGCCCTGCGCCCATTCCTAGAAACGGCCGTCCAACTGTCAGGCCTGGCCCACTCACCGACGGTGGCAGCAACGCGGCAATCCAGAGAGAAAGTTTTGCAAGAGGTAGACGCCCTTGGCGGCGGTCATGCGCCCGGAATGGCGTTGTGGTTATGGCTACGGCAAGCGTTCGCGCCTGCTCTGTCCTTCGCCGTGCTGCTTCTGCTGTTTGTCGTCGCCCTGCCGCGAGTGTCCGCTTCGGCTCTGCCCGGTGATACGCTTTACGGCGGCAAACGGCTCGTGGAACGGGCGCAGCTGTTCATGGCCTCTAGCCCAGAGCAACGCATGGCGCTTCAGGCCCGTTTCAATGATGAACGTGTTCGTGAAGTTGGAGCGCTACTAGACAGCGGGCGCGAGGCGGAGGTGCAGTTTGAGGGTGAGATTAGTGAAGTAACCCCAGACTACTGGACCGTCGCAGGGATACGGGTCAATTTAAGCCAGGACACCACGGTGGAAGGCGAGCCCTGGTCTGGCGGCAAGGCCCTGGTCCAGGGTCGAACACAGGGGGGCCGTCTTCTGGCCACGCGCCTGATGGTGTTTGGAGAACCGCCGCCGCCGCCCATGCCCACTCCTGCTCCCACAACGACGGTAACACCTGCCCCGGCGCCTACGTCCTCGGCAACAGCGACCCCTTCCTCCACGCCAACGGCGACGGAGACGACCACTCCTACGCCAACCGAGACGGCCACTCCTACACCAACGGAGACGCTCCAGCCCCTGCCATCATGGACACCGGCGCCTGTAGCAAGCCCGACCGCGCCCCCTCCCAGCCCCACGAGTGATGACGGCAACGAAAACGGCAACGGGAACGACAATGGGAACGGCAACGACAACGGCAATGGGAATGGCAACGAGAACGATAACGGTAACGGGAACGACAACGGTAACGATAACGGCAACGACAACGG
>CAZRTM010000094.1:11078-12757 GCA_964602995.1 uncultured Ardenticatenaceae bacterium
AACGGTAATGACAACGGCAACGAGAACGAGAACAGCAATGAGGGGGATGATAATGGTAACCAGAATGATGACCACAATGAAAACGAGGATGACGACAACCGCAACGAAAATGGCTGAGAGTAACCTCCCGTTCAGCAACAGCGAGCTGCTCGTTTCCTCGAAAATCCGTGCCAATCTTCGCCTGCTGGCTATCGCCGCCATTCTGTTCGCCGCCTTCTGCGCCGGACTGGCCTATGTGCAATATGGCGCGTCCGGCCTGGTGGGCAACGACGGCTATTACCATATGAAGATGGGCTACCTGATGCGTACGCAAGGGCTAAAGCCGTCGTTCCCCTACCTGCCGCTGACCATTCTCAATGAAGCTTCCTTTTACGATCACCACATGCTCTACCACGCCTATCTGGCGCTCTTTGCCGGTCTTGATCCCGCGCTTGATGGCGGCGCCAGCCTGACCCAGGGCGCCAAGGTAGCCAGCATTGTGCTGCCGGCCCTGGCCTTCCTGGCCGCCTGGTGGCTGCTGCGCCGCCAGAATGTGCCCTTTGCCGCCGTCTGGTCATTGTCTTTGCTGGCCGTCTCTGAAGCGTTCCTTTATCGCATGAGTATGCCGCGAGCACAATCGGCGTCGCTGCTGTTGCTGCTGTTAGCGCTGCATCTGCTGCTGCAGGGTCGCCACAGGTGGCTGTTGCCGCTGGGAGCTGTGTATGTCTGGACCTACAACGGCTTTCCCCTGCTGATGGTGATGGCCGGCGTCTACGTTGCGGCGACGTGGATGTTGCACAGAGAATTGGCCTGGAAAGCGCTGGCCTATGCAGGAGTTGGCATTGTGCTGGGCCTGGTCATCAACCCTTACTTCCCGGCGAACCTGGAATTCATCGCCGGGCATCTGGCGCCAAAAGTGGGCCAATCGTCAACAGCCGTGGGCAATGAGTGGTCGCCTTACCGCACCTGGACCCTGGTGGAAAACTCGGGCGTTGCCCTGGGCGCCTTCTTGCTGGCGGTGCTGGCGTTGGCCTGGCGCGAGGAGCGGGTGGATCGCAATGCACTGGTTGGCCTGGGCCTCACGGCCGTGTTTGGCCTGATGTTGCTCTCTTCGCGCCGCTTTGTGGAGTACTTTCCACCTTTCGCCCTCATCTTTTTGGCCTTCAGCGCCGCCCCCCTGTTGCGTGACTGGCAGACGCAGCGCCAGCGCACGCCAGCGCAAATGGCCGTAGCCCTGGCTGTAGTGAGCCTGCTTGCTTACGCCACCTTTGTCACCCTCGGCGACACCAGAGAGCTGGTGTCTGATAGCAAGGCGCATGATCACTACGCCGCTGCGACGCTCTGGCTGCGAGAGACTGCGGGCGACGACTTGCGCCTCTTTCAGACAGACTGGGACGACTTCACACGCCTTTTCTTCTATGGTGGCGAGGCGACCTATACCGTAGGCCTGGATCCAACCTTTATGGAGCTGCAGGATGCTGATCTTTTTGCGGAGTGGGTCGCTATCACGCGTGGCCAGGTAGAGCTACCGTCCACAGCTATCCGCGAGCGATTTGGCGCCAATTACGTATTCTCAGACCTGAACCACGACGATTTCCTCGCAGAAGCAGCCGCCGATCCGGGCCTGGAAGAAGTGTATCGCGACGAATACGCAGTCATCTTCGCCGTGCGCTAAACCGCTACCATACACCGTCCACCGT
>CAZRTM010000094.1:12857-17428 GCA_964602995.1 uncultured Ardenticatenaceae bacterium
GAATACGCAGTCATCTTCGCCGTGCGCTAAACCGCTACCATACACCGTCCACCGTTTACCGTCCCCCGTCAAACCAGCCTGGCCCGCAACACCCCCTGCGCAAACTGGATCCGCACCTCTGCTTCCTCCTGCACCCAACTGGCGCTAAGCTGTGCCTCTGGCTCCACGGCAACGGCCTCGCGCAGGCGCAAATGGCTGCCATCAGGCAGGCGCAGCGGGTAGGGATGGCCCCAATGGGCGGTGCCGCGCATGAAGTTGTAGGCGTGTTCGGCGGTCCACGACAGGTCGAGGGCGAAATCGGCGGTGTGTGGCGCTGGCTGGTAGGAGCCGCCGGGTGGTTGTGGGCGTGGCTCCAACGTCCCTGCCTCTAGCTCACGTATGGCCTGCACCAACAGCTTGCCGCCCCGTTCGCCCGCCAGCTTCTCTAGCTCTGCTCCTGAGCTGCCGGGTGGCAGCGCAAACGTCTCCTGCAACGCGATATCGCCGCTGTCCAGCGCCTCGTCCATGAAATGCACGGTCACGCCGCTCTGGCGTATGCCCTCTCGTAACTGCCAGAAAAGGGGGAAAGGGCCGCGATAATGGGGCAGCAGGGAGGGGTGGACATTGAGGAAGCCGTGCCGGGGCAGCGCCAGTAGCCGGGCTGGGATGCGCCGCGAGAAGCAGGAGACGCAGGCCAGGGCAGGCGCTATATCCGTTATTTGTTGCTGCACAGCGTCGGTCCGCAGATCACCAGCTTCAAAGACAGGGATGCGCGCCTCCCAGGCCAGGCGTATCACATCCCGCTCGACAAAGGCGCTGGCCATTGGCAACTGCGAGGGGGAGGGGTCAGGCTGGAGCTGTCGTATGGCCGTTTTAACCCTCGTAGCCGGCACAACAACGGCGCGGATGTCATAGCCGCCCTCCAACAGCGCCTGCAGGGGAGCCAGTGAGAGGATACCGGCCATACCAAAGTAGATGAGTCGCATTCGCTTATCTTATCTCTTGCTGAGCAAACCGTTGTAACATAGGTGGCGATGGCGTCTGGTTGCCGCAGCGACCGGCGTCAGCCAACTCTTTGACGCCCTGGCGACGTCCATCTATTATACGAGAGACCGTGATCAGATACCTGACGCGCAGAATGAGCAAGAACAGAGGTTTTTTATGGCGCGATATGAAAAGACACTCACCCTGGTCCACTGTGCCAAGTACGACGAGGAGCTACCGGCTTTGGAACGGAAACCATTTCCCGGTGAGCTTGGTGAGCGCATTTACAACGAGATCTCAAAGCTGGCCTGGAAATCTTGGCAGCAGCAATCGACGATCCTGATTAACCACTATGGCCTGAATCTGGCCGATCCGCGAGCACAGGAGTTCCTGATGGAACAGATGGAGGAATTCCTGTTCGGCGGAGGTGGGCCAGCTGTTAACATGGATCCGTCGACCGCCGCCGGTGGAGGCGCGCCGCGAAAGAAATGAGTTGCGCATAGGATGGGGGCTGAACCGGCTTAACCCAGGGGACCTACGTTCAGGGGGATCACGGTCTCGATTTCGAAGTGCAGCCGCGCATGGGCCTGGCGCAGCGCCGTTTCCACTTCTTCTGGTGTTCCGGCGCGCGCAAAAATGAAGCCCAGATAACTATCTCCCTCCGGCAACGGCGTCAGTATATGGTTGAGCGGCGCCGTAATATCTACTTCCGTCACGTGCGGCGTCGCCTGTGCTTCCTCCAGGCCGCTATAGCCTCGCAATAGCCCCGCCCTGGGAATGGGAATCATCATCACGCCACGTGCGTCTGGTTCGCGACCCAGGTCAGCCATCTCCATGCCCAGCGCCTGTTGTAGAATCAGCGTTTCCAGCGAGGTATCAACCCCAAAGCGCAGCGTGCGCGAGCAAAGACCACCAATGGAGCGCCCGGCGATTTCTAGCAGCCAGGGCCCATCGTCGTTGATGCGTAACTCAGCATGTACCGGCCCGCGCTGCAGCCCAAGCGCCGCTGCCGCCTGCGCCGTGCTCTGCGCAATCTGCTCCTGCACAGCCTGCGGCAACCGCGAGGGCGTCACGTAAATCGTCTCCTCAAAAAATGGCCCTTCCAGAGGATCTGGTTTATCGAAGAGGGCCAGCACGTGTAGCTGTCCCTTGTCCAACATCCCTTCCAGCGCCACTTCCACGCCCGGGATGTAATCTTCAACCAGGAAAAATTGCTCTGTTTCGCTGTGGCCCAGGCTCTGCAACATCCGCGTCAGCCGCGCTATGGCTGTTCTTAGCTCGTCCGCGTTGTCGGCGCGCATCACACCCTGGCTGCCCGATAGGCGCAGAGGCTTGACCACACAGGGGTAGGAGACCTGTTGCGCAATGTCGCCCACGTCGTCTGCGACATTGAAGCGGCGGAAACCAGGGACAGGTACACCGCGCTGCGCCATCAGGCGCCGCATCTGATACTTGTCACGAGCCGCTTCGGCCGCGGCGGGGTCGTTATGAGGCAGCCCCAGGGCATTGGCAGCCCGCGCCGCCAGCAACGCTCCGCTGTCGTCTACAGCCAGGATAGCATCGACCGCTCGTTGGCCCGCGAAGTCAACAATGGTCTCTGTCGCAGCGTCCAACTGGCTGAAATCGGCCGTAAGTAGATCCGGCCGCCGCTGTGCCAGCGCCTCGGGGGCGTCCACTACTTTGATCACCTCAACGCCGGCATCCAGCGCTTCGGCTGCTTCCAAAAAATCGGGGGCGCGGTAGGTGCTGGATTTCATCAGCAGCATCACGCGGCGCTTTCGTTGTCCCCTATCATCTATACTCGTCATGTTTGTGATTATATCGTACCTGGCTAACCTGCGGCAGGCCTTCTAGTAACTTTGCATAAATAAAAGTTTTGGTTCGGAGGCTAACGTCCTTTACAATGCAAGGGCAATTTCCTGGTCCGTTTGAACCGTGAGAAAGGGGCAATGATGGACAATCGAAGCGACGATCTGACCCGTGAACAATCCTCGACCCTATCCGTTATCAGGCAGTTCAACGACGCTTTCTACCGCCAGGATATTGAGGCTGTGATGGCGCTGATGGCCGATGATTGCGTTTTTGAGAACACAAATCCGGCGCCGGACGGCACGCGCTATCACGGCCGCCAGGCCGTGCGCGCTGCTTTCCTCTCCTTCTTTGAGTCCGCGCCGCAGGCCCATTTCCAGGTTGAGGAAATCTTCGCCGCGGGCGACCGCTGCGTTGTGCGCTGGCTCTACCACTGGAGTGATGATGGTCACGTGCGTGGGGTGGACCTCTTCCGCGTACGCGAGGGGCGTGTGTGGGAGAAGCTATCGTATGTGAAAGGGTAGGAAGCAGCGGGAGCGAGCAGAAAATGGGTGGCTGTAACGGAATTTACTGACGCTTTATTTGTGATGTGATACTATCCTCCGATTGTAACATATTGTGGAGGGGTCGCGTTGTCCCACGCCATCTTCCAATAGGAGGTAGCCATCTGTACTGTTTCTTACTCACTTGTCGAACCTTCCCCTGTAGCTCACGTTTACTGTTTAAAACCACTAAATAGGAGACATTCAATATGAAAGGCCGTTTACAGATATGGGCTGGGCTTGTTGGCGTCATCATCCTGGTGGCTGCCATTTCCCAATGGGCTTCTGCAGCCGCCATTGAACCACATCACCCACAGGCTCAGCAAGATCTGCTTCAGGCTTTGCAGCAGGCGGCTGGTGGTGAGATTCGACTTTCTCATCACAGCGAGACGGGAAAGGTTCGCTTCCTGGGCGCGATGACAAAAACAGGAATTGCTAACCGCTCTTTTTCTGAAGGCAATTTGACCGCAGACCAGACCGCGCGCTCGTTTCTGAGCCAATACGGTTCGCTCTTTGGTGTTGCCGACGCCCACCGTGATCTATCACTGATGAACGAGCGCACGCTCGACGATGGCCGTTCCGTCGTGCGCTACCAGCAAACCTACCAGGGCATTCCGGTCCTGGCCGGCGAGCTGATGGTGCAGTTGAACAGCGGCAAGAGCATTCTCTCAGTCAATGGTGAGATCTTGCCCGACATCGAGCTGGATGTGACGCCCGTGGTTGCCGCCGAAACAGCGCGCCAGTTGGCGTTGGAGAAGGCAGCCAAGGATCGTGGCTACGAGGTGTCTCAGCTGCAGGTCAGCGAGCCAGAACTATGGATCTACGACCGCGCTTTGCTGGGCGGTCCTGGTCCGGATTTCAGCAGCCTGGTGTGGCGCACGGAAGTGACCGGCGTTGAGCTGCTACCCATCCGCGAGCTGGTGCTGGTAGATGCCCATACTGGCGTCATCGCCCTCAACTTTAACCAGGTACATATGGCCAAGGATCGTAAGACGTACGATGCCGGAAACACCAACACGTTACCGGGCACGCTGCGACGTAGCGAGGGCCAGGGTCCAGTTGGCGATGCCGACGTTGATAACGCGCACGACTATGCAGGTGATACCTACGACTTCTTCATGAATCAGCATGGCCGGGATAGCCTGGATGACGCGGGTATGACGCTGATTTCGACGACGGACTATTGTAGACCCGGGGCTTCTTGCCCTTACGCCAACGCCTTCTGGAATGGAGTGCAGATGGCCTACGGCGATGGCT
>CAZRTM010000095.1:0-17312 GCA_964602995.1 uncultured Ardenticatenaceae bacterium
TAGGGGTCCATACTGTAGCCGTAAGAACCGTAGCCATAGAGTAGACAGGGGACGGGTTGCTCGACGTCGAAGAGGTCGGCCTTGTAGACCAGCGAAATCGGCACTTCTGTCCCGTCTTCGGCGCGGGCGAAGATGCGCTCGGAGCGGTACTGGTCGGGATCGTACCCTTTGACCGGCTCCCGTTTCTTCAGCTCGCGCTCGTGTGTGCGCATGTTGTAGTCATAGACTGAGTTGGGCGTGGTCAGCGACTGGTAGGTGAAGCGCAGTAGCTCGGTGTCGAATTCCGGATTGCGATTGGTGGCAAAGGTGTAGACTGGTTCGGGGAAGTCGACGTAGGAAACGTCGCCCGTGGCCAACTCTTCAATACGGATAGTGCGCAGGCCGTTCTGGCGTTCGTAGAGTACCAGGTGACTGGTAAACAGCTCCATGTCGTCGAGCTGCACGTCCTCACGGTGTGCGATCTTCTCCTGCCACTTTTCCTTTTGGGGCGCGCTGACCGGGGCGGTCATCAGGCGGAAATTCTCGGCCTCGTCGTTGGTCAGAATATAGAAGGTGCCGTTGTGGTGTTCCACATAATAGCGCATACCCGCCTGGCGCGGGTGAATCAGCGCCGCCTCGTCGCCACTGAGGGAGGCATCGATGAAGCGCAGCTCGCTGGTTTCCAGGCTCTGGTCAACCAGAATCAGGTAGCGACTGTCCTTGGTCTTGTAGATATAGACACGGTACAGCTCGTCTGGCTCGTGCAGCAACATCTCATCCTGCTCCACGTTGTCGCCCAGCTTATGACGCCAGATCTTATCGGTGCGCTTGGCCTGGTCCATCGTCGTGTAGAGGAGGGTCTGGCTGTCGGCGGCCCATTCGGCGGAGTAGCTGGTGTTGTGGATCTGGTCTGGCAACAGCGAGCCGCTGCTGAGATCCTTAAAGGAGATGGTGTATTCCTCGGAGCCGTTGGTGTCGAGGGAGTAGGCCAGCAGGCGGTGGTCAGGGCTGACCTTGAAGATACCCAGCTCCAGGTAGTCGTGCCCTGCGGCCAGCTCGTTGAGATCGAGCAGGATTTCCTCTGCGGCCTCCAGCGACCCTTCTTTACGGCAGTAAATGGGATATTCCTTTCCTTCTTCGGTACGCGTGTAATAGTAGTAGGCGCCAACGCGCTCGGGCACACTCTGGTCCGTTTCCTGGATACGGCCCAGCATCTCCTGGTAGAGCTGTTCCTGCAGCGCTTCAGTGTGGGCCAGCATGGCCTGCGTATAGTCATTCTCGGCCTTTAAGTAGTCGAGGACTTCCTGGTTGTCGCGCTCGCGCAGCCAGTAGTAGTCGTCAAGGCGCGTGTGGCTGTTGACGGTGATTTCGTAGGGGCGCTTTGCAGCAACCGGGGGCGTAATTTGCTTCTCAGAGATCATGGGCTATTTCATTCTCCTGTTTCATAAAGTCGGCCAGCGCGTCTTGCCAGGGGCGCAGGGTGATGCCCAGGGCCGCACCGGCCGTGTTGTGCAGGGCGGCAAACGGCGGCGGCGTGGAAGCGCGCTGGAATTCACTGCTCAAAATGGGGGTGTTTTGCACATGGTCCAGGCCGGCCAGGCGCAGGATTTCGTTGGCGAACTCCCAGCGGGAGCAGGCGCCGCTGTTGACAAAATGGTAGGTGCCGTACTGGCCCGTTGCGATGAGCTGGCCAATGGCCACGGCCACGTCGTGCATATAGGTGGGGTTGCCCACTTCGTCGGTTACGACCCGTACCTGCCCCTTCTCTCGCGCGCGGCGCAGGATGGCGTGGATGAAGTTGCGCCCGCCCGGCGCATAGGCCCAGGCGATGCGCACAATGTAGGCTCGCTGCAAGAGATGGCGGACGTGAAATTCAGCCGCTGCCTTGGAGCGGGCGTAGGGGTTGCGCGGAGCGATGGGCATCCACTCTTCGTAACCGTTGGGGTTGTCACCGCTAAAGACCTCATTGGTGCTGATGTGAACCAGCTCGGCGCCAAGTTCGAGACAGGCCAGGGCCACATTTTGCGTACCCAGGCCGTTGACGCGGTAGGCCAGAGCCGGGTTACGGGCGCAGCCGTCTACGTCGGTGTAGGCTGCACAGTGAATGACCAGTTCGGCTTCGGCCTCGGCGACGGCGCGGGTGATGGCCTGGCGATCGGTGATATCAACTTCCGGCAAATCGATGCTGGTAAGCTGGTGGGTGGTCAGGGCCTGACGCAAGGCGCGGCCCAACTGGCCCTCCCCGCCGGTGATCAGAATGCGCACACCTTCCTCCTATGACTCAAGCTACCCCGGATTATAGCTGTTCCGCGGCGTACAGGCAGTATTTGCTTGTCTGGAGCCTGGCAAACCAGATAATAGAGCCATGCGCATCGATATCTTGACCCTGTTTCCGGAGATGTTCCCCTGTTACCTGGATGCCAGCATTTTGAGCCGCGCTCAGGAAGCGGGATTGCTCTCTATCCACCTGCACGACATCCGCGACTACGCAACTGATAAGCACCGGGTGACGGATGAGCCGCCTTATGGTGGGGGTGGGGGGATGGTCCTCAAACCTGAGCCTATTTTCCGCGCCGTGGAAGCGTTGCAGGAAGATGCACCCGCGGACGCGGGAGAAGAGCTGCCAGTGGTGCTGCTGACGCCGCAAGGACGGTTGCTGACGCAAAAGGTGGTGCAGGAGCTGGCGCAAAGGCCGCGCCTGGTGCTGCTCTGCGGTCGTTATGAGGGAGTGGACGACCGCGTGCGTGAGCATCTGGTCACGGACGAGATTTCGATTGGCGATTATGTGCTGACAGGGGGCGAGCTGGCGGCAATGGTTGTCGTGGATGCCGTGGCGCGGCTGATACCGGGGGTGTTGGGGGCGGAGGATGCCGCGCATGAGGATAGCCACGCCACAGGCCTTTTGGAGGGACCGCACTACACACGCCCTGCTACCTTCCGTGGTTGGAGCGTTCCTGAGGTGCTGCGTTCGGGCCACGCGGCAAATATTGCGCAGTGGCGGCGGCAGCAGGCGTTACGCCGTACGTGGCAGCGTAGGCCTGAACTGTTGCTTTCTGCCGAACTCAGTGAAGAGGAGAAACGATTCCTGGCGACGCTGGCCGAAGAAGAAGTGGCGAAGAAGAGCAAAATCTAGGCGGCAACCGGGGGATCGGAGCCGAACGGGAACCTATACTTCAATCAAAATCCCAATTCAACAGTACTTTTTGGCTAATAGGACTTGAAAAGCGTGAAAAATGCGTTAAAATGTTTTCACGCCAATGCAATCAGCAGTCCGTGCCAGTGGCGTATTCTTGCAGAAGTACCGAATGGAAGATTGGAAGTGGGGGCAACTTTTGCGTCGTGCCGCAAAGGTTGCCAGTCGGTAAACCCGGGCTTGCCACGGGAGCTATAACGCCGTCTGTTGGCCGTGGCAAGAAGTGTGAGAAAGGGAAGGTCGCGTTGGTGGCATAACCAGGATGATGCGGGTATGCAGGTAAAGGGCGAGGAAGTGGCAATTATCACCACAGAGGCCTGCGTTTAATACGACTGCCTTCTACATAGCAACATTGCGCTTTGTGCTTCGTGGACATTGGACCTCGTTGTTGCGGAGAGCACCCATTTCACGGCGTTTTCGGCCTGTTTTGACTGTACAGAAGTCACAGAATAGGCGCTTCAAACTGTACCTTAAAATATGTCTGTTAGTACCCAAAGCTTCTTCACAGCGATCTGCGTTTGGTGTATACTGTTCCCAGAATGTGGGTCGAAGTGGGGTAAAGTGGGGCAAAACGGCCCTACAGGGATAGAAATCCACAACTAAATGGGGCATTTAGCACAGATGTTCTATTCCTGGTACAGCATACCACACTTCGACCAGATTGGGAAGTAGGAATCCGCCAGCCATTTCTCGATCTTGACCTCAAAATCGCAAAGACCGTAAGAGCACAATGTTTCTCGGTGAGTATACACACACCATCGATGACAAAGGTCGAGTCACCATCCCGGCGAAATTCCGAGGTGAGCTGGCGTCCGGACTCGTTGTCACCCGTGGGTTTGACCAAAATTTGATGGTATTCCCGCTGGCTGAGTGGGAAGCGCTGGCAGAACGGATTGCCGCCCGGCCGCTTGGCGACGAAGACGTGCGCGCGTTCCGCCGCCGGGTTTTCTCGGGTGCTGTGGACCTCGCACCAGACCGCCAGGGTCGTATCGTGTTGCCGCAATATCTGCGCGACTTTGCGGCCATTGACGGCGAAGTGGTCATCGCCGGTGTTTTCAATTATATCGAGATATGGAGCGCCGATGCCTGGCAGCCGGTGCGCGAGTCGATTGAAAGTAATGATGATGTGTCTCGTTGGGAGGCACTAGGAATATAGAGATCGGAGATTGGAGAATTAGAGATTGGAGATTATGCAAGTGAAAGGTCAGCCTCCAATCTCCAATCTCCAGTCTCCAGTCTCCAATCTCCAAATGGATGAACATGTTCCGGTTCTTTATGACGAAGTTTTGGCCCTCTTGCAACCCCGTGACGGCGGTAAATATATCGATGGCACGTTGGGAGCGGGGGGGCATGCGGCCGGGATATTGGAAGCTTCGTCGCCAGATGGCCGTTTGCTGGCCTTTGACCGGGACCCAGAAGCGCTCAGCTTTGCTCGTGAACAGTTACGGGCCTATGGAGAACGGGTTACGTATGTGCATGCCAGTTATGCGGAGATGGGAACGCTCGCTCCGGAACATGGCTTCGACGAGGTGGATGGCATTTTGTTAGACCTGGGCCTTTCTTCACGACAGCTCGACGATGCCGAGCGCGGCTTTTCCTTTATGAGGTCCGGGCCGCTGGATATGCGTTTTGACACCACGCAGGGACAGACAGCGGCCGATTTGATTAACAATTTATCGCAGGAAGCGTTGGCCGACATCTTCTGGCGTTATGGTGAAGTGCAGAACAGCCGCCGCTACGCACGGGCCATTGTGGCGGCGCGACCGCTGCACACGACAGAAGAGCTGGCGCAGCTCATCGAGCGGGAAGCGCCAGGCTGGGCGCGGCGTAAGCGGATTCACCCCGCCACTCAGCTATTTCAGGCCCTGCGCATCGCCGTCAATGAGGAGCTGGCGATGCTGGAGCAGGGGCTGGAGGCGGCGGTCAACTTGCTGCGCTCCGGCGGGCGAGTGGCCGTGATTAGCTTTCACTCGCTGGAGGATCGCTTCGTGAAGAATTACCTGCGAGAACTGACGCTTGATTGTGTTTGTCCGCCAGAGCAGCCGTTTTGCACCTGTGACACAGAGCCGGTGGTAAAGCTGATCACACGAAAGGTCGTGATGGCCAGTGAGGAGGAAATCGAGCAGAACCCGAGGAGTCGCAGCGCCCGATTGCGGGTCGCCCAGAAATTGTAGGAGATAAGCCGGACTGTGCCGATAGCCTATAGTCCGAATGAAAGAAGAATGGCAGAAATGGCAAACAGAAGTTCCCGGAGACAACAGCGGCAGAAGGCAAGGCGCATTGGCATCCTGACCGACGCGCAGGTGGCAATGGGCTGGTTTGTCATTTTAGGACTGGTGGCGTTGTTAGGCGCCATCTATCTGAACCAGGCCAGCCGCATTGCGGGCACCGGACGCCGGGTGCAGATATTGCAGAACGACCTGGACGAGTTGAAGCGCCAGAACGCCGAATTGGAACGCAGCATTGCAGAAGCGCAGTCGCTGGACCGGCTGCAGCAAGAGGCGGTGCGCCTGGGTTTCCAGCGCGCTGCGCCGGACGACATTGAGTATCTGGCCATTTCTGAGTATCCAATTGTTTCGCCGCCGGCCGTAGAGGAGACACCGCCGCCGCCACCTCCGCAGCCGGTGGGTACGATAGGTGAAGCGTTGCGCCTGGCGCTGGAAGGTGTGCTGGGCGATATGGTTCGAGGCGAGTCGGGGCAGCCCGACCTGAACGGCGCTGAAAGTGCCAGGTAAGGGGAAAGAACGTGAACGCTAGCCAGCACAGACGAATGTGGCTCATTGTCATCGGATTTATATTTTCCTCCGTCATTATTGTAGGCCGCCTGATCGCTTTTCAGGTGGTGCAGGGGCCGCATTGGGAAGCAGAGGGTGAGCGAATCCAGCTAATTAGCGTGGTGGACCAGCCTGATCGTGGCATCATCTACGACGCGAATGGGGCGGTGCTGGCCGGAAACAGCGCCGACTACCAGATTGGGGCTTCACCTTCCCTGATCGTGGAAGCAGAAGAGATGGCGACGGCCCTGGCGCCCATTTTGCAGAAGCCGCGTTATGAATTGCTGGCACTCCTACAGTCGGATAACTCCTATGTCTTGTTGGCAGGGCGTGTTTCGGCGCAGGTGGCAGATGCCATTCGTGAGCTGCCTTTTGATGGTTTACAGATTGACCCCTTACCACGGCGCATCTACCCGCAGGGTAAGTTGATGTGCCATGTGCTGGGTTATGTTGATTTCAACGGTGTGGGTGGTTCTGGGCTTGAAGGGTATTATCAGACAGAGCTGGCCGGGCAGGCTGCCAGCGACACGCGCAGCATTTCGCCGCTGACGCCACAGCGCAGCGTGATTGCCCGTGAAGGAGCCGACCTGGTTCTGACCATCGACCGTTCGGTGCAGTTCGCGGTTGAGCAGCACCTGCAGCGCGCCATCCGTGAATATGGAGCGCAGAGTGGCACGATTATTGTGATGGACCCGCGTACCGGAGCCATCCTGGCTATGGCTAATGATCCCTGCTACTCACCGTATCGATTTTACGAGGAGGATAAGTCCTTGCTGTTGAACCCGGCAATCAGCAAGCAGTATGAACCGGGTTCAGTAATGAAGCTGATTACGATGGCCGCCGCGCTCGATTCAGGCACTGTGACGCCGCAATCTACCTATAATGATACCGGCATGTTGGAAGTTGGCGGTCACGTCACCTATAACTGGGACCGTAGCGGCCCCGGTACGACCGACATGACCACGTTGCTGGCGCGCTCGCTTAATGTGGGTGCGGCGACGATTGCGACCTGGACCGGGACTGATGCCTTCTATGCCTATATGGAACGGTTTGGTTTTGGCCGGCCCACGGGGATTGACCTGATGTCTGAGGTGGGCGGCACGATGCACCTGCCGGGCAGCGCCTTCTGGACGGAATCGTTCATTGCTACCAACTCCTACGGCCAGGGTATCGCCGTGACACCGCTGCAGATGATCTCGTCGGCTTCAGCCATCGCCAATGGCGGTCGCCTGATGCAGCCGCACGTGGTGCAGGAAATTCACAGCAATGGCCGTGTGTACCGCCACGAACCGACGGTGTCCAGCCGGCCCATCAGCGAAGAAACGGCGCAGCAACTGAACACAATGGCTATCACGGCCGTGAGTCGCGAAACGGAAACGGCGCAGGTTGAGGGCTATACAGTCGCCGGCAAGACGGGCACCTCTGAGATTCCCGAAAACGGCGTCTATCTCACCGACGCGACGATTGGTTCCTTCATCGGCTGGTTGCCGGCCGACGACCCGGAGATGATTGTGCTGGTTAAGCTGGACCGCATGACGACGTCGCCGTGGGGTTCGCAGACTGCTGCGCCTACCTTTTCAGAGCTTATGCAGGAACTGGTTGTCCTGCTCAACGTTCCGCCTGATTCGGTGCGACTCGAGGCAGGAATTGCTGAGTTGAGAGGGAATTAAGTTTCGGATGTTCAACGGTTCACTCTAAGGTATCAATTCTGACCATGCTTACTCTCGGGCACCTTCTGGAAGCACTGACAGATTACCGGGCCGATGGCACTGAGCCACCGGTTCAATCGGTGGTGATTGACAGCCGCCAGGTGCAGCCAGGGGCCTTATTTATTGCATTTGAAGGCGAGCAGCTTGACGGGCACGATTTTGTGACCGAGGCGTTGGATGATGGCGCTGTGGCGGTCATGGTAGAACGGCCCGTCGTGGACGGCATTTTGACCGTCGATACTCGCGATGGAGCTGACGGCCAGGAGCTGTCAGAGCTGACGGTGTCGCAGCCGCTGCAAATTGTGGTTGAAGACAGCGAGCAGGGCTTGCAGCAGTTAGCACGGTACTGGCGCAATCAGTTCGACGTGCAGGTGATCGGGATCACCGGCAGTGTGGGCAAGACGTCTACAAAAGAGCTGACTTATGCCGTTCTTTCACGCCGTTTTCGTACCTTAAAATCGGAAGGTAATTACAATAATGAGATTGGCCTGCCGCTAACCCTCATGAACCTGCGCCCCTATCATCAGCAAGTGGTGCTGGAGATGGGCATGTACGCGCAGGGTGAGATTGAGCTGCTTTGTGACATTGCCAAACCACAGGTTGGCGTTGTGACCATCGTCGGCCCTGTGCATATGTCACGTCTGGGTAGCCTGGAAGCAATTGTGGCAGCCAAGCAGGAACTGGTCGAAGCGCTGCCGCCGCACGGTGTGGCCATTTTGAACCAGGACGAGCCGTTGGTGATGGGCATGGCCCGTCACACTGAGGCGCGACTGTTCACCTATGGCCTGGACAACCGCGCAGACCTATGGGCTGACGATATTGTTTCCATGGGGCTGGGTGGCGTGCGCTTCACGATGCACCACGAGGGGGATAGCTTCAGGGTGCACGTTCCGCTGCTGGGCCGGCACAGCGTGCACACGGCATTGCGTGCCAGCGCCGCCGGTCTGGCTGCGGGCATGGCCTGGGAAGAGATTCTGGACGGCCTGCGTGATGATCGCGCCCAGTTACGTCTGGTGACGGAACGCGGCCCGCATGGCGCGCTGATTCTGGACGACACTTATAACGCCAGCCCCGAGTCGGTCATTGCCGCGCTGAACCTGCTGAAGGATTTGCAGGGCCGGCGCATTGCGGTTCTGGGCGATATGCTGGAGCTAGGGCCGGCTGAAGAGCGCTCGCACCGGCTGGTGGGTCGCCGCGCGAAAGATGTGGCCCATACCCTGGTTACGGTTGGCCCGCGCGGGCGGTTGATTGCCGAGGAGGCGTTGCGCGCCGGCATGAGCCGGGAACGAGTGATGAGTGTAGACGAAGCGAGTGAGGCGATACCGTTGTTGGAAGAGCTGATTGAAGCCGGCGATGTGGTGCTGGTCAAAGGATCGCGCGGTGTTGCTCTTGATCAGGTGGTTGCCGCGCTGGCGCGCCGCAGCCAGACAGAAATTGTTAAGTAGTGGATGAAATCGCTATGCGCCGCCGGTGCAGGCGAGAGTGACTTATGGCATTTGCATTAACTTTAGGTGGATTTACGTTTGTGATGGCCGTTATCTGGGGCAGCCCCCTGGTCGAGATAATGCGCCGTCTGCGGCTGGGCAAGCAGATACGGATTGAAGGGCCCGAGTCGCACATGGCCAAGATGGGCACGCCGGCAATGGGTGGCATGCTCATCGTAGGCTGGACCGTCATCATCAGCATTGTCGTGAACATCGTGCAACTGGTGCAGAACCTGGAGATTGCCGAGAGTGTGGTGATTCCTTTGGGCGTTATGGTTGCTTACTCCATATTGGGTGGCATTGATGATTATCAGGGCCTGCGACAGCGACCCGGTGTGGGCATGTTGGCCCGCCATAAAATCTGGTACCAGCTTGGTATCGCTGCCGTGGCGGCCGTTTTGCTCTATTGGGTGGTGAATGACGGGCGCGGCCTGGTGGCCGTCCCCACGGTGCAGGTCTTGGTGGATATCGGCATCTGGTACATCCCGATTGCGGTCTTCCTCATTGCGGGAATGGCCAATGCTGTCAATCTGACGGATGGCCTGGATGGTCTGGCCGGCGTCATCGCTGCTACGGCGTTCACGGCCTATGGCATCATCGCCTTTTTGCAGGATCAGCAGTTTTTGCTGGTCTTTAGCTTCGTCGTCGTTGGCTCCTGTTTCGCCTTCTTGTGGTTCAATGCGCACCCGGCTCAGATGTTCATGGGCGATGTCGGCTCGCAAGCGTTGGGCGGCGCGCTGGGCGTGGTGGCCCTGATGACGAATCAGTGGCTCATCTTGCCGGTGATTGCACTAGTGCCGGTGGCGACGATGCTTTCCACTATGTTGCAGGTGGCGTCGGCCGTTCTGACGCGGCGTTTCTTGGGCAAGGATATTCGCCCGTTCCGTATGGCGCCTCTGCACAATCACTTTGTGTTGCTGGGCTGGAGCGAGACGCAAATTGTGCAACGCTGGTGGCTGGTTGGGCTGTTAGCGGCGATGGTTGGTATTTCACTGGCGCTGGTGTAATGGATGAGTTTGCAGGGAAACGGATCGTGATTTTGGGATTAGCGCGACAGGGTAGGGCACTGGCCCGCTATGCAGCAGAGGCAGGCGCTGAAGTCGTCGTCTCTGACCTGCGCGCTGCCGGCGTGCTGCAGGACACCCTGTCTGAGCTGAGTGACCTGGATATCACTTTTGTCCTCGGCGAGCATCCACCGAGCCTGTTGGACGGCACGGACGCGCTGGCGCTGAGCGGTGGTGTGCCCCTTTCCGCGCCCATCGTAGCCGCGGCGCAACAGCGCGGCATTCGTATTACGAACGATTCGCTTGAATTCATGTTGCGCTGTCCGGCGCCTGTCCTGGGTATTACCGGTTCGGCCGGCAAGACGACGACGACGGCACTGACCGGAGCCATGTGTCGTGAGAGCGGTCGCCAGACATGGGTGGGTGGCAACATTGGCCGTCCGCTCATTTCCGACCTGGAGCAGATGGATGCCGGCGACCTGGTGGTCCAGGAGCTGTCCAGTTTTCAGCTTGAGCTGTGGGACCCGGCGTTTGGCCATGAGCGGGTGAAAAGCCCACAGGTTGCCGCCGTGCTGAACATTACGCCGAACCATCTGGACCGGCACGAGACGATGGAAGCGTATATCTCGGCCAAAGCGAATATTTTGCGGCATCAGACGGCTGATGATGTAGCGGTGTTGTGCGCCGACGACCCGGGCGCCATGCAATTGCAACCGCTGGTGCGCGGGCGACTACGCACCTTCAGCCTGAAAGAGCAAGTGAACGACGGCGCTTATATGCGCGCGGGGCAGGTCTGGCTAAGGGATGAAAGCAGCGAGACAGTCGTGTGTGAAGTCGGGGAAGTTCGGCTGCGCGGGAGGCACAACGTGCTGAACGTGCTTGCTGCTATCACCTTAGCCAGCTCCGCGGGCGTGGGTATCGAGGCCATGCGCCGCGCCATCCGTAATTTCAGCGGCGTGGCGCACCGGTTGGAGCCGGTGGCCACGGTGCGCGGTGTGCAATACGTCAACGATTCGATTGCCACCGCCCCCGAACGGGCGCTGGCGGCGATCAACGCCTTTGAAGAACCACTGGTCTTGCTGGCCGGCGGTCGTGACAAGAAGATGGACTGGGATGCGTGGGTGCAGCAGGTGGCACGGCGCGCCCGCCACATTATCCTGTTTGGCGACCTGGCTCCGGCGCTGGAAGAGCGGTTGAGCCAGGAGCCGGCGTTGCAGGCAGGGCTGACCCGGGCCAGCTCGTTAGAAGAAGCAGTAGAGAAGGCATCCTGTGTGGCGCAGCCGGGAGATGTGGTCTTGTTATCGCCCGGTGGCACCAGCTACGATGCTTACGTGGACTTTGAAGAGCGCGGCGAACATTTTCGCCAGTTGGTGAAGGCGCTGTAGAGAATGAGGCTGGTAGAAGGTTTTGTAGAGATACCACAGGCAAGTGGTGAAGGTAACTCATTATGGCAACGGTAACTGTCGTAAGAAAGAAGAGCGACCGCGTGCGGCCCGGCCTGAAGCTGTATTTTGATTACTGGCTACTGCTGGGAATCACCGGACTGGTAGTGGTCGGTATGCTGATGGTCTATAGCACAACGTTCGACCTGGGTTTGCTGCTTTTCGACGACGCCACGCACTACTTTCACCGCCAGTTGGTGGCGTTGGGCATCGGTCTATTCGCCATTCTGATGATCATGCAGTTTGACTACCACATTCTACGGCGCTTCTCGGTCGTGATTATGGGCAGCACACTGCTCCTGCTCACCGTTCTGCTCTTCATCGGTGAGGTGAGTCTGGGCGCGACGCGCGGTCTTTATGAGAACTCCTACCAGCCCGGCGAGCTGGCCAAGCTGGCGACCATCCTCTACATCTCCCATTGGCTCTCGTCAAAGGGAGAGCGTATTAAGGATGTCACCTATGGCCTGCTGCCATTTGCTGTGATTACGGGCGTGGTTTGCTTCTTAATTGTGCAGCAACCAGACCTGAGCACGGCCGGCCTCGTGGCGCTGATTAGCTTCACCATCTTCTTCGTGGCCGGCGCTGAGCTGCGCCAAATTGTCATTGCAGGCGCCGTGGGTGGTGGCATCTTCCTGGTGTTGATGACCACCTTCCCGCACGCCGCAGCGCGTATCGCCGCCTGGCAGGAAGTGTTGCGTGACCCAAACCAGGCTATCTGGCAGGTGAAGCAAGCGTTGATTGCGCTCGGCTCTGGCGGTCTTTTTGGCGTCGGGTTGGGCAACAGCACTCAGAAGTTTGGCCCACTTCCCGCGGCGCATACAGACGGTGTGTTTGCCATTGTGGGCGAAGAGCTGGGATTGGCCGGCAGCCTGCTGATTATCTTGCTGTACGGTTTGCTGGTGTGGCGTGGCATTCGTACGGCAACAAAGGCCCGCGACACCTATGGCTTCCTGCTGGCGCTGGGTATTACCTGCTGGTTGGGCTATCAGGCGTTGATCAACATTGCCGTTATTACTGCGGTCATTCCTTTCACAGGTATCCCGCTACCGTTCCTCAGCTATGGAGGCAGTTCTTTACTTTCGTCATTAGTCGGAGCTGGGATTTTGCTCAATATCTCGCGTGATGCCCATTTGACCACGCGCAGCCAGCCCCGAGAATCGGTTACGGAGTCGCTACGTGCGGATCTTGGTTTGCGGCGGCGGAACGGGCGGTCACATATATCCCGCCCTGGCCGCAGTCAGTGAGCTGCGAGAGACGGCGCCAGGCCCAGCGCAGGTGTTGTGGATTGGAACGCGCGGGCAGATGGAAGAAGAGCTGGTGCCGCGCGCAGGGATTGAGTTGGAAACGATTAGCGGCGGACCCGTCGTAGGGGTCGCGCCACGGGTAAGAATGATGAATCTGGCCAGGTTGATGTGGAGTCTGGGTCCAACAATGCGAATATTTGGCCGCTTCCGCCCTGACGTGTTGTTCATGACCGGAGGCTATGTCAACCTGCCGGTGGCCCTCACCGGTCGCCTGCGCCGGGTGCCGGCCGCCATCTATCTGCCGGATGTTGAGCCGGGAAAGGCGATCAGCTTCCTGAGCCGTTTTGTGGACAAAGTGGCTGTGACAACGGCGGCGTCGGCCCGCTACTTCGCGCCGGGCAAGACGGTGGTAACGGGATACCCGGTGCGGCCAGAGCTGCGGGCTATGAGCGAAATGAGCCGCGAAGAGGCGCTGGCGCACTTTGACCTGACCCCTGGGCGCAAGACGCTCTTTGTCTTTGGCGGTAGCCGCGGCGCGCGCTCGATTAATCGCGCGCTGCTCAGTGTGCTGTCACAACTGTTGGAAGAGTTCCAGGTTATCCATGTCAGCGGAACGCTGGATTGGCCCAACGTGGAAGTCGCTGCTGCCGGGCTAAGCGAGGACGCGCGACGTTATTACAGGCCCTATCCTTATCTACACGAGCGGATGGGAGCCGGCTTCCGGGCTGCAGACCTGGTGGTGGCCCGCGCTGGCGCCAGTATGTTAGGGGAATCTCCGGCCTTTGGCGTGCCGGCAGTTCTGGTGCCCTATCCGCACTTCTGGCGCTACCAGAAGGTCAATGCCGATTTTCTGGCAGACCAGGGCGCCGCTGTGCGCGTGGATGATGAGAAGTTAGGAGATGAGTTGCTACCGACGGTGCAGAATATTTTGCGAGATGAACCGAGATTAACAGCAATGGCTGCTGCGGCGAAGGCATTGGACGTGCCAGAAGCGGCAAGCAACCTGGCCCAGCTTCTAACCGGACTGGCACAGAAGGGGAAGGGTTAACGGCGCATGGTAAGCTTACAGTTCGTTTTCTGGTTTATGGTTATTTTCTTCGCTCTGATTGGCTACATGCGCGGGTGGCAGCGCGAAGTGATTGCGCTCAGCGGCCTGATTGCTTCTCTGGCGGCGTTGATCCAGTTCGGCGATGCCCTGACCCGGCTCGTGGGGGCGCTGGTTGGCGGCGACGCCATTGCAACCGACCCGCTGGCCTTGAGACGCCAGCAGTTCTGGATCCAGGCCATATGGCACTCGACGATTGCCTTTTTCAGCTACCAGGTTGTGGCGCGCATCGCGAACCAGGCCAGTGGCGGGCGTCTTGGCGAGCGACTGCGCGGTGATCTGGAAAAGAGAATTCTGGGCGCGGTAATCGGCGCCGTCAACGGCTATCTGGTTATTGGCGGCTTGTGGGGTTTTCTGGAGTACCAGCTTACCAATGCGGGGTATGTCCGTTTGCCGCCGGGCGAGCCGTATCCGTTTGACCCTTCGATCATCATTCGGCCCGATGCGGCCGCGGCAGCGGTGGCGCTGACAGAGTACCTGCCGATGGCTTTATTCAGCCCCACCTTGTGGTTAATCTTGTTCTTTGCATCCTTTTTTATCGTCATTATCGCCCTTGTCTAGTGGCATTTGAATGTAAGCAGTGCAAGCTTATCACGATTGGTTAGAAAGATATGTTGATGGACCAGATCCGGACACAAATAGAGGAGAAGAGTGTGCAAGAGCGCACGTTTGACCTGACGTCCGGTATGCATGTGCACCTGGTGGGCCTGGCCGGCAGCGGCATCTCGGCCATCGCCTGGTTGTTGCTGGATCGGGACTTCACCGTGTCCGGCTCGGACCTGCAGAGCAGCAGCACGACTGAGGCGCTGGCGCAGGCTGGGGCGACGGTCTTCCAGGGGCACGCGGCCGAGAATATCGAGGGCGCGGATGTGGTGGTCGTCTCCTCGGCCGTTCCTGAGAGCAATCCTGAGCTGGTCGCTGCCCGCGCCGCCGCTATTCCGGTGCTCAAACGGGCCGATTTTCTGGGGCACCTGATGGCGGACCAGATGGGCATCGCCATTGCCGGGACACATGGCAAGACGACCACGACCAGCATGATCGCCCACGTGTTGCTGGAGACCGGGCGCGACCCCTCGTTCATTGTTGGTGGCGTGCTGCCTACATTGAACCGCAATGGCCGGGCCGGAGAAAGCGACCTGTTCGTCGTCGAGGCTGACGAATACGATTATATGTTCCTGGGCCTGCGACCGCAGATTGGGGTCATTACGAATGTGGAACATGACCACCCTGACCTGTTCCCGACGGCAGAGGTATACCGTGAAGCGTTTTTGCGCTTTGTGGAGCGGCTGCCACAAGGGGGGCGCCTTGTGCTGTGCGCCGATGATGTTGGGGCCATGACGCTGCGCCAGGAGATAGATCGGGATGACGTGACGGTGCTCACGTATGGTATTTCCGGGGACGCCACGGCGCTCGATTATGCGGCAGTGGACGTACAACCCAACCAGTTAGGCGGCAGCGACTTTGTAGTCCTGGAGAAGGGCGACACCCTGGGTGTGGCTCGCCTGCGGGTGCCGGGCGCACACAATGTGCGTAACGCGCTGGCGGCGATTGCCGTTTGCCGCTTGCTGGACGTGCCCTTTGCCGGCCTGGTGGAGGCATTGGCTTCTTTTGGCGGCGTTGGGCGGCGCTTCCAGGTGGTAGGCAGTGTGCAGGACGTGACCGTGATTGACGATTATGCGCACCATCCCACGGAAATTCGCGTCACACTGGCTGCAGCGCGCCAGCACTTTCCAGGGCGCAGAGTATGGGCCGTATGGCAGCCACATACCTACAGCCGGACGCGCCTGTTGTTGCAGGAGTTTGCAACCTGCTTCGAGGATGCGGATCGCGTGCTCGTGTTAGATATCTTTCGCAGCCGCGAACACGAGACGCTCGGCGTTGACTCAGCGCAGGTTGTGGCCGGGATGGAGCATCCTGGTGTGGTCCACGTTGGCGACCGCCGGGATGCGGCGGAGTACATACTGGACCGCGTGCGGCCAGGCGATGTGATTTTGACCCTGGGCGCCGGTGACGGTGACCAGGTTGGGCGCTGGGTGCTGGAAGGATTACGTTTGCGCTTAGAACAGCGTGATGCAGGTTTAGGAGGGAAGGCATGACAGAAGAGAAGCAAAAGAAACGGGCCGGCGCCACATTTGAGAAGAAAGATGCACCCGCCCTGGCGCAGAACGTTTCAGTAGAAGCTGTGCGCCGCCTGGTAGCAAAGTTGAAGGAAGAGGGAACAAAGAAGTGATGGACGTACAGACGGCTGTATGGCAGATGGCAGTGACCCGTTTTCGTGAGGTTTTTGGTGACGAGTTTAAGGTCAACGTGCCGATGGCTCGCTACACATCAGCGCGTGTGGGTGGCCCTGCCGATATGTTCGTGATCGTGCGCAATGTAACTGAGCTGCAAACTGCTGTGGAGCTGGCGTATGCCCAGGATATTCCATATATGGTGCTGGGCGGCGGCTCTAATATCCTGGTGGCCGACGCCGGGGTGCGCGGGCTGGTGATTATGAACCGCGCGCGCGAGGTCAAGTTCCGCAACACCGGTTTCAGCGTGGTTTGTGCCGTCGAGAGTGGCATGAATCTATCTTCCCTGGCGCGGCAGTGCATCGCCAAGGGGCTGGGCGGCCTGGAATGGGCGGTCAGCGTGCCCGGCACCGTGGGCGGCGCGGTGGTTGGCAATGCCGGGGCACACGGTGGTGATATGAACGGCACACTGGTGGCGGCCACAGTCTGGGAACCAGGCGACGGGGCGCGTATTTACAGCCGGGAAGAGATGGGATATGGCTACCGTGACAGCGTGCTGAAGCGAGAATTTGCCGACGGTGGGCCGCGGCGTGTTGTGCTGGCCGCCGAGCTGGAGTTGAAGCCAGAGCCGGTTGACGTGCTGATGGCGCGGGCCGACGGCTTTACGGCCCATCGCAAACAGTCACAGCCGGCGGGCGCCAGCATGGGTTCGATGTTTAAGAATCCGGAGCATTATTACGCCGGGTATTTGATTGACGCCGCAGGGTTGAAAGGATTCCGGGCCGGCGCTGCGCGCATTTCTGAGAAGCACGCCAACTTTTTCGTCAACGAGGGCGAGGCCACGGCCGAAGATGTGCGGGCCTTGATTGTGGAAGCGTGGCACGCGGTGCGCGAGCAGTTTGGCGTGGAGCTGGATCTGGAAGTTGAGCTGGCCGGTGACTGGCGTTTTGATGAGATGGATGCGCCTGAGAGTGGCGACGAACAAGAGTGAGATTGGATGAGTAAGAGTGAGAGCAAGCCCGCCGAAAAGAATAACCACAGCGCCCAGCCTGAGAAGAGGCAGAAGCGTAAGCTGCGGGTTGGCGTTGTCTTCGGCGGCCGCTCCGGCGAACACGAGGTTTCGCTGATGTCGGCCCGTTCGGTGATG